>NZ_JBHXIB010000024.1:0-119287 GCF_042723975.1 Amycolatopsis sp. NPDC058340 | reverse complement strand
TTTCGAGATTCCACCTGATTTGCGGGGTGCTCATTTTAGATCATTCGCTAGCGCGCAGCCCGCTAACCTCGGTGACGGCAAACGGTAGGGACTCTGGGTCCCTCAAGGAGGCCTTCACGGACTTTCTGGTACCGGGGGGGAGCAAGAGGGTGCCTGGCTGGACGGCGGGTGTCGCGAAAGTGGCTTTCGCGGCCCTCTCGCCAGGCGCGACACCTGACCTCAGAAGCCGGAAGTACGTGAAGGCCCCCTTCCTTGCGTTAGGCGCAAGGAAGGGGGCCTTCACGTACTTCCGGCCGCGTCAGGCGGCCGCGAGAGCTGTGATCCGCCACTTCCCCTCGGCCCGTTCCGCGCTGACGCTCAGCTGAGCCGCGCCCGTACTGCGCTGCCCGTCCCCGCGCACACCGGTCTGGTCGAGGAACACCAGCAGCGACGCCCGGTCCCCGTCGAGGACCTTGACGCCCGAGACCACCGCGGTCGAGGTCACGACCAGTTTCTGCTCCGCCGCGAGACCCCGGACCTGCGCGAACAGCTGGTCGTACTGTCCCAGCGCCGGCCCGGTGAGGACCGCTTTGGCGGCTTGCTCGCTCTTGGCGGGGTCGTCGTAGCGGTAGGAGAACACCGTGCCGAGCGCCTTGCCGATCTGGTCGCTCACTTCCGCGGTGGTGGCGACGTCGGTCAGCGCGGTGTTGTGCGCCAGCGCCGCCGTCGTGTCCCTCGCTTCGATCGCGAACCACCCCGCGAGGCCCGCCATCACCAGCGCGACCGCGCCGAACACCATCGCTCCCCGCCGCACCGGAACGACGACCGGCGCCTCAGGAGTCTCCTCGGCAACGGTTTCCTCGGCAGGAGCTTCGAGAACCCGGGTGCTCCCGCCCATCTTCCCGGCCACCTTCACCGCGCGCCGCGCCGGTTTGTCGGCTCGTTTCGTGGTCATCGCGTCCTCCGTCAGGGCTTTCCGGTGTCGGTCACCGGCACCTGGCCGAGTGACGTGACGCGCCATCCGTCCGGTGTCCGGTTCAGGCCGACGCGGAACCGGTTGTGCTTGGTCACGGGTTCCCCGCCTTCGGGCCGCACCTCGAGTTCGACCGAAGCGATCACCTCGGCCGTCCCGCCGCCACTGTCCACTTCGGTCACCGCGGCGTCGACGACCCGGCCGGTGGTGACGGTCTTCGCCTGGCCGATCCGGCCGAGGCCGCCTTCCCTGTCCCGCGCCAGCTCTTCGTGCAGCGCGCCGCCGGACAGGTTCAGCCAGTTCTGGTAGCCCTGCTCCGCCTGCCGGTAGTCCAAAGTGGTCAGTGCGGCGACCGACTGCCTGCCCGCCTGCAAGGCCTCGTCGCGGACCGTGGCCCGCGCGACGCCGTCGTCGTGGCTCGCGTCCCACCACGAGTAGCCGAACCAGGCCGCCGCCGCGGTGGCGACGGCGGCGAGAAATGCGGCGAATCGGGTCATGGCCTTCACCTCCTGGGCACGTTCTGCGAGCCGCGCACGTTCGTCGGGTTGCCCTTCGGCAGGGCACAGCGCGCCGCGGTGTTCAGCGGACGCGGCGAAGTGTCGAGTCCGTCGCGATAGCCGGTCCCGTAACCGGTGGCGCACGGCGGCGGATCGAAGAACGTCAGCGAGAGGCCGACGTGCGCACCGTCCGGCCCCATGATCGCGTGCCCGGCGGCGACCGCTTTCGGCGCGGTGACCAGCAATTGCTCGATGCCGTCCTGCCGGGTTTCCAGCACGTCCGCGGTGGTCAGCAGGTTCGCCAGCAGGATGCCGAGGCTCGGGCCGGTCTCCCGCAGCAGCGTGCTGATCTCGTTCGCGGCCGCCGGCACGGCCGGGATCAGCCGGCGCAGATCGCCGTCGGAGCTCTTCAACGTCGCGGCGAGCAGTTTCGCGTTCGCGCCGAACGAACGGATGGCCTCCGCTTGCGAAACCTGGGTGTCGAGCACGGTCTGCGCGTCGGTCACGAACCTGGTCAGCGGCCCGACGTGCGCGCTCGCCTCCCGCACGAACTCGATCCCCCTGCCGACGAGCTGGTCCAGCGCCGGTCCCGCGTCGGAAGTCGCGTTGTACAGCTCGTCGACCACGGTCCGCAGGGCCGGCTTCGGCACCGAGTTCGCGAACGAGTCCACACTGGACAGAACCACGTCCACGGGCAGCGGGATCTTCGTGTCCGCCTCCGCGATCACCGAACCGTCCCGCAGCATGGCTCCGTTGTCGCGGCGCGGGCGCAGGTCGACGTACTGCTCGCCGACGGCGGATCGGTTGGCGACGACGGCTTCGGTGTCCGCGGGCACCTCCGGGCCGCCCGGCTCGATTTCGAGGTCCACCTCCATCCCGGAGGCGGTCAGCCGCAGTTCGCCGACCCTGCCGATCGGCACACCCCGATAGGTGACCTCGGCGTTGCTGAAGATGCCGCCGCCGGTGGCGAGCCGCACCTTGACGGTGTACCCGCGATCGAGGACCAGTTTGTCCAGCCCCGCGTACGTCGCGCCGACGTACGCGACGCCGAGGACCGCGATGACCACGAAGACCACCAGCTGCACGCGGACGAACTTGGTCAACATCAGCGGCCACCACTGTTCTTGAAGGTCAGGAACGTGTTCAGGTAATCACCGCGGATGGCCTCGAGCGCGGCGTCCGGGAACGGGAAGGTGAAGATCATCTCCATCGCCTTCGGCAGCTTGTCCCCGGATTCGGCCAGTTTCCGCAGCAACGGTTCGAGCGCCTTGAGGTCGGCGACGAGGTCGTCCTTGCTGCGATTCACCGTGTCGACCGCGACCGACGTGAGCCCGTCCAACGACTTCAGCATCCCGACCAGCGCCTGACGCTGCTGGTTCAGGACCTCGATCCCGGGGGTGAGGCCGTTCAACGTCGCCTTGATCTCTTCGGTGTTCGCGTTCAAGGTCGCCGCGAGCTTGTTGACGCTCTCGATGGCGCGGGTGATCTCCGCCTTGTGCTCGTCCAGCCCGCGCACGAACACGTCCAAATTGGACAGAAGGCTGCGTGCCGCGCTCTCCTTGCCGCCGAGCGCGTCGTTGAGTTCACGGGTGATGTTCTGCACCTGCGCGACACCGCCGCCGTTGAGCAGCAGGGAGAGCGCGCCGAAGACCTCCTCGATCTCCGGGGTCAGCGAAGAACTGGCCAGCGGGATCACCGCGCCGTCGGCCAGCCGCCCGGCCGGGGTCCCCTCTGGCGGAGGCGCGAGCTCGACGAACTTCTCTCCGAGGATGCTCGCCTGTCGAAGCCGCGCGACGGCGTTGGCGGGCAGGTTCACGTCACCGTTGAGGACGAGACCGACGATCGCGCTGCGGCCGTCCGGCGCCAGATCGACCGTCCGCACCTGCCCGACCGGGACGTCGTTGACCTTCACCCCGGACTGGGGCACGAGGTCCAGCACGTTGGTGAAACTCGCCGTGACGTGGATTGGGCGGTCCCCCAGCGCGGCCCCGCCCGGCAGCGGGATGTCGTAGACGTCGACCCCGTCGCCACAGCCGGTGGCGGCCAGCACCAGGACGAGTACGGCAGCGATCCGGGTTTTCATTTCGCCCCCGAGAATTCGGTGATGTTCCCTCGCCCGTCCAGCGTTCCCGCGCCCTGGTTGTACGCGCCGAGCACGTTCGCCAGCGCGTTCGGCGCGGCGTCGAGTGCTTCGCTCAAAGAGGCCTTCTGCTGGCTCAGCAGCTTCGTGATCTCGGCGAGTTTGTCCACATCGGACTTCACCTTGCCCCGGTTGTCCTTGATGAAACCCTGCACGACGCTGAGCGCCTCGGTGAGTTCGGTCATCGCGCCGGAGAACTGGTCCCGCTGATCGGCGAGGATCTTGCTGAGCGAGGAGATCTGCTGGATCGCCTGTTTCACCTTGCCGTCGTTCGCGGCGAGCATCGCGGTGAACTTGCTGATGTTGTCGATCGAGTTGAACAGATCGTCCTTGGAGTCGCTCGCCGTCCTGGCGAACTCGCCGAGGTTCTTGATCGCCTCGCCGAGTTTGCCGCCGTTGCCGTCGAGATAGGTCGCGGCCTTGGTGAGGACGTCGCTGACCGCGCCGTCCCGGTTGGCGCCCTTCGGTCCCAGCGCGGTCATCAACTGGTTGAGACTGCCCAGGAGCTCGTCGACCTCGACCGGGGTGACGGTGCGCTCGGGCGGGATCCGCGCGTCGCCGTCCAGCTCCGGTCCGCCGAGGTACACCGGGGTGAGCTGCACGTACCGGTCGGCGACCAGGCTCGGCGTGATCACGACGGCGCCGACGTCCGCGGGCAGTTTGACGTCCGGCCGCACCGTCATGGTCACCTCGACGTTCGTCCCGCGTGGTTCGACCTTGGTGACCGAACCGATCGGCACGCCGAGCACCCGCACCTCGGTGTTCGGGTACACGCCGACGGTCGCGGTGAAGAATCCGGTCACCACGCGGTCGGCCTGCCTGGTCAGCAGCGGCCACGCGGCCGTCACCAGCAGACCCGCGACGACGGCGACCGCGAGCCGCCGCAGCCAGGCCCGCCGTCGCGCGTGGGCGCCGAGATCGGTCAGCGTGAAGTGGCGTCCCATCAGCGTCCCCCTTGCCTCGAAGGCATGCAGCTGCCCGGCGTGCCGCCGGTCGGGACGAGCCCGCAGATGTAGGTGTCGATCCACCGGCCGTTGCCGACCGCGTTGCCGAGCAGCCGGTAGAAGGGGCCGGCCAGCCGCAGGCTCTCGTTGAGCTTGTCCTGATTGCGCAGCAGCACGGTGGCGACGCGGTCGAGCTGGTCGAGCGCGGGACCGAGGGTCTTCTGGTTGTCCGCGACCAGTCCCTTGAGCTGGATCGACAGGTTCTTCACCCCGCTGAACAGTTTCGCGATGGCGTCCTTGCGCGCGTTCAGCTCCGTGAGCAGCGTGTTGCCGTCGCGGATCAGCGCCTCGATCTGCTGCGAGCGGTCACCGAGCGTCTTGGACACCTTGTTCGTGTTCGCGAACAGCTTCACCAGCTCCTGATCCCGGGAAGCGAGCGTCTTGGACAGCGCGGTGATGCCGTCGAAAGCGGTCCGGACGTCCTGCGGGGTGGAAGCACCGAGGGTTTCCGACAGCGTGCCGAACGCCTTCGCCAGCTGATCGGTGTCGATCGCGCCCACCGTGTTCGCGAGGTCGTTGAAGACGGTCGTGACGTCGTACGGGGAACTCGTGCGCTGCACCGGGATCGGCTCGTCCGGGTCCAGTTCCGCGTTGCCGACCGGATCGAGGACCAGATTCTTCTGCCCCAGCAGGGTTTTGATCTTGATCGCCGCGGTGGTGCGGTTCCCGACCCAGGTGTCCTTGACCCGGAACAGGACCTTGACCTTGGCGCCGTCCAGCAGGACGTCGGAGACCTCCCCGACCTTCACCCCGGCGACGCGGACCTCGTCGTTGCGTTTGAGCCCGGCCGCTTCGGTGAACTCCGCCGCGTACGTGGTGCCGCCGCCGATCAGCGGGAGATCGTCGGAGAAGAACACCGCCGACCCCGTGATCGTCATCAGCAGGGCCGTGATGGCGCCGACGACGATGGGGTTGCGGCTGCGGAAGGGTTTGATCCTCGGCGCTTTCATCGGCACCGTCCCTGGGTCAGCGGGATACCGACCGGCGGGCCGCCGGGCGCGGGCGGCGCGTCCGATTTCACCGAGCACAGGTAGAAGTTGAACCACGAACCGTACGAGACCATCGCGCCCATGCGGTCCAGCTTCTTGGGGAGATTCGCCAGGAACTGCTCGAACACCGGGGTGTTGTCGGCGAGGTTCTTCGACAGGTCCCCGAGCGTGTTGATGCTGTCCTTCAACGGCGCGCGGCCGTCCTGGAGCAGATCGGCGGTGGCCGTGGTGAGCTCGCCGAGCCCGCCGATCGCCTGCCCGATCGGTTTCGCGTCGCCGGCGAGTCCGGAGACCAGCTGCGCGGTGACGTCCACGAGCTTGTCGAACTGGTCGCCCTGCGAGTTGAGCGTGTCGAGCACCGTGTTGAGGTTCCCGATCACCTGGCCGATCACCTGGTCCTTGCCGGCCAGGGTGTTCGTGAGCGACGCGGTGTGCTCGATGAGGCTGTCGATGGTGCTCCCCTCGCCCTGCAGCACCTGGACGATCTCGAACGACAGCTGGTTGACGTCGCTCGGCGAAAGCGCCTGGAACAGCGGTTTGAACCCGTTGAACAACGCGGTGAGATCCAGCGCCGGATGGGTCCGCTCCGGCGGGATCAGCGCGCCTTCCTCCAGCACGGCAGGCCCGTCGGGGCCCGGGTCGATCGACAGGTAGCGCTGGCCGACGAGGTTGCGGTACCTGATGGTGACCGTGGCGCCGGAGGTGAGACGGCGCTTGTTCTCGATCGAGAACCGCACGTCCGCCAGCCGCCGCTCGACCACCCCGACCGAATCCACCTGGCCGATGCGGACACCGGACATCCGGACCTCGTCGCCGGGGTTGACCGAGGTGGCGTCGGTGAACCTCGCGGTGTAGCCGACCGTCGTGCCGACCCCGGAGTTGGCGATGGTGATCGCCAGGATCCCGGTCGCCACCGCGGTGATCACGAAGAAGATCAGGCCCTTGATCGCCGGGCCCGCGACACTCCTCATCGGACGGTCACCTCCGTACCGCGTAACGCCGGGCCCACGAGCACGCTGCTCCAGTCCGGGACCTCGGCCGGCTTCATCCCGAGCGACGGCGCCAGGATCTCGGCGACCAGCCCCCGCTCCCCCTTCGAATTGGCCGGACCGAGGTCCCCATCGGCGGCGAACGCGACCGCCGAGGCGATCTCGCCCCCTCCCCGGCCCCCTCCCCCGCCATAGCAGCGCGGCCCGCCCTTCTGGTCGAACCGCGGATCGTCCCGGCCCGGCACGTACTTGTCGCGCGGGTCGTGGACGGACAGCGTCACGTGCAGCCCGGGTTCACCGGTGCCCTTGCCCAAGGCCTTCTCCATCACCGGTTTGAGCCGGTTGACCGCGTCGAACAGGCAGGGGAATTGGGGTGAGTACCGGGACAGCAGTTCCAGGGTCGGCCTGCTCTTCACACTGACACCGATGATGTTGTCCTTGTTCTGCACCAGGAATTTGTTCAGATCGCCGCTCGCGGTGGTGACGCTCGTGTACAGCTTGTCGAGGTCCGCGCGAGTGTCCACAATGGTCTTCGCGGTCGTGGAGAGATCCGAGAGGGCCTTGAGAATGTCCGGCGCCGCGCCGGTGTACAGGTCCGCCACGTCGGCGAGACCGCTGACGTCGGCCTTGAACTGCGGCATCAACGGGTTCACCTGGTTGAGCAGGTCGTTGAGCTGGACGATGCTGTCCCCCAAGGACTTCCCTCGGTTGTCGAGCGCGAGTGAGATCGCGCCCAGTGAACTGTTCAGCTTCTGCGGCTGCACGGCCCGCAGCAGGGGCAGCAGGTCGCCGAGGACGCGTTCCAGTTCGATCGCGTTGGCCGACCTGTCCTGACCGATGACGTCGCCGTCCCGCAGCGATCCACCGGCGGGCCGCTCCGGGAGCACGAGGTTGACGTAACGCTCGCCGAACACGGTCTTCGGCAGCAGCCTCGCCGAGACGTTGCGCGGCAGCTGATCGATCTTCGCCGGGTCGATCGCCAGATCGATCTCCGCGCCGTCCGCGGTACCCCGGACGGCCCTGACCTCGCCGAACGGCACGCCACGGACCTTGACCTCGGCGGGCGGGGCCAGCTGGTTGCCGACCCGGTCGGTCTTGAGCGTGACCAGCTCCGCCCGCTCGAAGTCCTTGTTGAAGATGGCGACGGCGAGCCAGCCGAGCAGCACCAGGATGACGAGGAAGATCACCCCGGCCGCCTGTGTCCGTGCCCGCGCGCTCATCCGGACACCTTCACCGTCGTGGTCGCGCCCCAGATCGCCAGGCTGAGAAAGAGATCGAGGACGCTGATCAGCACGATCGACGTCCGCACGGCACGACCGACCGCGACCCCGACCCCGGCCGGGCCACCCGCGGCCCGATAACCGTAGAAGCAGTGCGTGAGGATGACGCCGACACTGAACACGAGCACCTTGCCGAACGACCACAACACGTCTTCAGGAGGCAAGAACAGGGAGAAGTAGTGGTCGTAGGTCCCGCCGGACTGTCCGAAGAAGACCACCGTCGTCACCCGCGAGCCAAGGTACGAGATCAGCAGGCCGATCACGTAGAGCGGGATGATCGCGATGAAACCGGCCACGATCCGGGTGGTGACGAGGTACGGCATGCTGCGCACGGCCATCACTTCGAGCGCGTCGATCTCCTCCGAGATCCGCATGGCGCCCAGTTGCGCGGTGAACCCGGCGCCGACCGTCGCGGACAACGCGAGCCCCGCCGAGAGCGGCGCGATCTCGCGGGTGTTGAAGTACGCGGTGAGGAAGCCGGTCATCGCGGAGATGTTGATCTGGTTCAGTGCGCTGAAACCCTGCAACCCCACCGTGATCCCGGTGAACACGCACAGGCCGACCATCACGCCGACGGTGCCGCCGATCACCGCGAGCGCCCCGCTGCCGAAGGTCACCTCGGCGAGCAGGCGCACCACTTCGCGGAAGTAGCGGGTGACGGCCATCGGGATCGCCGCGAGCGCGCGGATGTAGAACAGCAACTGGTCGCCCAGCTCGAAAAGACTGTTGCCGGGGCGTTTGAACGCCTCGCGGGCCCGGTCGGGGACGCTGGTCACGGGATCAGGTTCCCTTCGCCGGGACGAGCTGCAGGTACAGCGCGGTCAGGATCGTGTTGACGAAGAACAGGAGCAGGAACGTGATCACCACCGACTGGTTGACGACGTCACCGACGCCTTTGGGACCGCCACGGGGATTCAGCCCCCGGTAGGCCGCGACGACACCGGCGAGGAAACCGAAGATGAACGCCTTGATCGAGCTGATCACGAGGTCGGGCAGCTGGGCCAGCGCGTTGAAACTCGCGAGGTACGCGCCCGGGGTGCCGCCCTGCACGATGACGTTGAAGAAGTAGCCGCCGAGCACGCCGACGACGCTGACCAAACCGTTCAGCAGTACCGAAACGGCGATGGCGGCCTGCACACGGGGCACGATCAGCCGGTGGATCGGCGAGACGCCGAGTACCTCCATCGCGTCGATCTCCTCGCGGATGGAGCGGGCGCCCAGATCGGCGCAGATCGCCGACCCGCCCGCTCCCGCGATGATCAACGTGGTCACGATCGGGCTTGCCTGCTGCACCACCGCGAGGACGCTCGCCGCGCCGTTGAACTGCTGCGCGCCGATCTGGCTCGTGAGCGAACCCAGCTGCAGCGAGATGACCGCGCCGAACGGGATCGACACGAGGATCGCGGGGGTGATCGACACACTCGCGATGAACCAGAACTGCTGGATGAACTCGCGGACCTGCACCGGACGGCGGAACATCGCGAGGACGACGTCGATCCCCATGGCGCACATGCGGCCGAATTCGCGAAGCCCGGCGGCGGCCTTCTCCGGCGCGCGGGCGAGCAGGGCGACTGGATTGGCCATCGTCAGGCTCCGCATCCGTGGACGGAAGCCGGGGAAAGCGCCTCCGGTCCCGGCTCCGCCGAGAACAGGAAGGCGCGCGGAACGCGCCCGGTCATCACTGACATTCGGGCTTCCTCACTTCTACTTCTCCGGCCGAACGGCCAACTCGTGCAGCACGCTACTGGCGGAAGATCAGGGAGACAAGTAATTCGATAATGGAGTGCCAGGGAGGAGCCAAGGTTGTTATGGGCGTAACTGTTTTGCCTTGTGTCTCGTGAGTGGTAATGACGGTTCTAACCGTCCTTGCCACTCACGAGACCCAGCACTTTCCGCACCTGTTCGCTTTTGTCACCCCCGTCAGCCGCCGCGGCCGCGGAATTGTCACGCACACCCTGAGTCCTCTCGCTTTCATTGCGGCCGCACCGAAAACACCGCTACGTTCGGCGGATGGAGCAGGCTGCCATCGAGGTGACCGGCCTCGCCAAGCACTACGGTGAAGTGACGGCCCTCGCCGGCGTCAGTCTCCGGGTCGGCCGCGGCACCGTGCTCGCGGTGCTCGGCCACAACGGCGCGGGCAAGACGACACTGATCGACATTCTCAGCACCCGCGTCAAACCGACCGGCGGAAGCGCGAAGGTGTGCGGTTTCGACGTCGTGCGCGCCGGCCATCACGTCCGGCGGCGGATCGGCGTCACCGGCCAGTTCGCGGCGGTCGACGACGCGCTTTCCGGCCGCGGCAACCTCGAACTCGTCGCCAGGCTGCTGGGCGCGAACCGGCGACAGGCCAAGGCCCGCGCGGCCGAACTGCTCGCCATGTTCGGCCTCGACGACGCGGCGGACCGGCCCGCGCGGACGTACTCCGGCGGGATGCGACGACGGCTCGATCTGGCCGCGGGCCTGGTCGGCTCTCCCGACGTCCTCTTCCTCGACGAACCGACCACCGGGCTCGATCCGCTCAGCCGGGCGGGGCTCTGGGACGGCGTCGAACGGCTCGCCGCGCGCGGCACCACCGTCGTGCTCACCACGCAGTACCTCGAGGAGGCGGACAGACTGGCGGATCACGTCATCGTGCTGGGGCTCGGGCACGTCACGGTTTCCGGGCGGCCGTCGGAGCTGAAGGCACGGCTCGGGGAAAGGACCGCGACGCTGACCTTCGGCACCGACCTGGCCGCCCGCCGGGCGCTGGGCGCGCTGAACCGGCTCGGCATGGGCTGTACGACGTCGGCCTCCGGGCTGGTGATCGGTGTCGCGCTGTCCGGGCCCGCCGACATCACGGTGCTGGTCCGCGCACTCGACGCGGCGGGCGCACCGATGAAGGACCTCACCGTCGCCGAGCCGACCCTCGACGACGTCTACCTTTCACTGCACCGGAATCCGGCGGCCGCGCCATGACCGAGGCACGGCACCGCGCGCCGTCGCAACCGGTGCTGACCAATCCGGCGACCTGGCCGCCGAGCACTTTCGCCACCCAGGTCCGGGTGCTCGCGGTCCGCTCATTGAAGACGGCGTTCGGCGACCGTCGTCTGGTGTTCTTCGGTCTGCTCCAACCGATCGTGCTGCTCCTGCTGTTCAGCCAGGTCTTCAACGGGGTCAGCACGCTGCCCGGCGTCGCGGCGTATCAGGGATACGTGAACTTCCTCGTCCCGGCGACACTGGTGAACATCGCGATGACCACGGCGATGAGTTCGGGCGCCGGCCTGCTCGCGGAGATCTACAGCGGATTCACCGGACGTCTCCGGTGCATGCCCATCAGCCTTTCCGCCGTCCTGGTGGCACGCACCATCTCGGATTCCGCCCGGCTCGCCGTGCAACTGCTCGTGACCGCGCTCGCCAGCGTGGTACTGCTGGGTTTCCGGCCGACCGGCGGCGTTTTCGGCATCACCGCGGCGCTGCTGCTCACGCTCGTCGTCGGCTGGTGCCTGAGCTGGATCTTCGTCGCCATCACGACCTGGCTGCGCAAGGCCGAAACCCTGCAGATGGCGTCGTTCGTGGTCATGTTCCCGCTGATGTTCTCCTCCAGCGCGTACATGCCCCTGGAGACGATGCCGTCCTGGCTGCGGGTGGTCTCGGCGCTCAACCCGCTCACCTACGCGATCGACGCGACCAGGGCGCTCGCTCTCGGGCGTCCGTCGGGCTGGTCGATCCCGGTGTCGCTGGCGATCGCCGCCGTGGCCGCGGCGGCCGGCGGGTGGATCGCGGCCCGGACCTTCCGGACGCCACGGGACGTCACCCCGATGACCTGAAACTCCGCACTCGCGTGATCAGGGGCGTATCTCGCGTGATTGGAGGCGTAACTCGCGAGTTACGGCTCCAAACACGCGAGTTCGGAGTTTCAGGTCGGTCAACGCGGCAGGGACTCCAGGTGGTCCGCGGCGGCCACGACTCCCCCGGCCGCCGCGAACGAGGCCCGCACCCGTGCGGCCGCCGCGGCGTAGGCGGGCTCGGTCAGCACTTCGGTGACCGTGCGGCGGATGTCGGGCGCCTTCGCGCGGTCGAAACGCAGCCGCAGCCCGGCGCCCGCCGTCTCGACCTGTTGCGCCAGCATGGACTGGTCGTCCCGGATCGGCGCGATCACCAGCGGCAGCCCGGAAGCCAGGGTCTCGCTGACGGTGTTGTGCCCGCCGTGACAGATCACGGCCGCGGCTTTCCGCACCACTTCCGCCTGCGGGATCCGCTTGACGACCAGTACTTCGTCGCTGAGCAGTTCGCCGGTCGGGTCGACGACGAGACCCTGGACGTCCGGCATCCCGGCGAGGGCGTCGGCGCATTCGGACAGGAACCGGCGGCCGAGGGCGGCGTTGGCGGTGCCGAGGGTGGCGATGACGAGCGGGCGGCCGTCGAGCCGGTCCCACGAGAAACCCACCGGCGGCGCGGGAGCCAGCGCGGGGCCGACGAACCGGACCGCGCCGACGTCGGCGATCGGGCCCGTCAGGGACACGGTGGTGAACGCCAGGATGAGCTCCGGCGAGAACCGCAGGTCGCCGCACGAAACCCGGTGCCGAGCGCGGAGGCCCTCCTGCAGTCCGTCGACCCAGGCGGCGATCTTCGGCATGGCGCCCAGCGGATCGCCGAGTTCGGTGGACGTCGACGCCGACGTAACCCACGGCAACGAACGGCGGCTCGCCACGAGCGCGCCCGCGAAAGCCTGCTGATCGGCGAGCACGACGTCGGGCCGGAACGCCTCCACCGCCTTCTCGACCCCGGGGACCATCGCGTCCGCGAGCGGAACCAGGTACTGCTCCCACAGGTACTTCAGCGCCGCGAACCCGCGCAGGCCTTCGGGACGCCGCTCGACGGCGAACTCCAGCGCGTCCCCCGCCGCGTACACCCGGCCCGCCCGCGTCAGTTCGGACGTCGTGGGCTCCGGACCGCACCAGGCGACGTCGTGGCCGCGGCCCACCAGCTCGGCGGCCACCGCGCGCAACGGCGCGACATGACCGGTGAGCGGCGGGACGACCAGCAGGTACTTCATCCGCGCGGCCTCCCGTGCCGGTCGATCCACTTCAGCAGCAGCTCCCGGACCTCGCGGTGCTGCTCGACGAGCACCGAATGCCCTTGGCCCTCGAACACGTGCAGCTCGCCGCGGGGCAGCAACGAGGTCAGCGCGGTGAGATCGTCGGCCTGATAGCCGTGACTGCCCAAAATGGACAGTACGGGGCAGCCGATCCCGGCCACCTGGTCCAGGGTCAGCAAGGGTCCGAGCGGGACCTCCTCGGCCATCGACGTGGACATGATCCGCTCGGCCGCCATTCTCGCCAGCCGCCGGTGATGCGCGCTGTAGTTGGCCTCGATCCAATCGAAGCTCTCCTCCACCTTCAAGAACCGCACGGTGTGTTCGAGGATCTGCGACATCTTGCCCGCCCACAGTTCGGTGGCGGGCTCCGATTCGATGCACACGATGCTGCGCACCCGTTCCGGTTTCGCCACGGCGTAGCTGTAGGCGAGCGTGCCGCCGAAACTGTTCCCGACCAGGTGCACGGGCCGGTCGAGGTCGAGCTGGTCGAGCAGGTCGTCGAGGTCGGCGACGAAATCCGCGATCGTGTACCCGCGTTCGGGCCGTTCGGTCTTGCCGTGCCCGCGCAGGTCGTAGCTGATCACGTCCACCCCGGCGGCGGCGACCGGCGGGGCCAGCGTGAGGTAGAAGCTCGCCAGGCTGTCGGTGCCCATCCCGTGCAGGAACACGACGGTCTCCGTGCCCCCGCCGGGTACGAGCTGCACGTTGGTGCGCAGCCCGTTGACGGTCATGGTCGGCACCGGCTCAGCCCCGTTCGCCGAGGCGGGCGGCCACGTAGTCGGCGATGTCGCCGACGCGGAGCCCGATCACGTCGTCGAGGTCCTTCTCCGCCAGGAACTCCGCGAGGTTGACGTCCTCGCCGTAGAACTCGGCGAGGATGCTCGCGAAGGTCACCAGGTCGATGCTCTCCAGTCCGAGATCCTCGTGGAAGGTGGTCCGCGGGGTGATCTCGATGCCGAGGACGTCGGTGTCCCCGACCAGTTCCTTCAGCAACTCGGCCACGGTGCCGAAGACCGACGCCGGGCTCTGCTGTTCGATGGTCATGCTCTGCTCCTTTTGCTACCCGCGGTTCCAGGCCACCACGTGCCCGGGGATTCCGGCGAATTCCGCCCCGATACCGATCTCCTCGGCCAGCCCGGCCAGCTCGCCTTCGGCCCGGACCGCGATCCGGGGTGGCGTCGCGGTCTCTTCCCTGACCAGCGCGACCGCGACTTCGCCTGCCGACGCGACGGCCACGGCCAGCGGCGGCACGACCCGGCCGTGCAGCCCGGTGACCCTCGTCCCGTCGGCGCTCACGCGGAGTTCCGCCGGGTAGACGCCGTCCAGGCCGAGTTTCGCGCGGACCGCGTCCTTGATCGCGATCCGCTCCAGCAGCCAGCCGCGCTGCCGTCGCGGCGCGCAGGCGGCGAACTCGGCGCGTTCCTCCGCGCCGAGGTAGATGCCGGCGTAGATGTCCCTTGCGGCGGGGCTCGGCCACCGGTCGGTGACCACCGTCCAGCCGCCGTGGTGGTCCTCGGAAAGCCGGTGCCGGTCCGGGAAGGCGTAGACCCGGTGGGCGGGCCGGTCGCACGGGAACCGGATGTCCCGCCACTGTTCGATCCGGGCCAGCACGGCGCCGCCCCGCACCAGTTCCGCGTCCATCTCCAGTACGTCCGGCCGCGGCAGCCGGACCCGGACCACGCAGCGCAGCTTGGTACCCGGCGCCGGTTCCGGTCCGTACCAGGTGATCCGGCCCATCGAGGTCGGGAACGCCAGCAGCGCGTCCGCCTTGGTCGCCATCAGCCAGCAGCCCAGCAGCTGGCCGACGTTGTCCAGCAGCGCGCCGGGCGCGGACGGCACGACGAGGTCGCCGCGGATATGCCGCTCGCCCAGTCCGATGAGCTTGTCGAGCCCTTGGTACGCGGGGCCGTGGAACATCTCGCGGCGGGTGTAGATCTCGGCGGCGCTCAACGGCGGCGCCGTTTCCGGTCCCGGCGGCGGAGACGGCCGTGGAGCCGTGGGATAACGCTGCGCCAGGTGGACGTCCATACTGGCGTGCGGTCCGATTTGGACACTGATCCGGTCGCCTTCGCGGGTCATCGAAAGCGGCACCCGCACCGCCGGGGCGGCGATCAGCCACCGGGAGAACGCCGCGTTGCTCACGCCCGTCGCGACCGTGCCCGGCCAGGCCCGTTCCGCTTCCCGGCAGGCCAGGTCCACCAGCGTCGTCGCGGGCACGGTGGGCCGGAAGTCCGCCTCCTCCGGCCAGTTCTCGCGCTGGCGGAAGAACCGGTGATCGACCAGATACGGCATCGTCGCGACCGATACGTCCACAGTGGACTCGACGGTTCGCCGTGCCGCCGCGTTGACCACACTCGCCGCGGCCTGCCGGGTCTCCGCGAGCAGCGCGGTGAATTCCGCGACGATCGCGTCCGGGATGCCGCCGGCCAGTTCGGGCACGTCACCGGCACCCGCGAACATGCCCTTGGCGTCGCCTTCGACCGCGAGCAACGTGCCCGCCGTGTCGATCCGGGTCCGGTGCGGCTCCAGCGCGTCGAACGCGGGCCGTCCGCCCTCCACCCAGACCGCGGTGGCGACCCGGCGCAGCTGGGCCAGGCCCGCCCTCGTTCCGGAGGAGGCGGGAATGACCAGGTGCGGCCGCGAGCCCAGCGTGTCCGACACGAACGAACCGAGCTGCCCTGCGCCCGCCTGCACGAAGACCCGCGCGCCGTCGGCGTAGAGCGCGTCGACGAGTTCCCGGAACCGGACCTTGCGCACCAGATGGGCCAGGTACAGCTCGCGGACCTCCACCGGATCGGCGGGATACGGCCGGGCCGTGGTCGCCGACCAGACCGGAACCCGCGGCGGCTTCAGGTCCAGTTCGGCCGCGAGCCGGGTGAACGGGCCGAGCCTGGACCGCATCAGCGGGGTGTGGAACCCGGACCGGAACGGCAGGGTCCTGGCGACGACGCCGTGCTGGGTGCACAGTTTCGCCAGCCGGGCCGCCGCGGCCGGGTCACCACAGACGATCGTCTGCCGCGGCGCGTTCTCGTGGGAGATCATCAGCTCCGGTTCGGCCGCGAGCAGTGCCTCCGCCCGCTCCGCGGAACAGCCGAGCACGAGGAACTCGGCGTCCGGCAGCGTGAATCCCTGCGGCCAGTACCGGTTCAGCATGTCCTCTGTGGACTGCCCGGGGTACATCCCGGCGGCCTGCATCGCGGTCCATTCGCCGACACTGTGCCCGGCGAGCAGATCCGGTTTGATGGCGAGCCGCCGGAGCGCGGCGTCGAGCAGCAGCCCGACCTGGGACACACTCGACGCGCGCGCGAGCACACTCGCCGTCGACCATTCCGGCCGGTCCAGGCCGAAATGCCGGGCGACGTCGGCACAACGCGGTTCCGCGTCCGCTTCCAGTCCCGGGTAGACGAACGCGGTCTTCGCCCCGGCCTGGTCCAGCAAGGGCGCCGTCGTGCACCAGATGTCGTTGGGCCCGTGCCAGGAACCACCTTCGGCCGCCACCTTCGCCAGCACCCGCCGCGCGACTTCGAGCCGCTTTCCGGTCGGCCCGACGATCCCGATCCGGCACGGGCCATGCCCGCCGGACTCCGGATCCGGGCGATCGAGCAGGGCGCGTAGTTCGTCCGGGGTGGACGCCGCGAGCAGCAGGACCCGCTCGGGCTCCCCGGACACCTTAGCCCGCCTCGGCCGTGAAGGCGCCGGGTCGGCCTCCTCCAGCACCACGTGCGCGTTGACGCCGCCGAACCCGAAGGCGTTGACCGCCGCCCGGCGAGGAACGTCGCCCGAGCGCCACCGCTCGGCGTCGGCCAGGGTGCGGAAACGGGTCTTGTCCAGCAGCGGACTCGGGTCGGCGCAGTTCAGGGTCGGCGGCAGGATCGCGTGGTGCAGGGCGAGCGCCGCCTTGACCAGACCGGCGGCACCGGCGGTCGGCATGGTGTGCCCGATCATCGCCTTCACCGCGCCGATCGCCGCGCGGGGCCCGTCCGGCGGGCCGAACACCTCGGCGAGGGTGGCCAGTTCGGCGGCGTCCCCGGCCGGGGTCGCCGTCCCATGCGCCTCCAGCAGGCCGAGCGAGCCGGGCGCGGCGGGATCGAGCCCCGCCGACGCCCACGCGCGCCGCAGGGCCAGCGTCTGACCGGCGACGGCCGGGCTGAGCAGGCTCGCGCCCTTCCCGTCGCTCGACGTCCCCGAACCGCGCAGCACCGCGTACACCCGGTCGCCGTCGCGGCGCGCGTCGTAGAACCGTTTCAGTACGACCATCGCGGTGCCCTCGCCGATCAGGAGACCGTCCGCGTCGCGCGAGAACGGGCTGATCCGCTGGCTCGGCGACAGGGCGCCGAGCTGGGTGAACATCGACCAGAGCGTGTCGTCGTGGCAGTGGTGCACGCCGCCGGCCAGCACGACGTCACAGCGGCGGCGGGCGAGTTCGCCGATCGCCTGGTCCACGGCGAGCAGCGAGGAGGCGCAGGCCGCGTCCACCGTGTACGCGGGGCCGCCGAGGTCCAGCCGGTTGGCGACCCGCGACGCGGCGAGGTTCGGCACCAGCCCGATCGCGGTGTCCGGCCGGAACTCGCCCAGCGGCTCCAGCAGCGCGTCCCGGAGCCGGTCGAGCATCTCCGGACGCGCCGACGGCAGGAGATCCCGGACGGCGCCGGTGATCTGGCGGACCGACCGGACCCGCTGGTCGAACCGCTGGAGCCCGGGCGAGAGATAGCCGCCTCTGCCGAGGATCACGCCGACGCGTTCGAGGTCGCCCAGCCGTCGCAGGCCGCCGGCGTCCTCGACCGCGGCGGCTGCCACGGCGAGCGCGACCAGCTGGTCCGGTTCCATCCCGGCGACGGTGCTGGGCGCGATGCCGAGCGACGTCGCGTCGAAGTCCAGGCTGTCGGCGACGAACCCGCCGCGCCTGCCGTAGGTGCGGTCCGGCGTGCGGCCGTCACCGTCGTGGAAGCTCGGGTCCCAGCGGTGGGGCGGGATCTCGGTGATCGCGTCGGTACCCGAAACGATGTTCTGCCAATATTCGTCCACAGTGGACGAGCCGGGAAGGAAGACGCCCATCCCGACGATCGCGACCGGCTCCTGGTTCACCACAGCGACGCCGTGTACAGCACCGAGCGGACATCGGCCGGGCCGTAGGCAAGCTCGCGCAGGAGCGCGGCGGTGCCTTCGTCCGGATCGATCAGCGCCACCTCGCGGCGCTCGTATTCACGTGCGAGCTCCGGTGACACCATTCCCGCGTGATCGTCCGAGGGCGCCCATGGTCCCCAATGGACGGTCAGCGCCCGGCAGCCGGTGCGTTCCGCCCACTGCTCGCCGAGGGTTTCGAGCGCGTCGTTGGCGGCCGCGTAGTCGGTCTGACCCCGGTTTCCCAGCACCGCGGAGATACTGCCGAAGAACGTCACGAACCCGGGCCGCACACCGAAGTGCTCCAGCGCGTCGAGCAGTGCCCGCGCACCGTCCACTTTGGTCCCGTAGACCGTGCGGAACGACTGCTCGTCCTTGTCGGTCATCAGCTTGTCGTCGATCACCCCGGCCGCGTGGACGACGCCGTCGATGCGGCCGTATCGCGTGTGCAGATCCTTGACCACCTGCCGGACCGCGGCCGCGTCGCGCACGTCGAGCGACCGGTACGCCGCGGTACCGCCCGCCGCGCCGATCTGGTCGAGCGTCCGCGCGATCTCACGCTGGGCCAGCACGGTGCGCACCCGGCGTTCGATGTCCGCCAGCGAACCGCCACGCGCGGCCAGCGCCGAACGCATACCCGGCGCGTCACCGGGAAGGTCCTCGTCGCCCGGTTCGGCAGGCCATGGGGTGCGGCCCGCCAGTTCGATCCGGCATCCGCTCGCCGCCAGCGCGACCGCCGCCCGCGCGGTGATCCCGCGGGCGCCGCCGATCAGCAGCAGTACCGAATCCGTGTCGAGGCCGAGCGCCTTGACCTCTCCCCCGCCGGGGCCTGCGCCCGCATAGGCGACCGAACCGAGCGGACCCGCGGAAGGCTCGAACGCCGCACGCCCCGCGGTGTCGTAACGGACGGCGGACGGCCCGTCGGCGATCGCCTCTTCCAGCACGATCCGCGCGAGGTCCACTGTGGACTCCAGCTCGACCAGCCTGGTCGGCTCGCTCCGTTCCCGCGCCGCCGCGCGGACGAGACCGCGCAACCCGGCGGTGTGCCCGGCGCCCGTCCTCGCCACCACGACCACCGCGCCCTTAGCGCTCTTGACAAGACCGAACACCTGCGCCGCGACCGGCTCTTCGGCCTCCGACAAGGGATTCAGCACGACGAGGACGTCGGCCTCCCGCTCGGCGGGCAGGGCACCCGCCTCGGTGAACACCGCGCGGACCGACTCGGCCAGTTCCTCCTGGCCGGGCTCGAAACTCACCGAGACCGTTTTTCCGGTCACCTTGGCGAGGTCGGGTGTGCCGAGCGGCGCGGACACCCGGTCGAGCAGGTACCGGCCGGGCGCGGTGCCGGCCGGGGCCTCGTCGGGGGTCGCCGCCACGGCGACCGGAGCGGCCGGTTCGAGCCACTTCCGCAGCCGTGCGGCCAGCGCGCTCGCCGTCCGGTCGCGGCTGAGCTGGTCCTGGGCGTCGTCGTGCACCCGGCCGGAGAGGCCGAGTTTCGCGAGCAGCGAGCCCGCTATCTCGGTGCGTTTGATCGAGTCGATGGAAAGATCCGCTTCCAGATCGAGATCGGCGTCGATCATCTCGGCCGGATAGCCGGTGCGTTCGCTGATCGCGCCGATCACGGTGGCCAGGACATCCGTGACAGCGACCTCCGGGGCCTCCGCGACCGGTTCCGGCTCGGTGACCGGTGCGGCCACGGCGACCGTGGCTTCGACCGGCGGCAGCAAGGCAGGCACGACCGGCGGCTGAACCGGAGCGGGGGCGAGCGGCGCGGTGCCGAGGTATCCCAGCATCACGTCCCGTTGCGCCGCCAGCAGTTCGCGGCTGGTACGGAGGAATTCGACGACGGCCTGGTCACGACCGGGCGCGGGCTGGTTCATGGTCGTCCTCGGGATTCGTCGGGCGGGCACGAGCCCATGGGCGGGGACCTCGCCGCCGGGCGCGCGGACGGTCTGGCCGTCCACGGTCCAGGCGGGCCGGGGAAGCGGGCCGACACGGACCCGGCCGCGGAAGAGCCGTTCGGTGCGCACGTCGACGCCGGTGAGCGCCAGGCGCGCGAGCGCGGTGAGGAACCCGCGCAGCCCCGGGCCACCGGGGTCGCAAGCGATCACGGTATGCGGACGGTCGCCGAGGATCTCCTTGGCCAGCCGGGAAAGCACCTGCCCCGGGCCCGCCTCGACGAACGTGCGCGCGCCCGCCGCGTACATGTCCTCGATCAGATCCACGAAGCGCACCGGCGAGCCGATCTGCGCGGCGAGCTCGGCACGAACCGTGCCTGTTTCGTACGGCCGCGCGGTGCGGTTCGACCACACCGGCGGCGCCGGGTCACCGATCTCGGCGTTGTCGAGATCGACGGCGAACACATCGCTCGCCCCGGCCACCAGCGGGCTGTGGAAGGCGCAGGCGACCGGGATCCGTTTTGCGCCGATGCCCTGTGCCCGCAGTTCGCGGACCGCCTCCTCGATGGCGGCCGTCGGTCCGGAAAGGACGGTCTGGCCCGGCGCGTTGTGGTTGGCCAGTACGACGTCCGGATGGTCGAGGGCGGCGGCCAGTTCGTCACGGGACGCCTTCACCGCGGCCATCGCGCCCGGGTCGGCGCCCGCGACCTCGGCGATCGAGCGGGCCCTCGCCCGGCTGAGCGCCACCAAGGTCGCGGTGTCGAACGCGCCCGCGACCGACAGCGCGGTCAGCTCGCCGTAGCTGTGCCCCGCCAGCAGATCCGGCCGGACGCCGAGATCGGCGAGCAACCGGCAGACCGCCGATTCGACGAGCCCGAGCGCGGGCTGGGCGACCCGCGTGTCCTTGAGCGCCTCGTCCTGCGCGGTGCGGGCGTCCTCGGTGAAGGCGCGCGGCGGGAACGTGGTCGCGGCGACGTCGGGGGCGAGCCTCAGGACGTCGGCCAGTTCGGGGAAGTGCACGAACAGCTCCGCCAGCATTCCCGTCCGCTGGCTGCCCTGTCCGGGGAACAGGAACGCGACCTTGCCCGCCTCGTTGGCGCCCGCGGTGAACCCGCCCCTGCCTTCGGCTGCTTCGCGCAGTTCCGCGAGGTCGCTCGCGACGATCGCGAGCCGCACTGGGCCGGATCCGCCTCGCTCGGCGGCGAGGGCGGCGATCTCCCGCAGCGGACGTCCTTCGTTGGCCGCCAGCAGATCCCGCAGCGCCGCGCGAGCCGAGTCCACGTCGGGGGCGCGAAGCAGGATCAGCTCGGCGTCCCAGTCACGCGGGCCGTGCCGCCGTCCTGGCGGCACGCCCGGTGCGGCGAGCACCGCGTGGAAATTGGTCCCACCGAACCCGAACGCGCTCACTCCGGCGAACTCGCGTCCGCGCGGAACCGGCGTCGGCCGGGCGCCGGTGGAGAAGGTGAAGGGACTGCTCTCGGCGTCCCAGGCGGGGTTCGGCCTGCTCAGATGCAGCGTCGGCGGCACGACCTCGTGCCACAGCGCCAGCGCCGCCTTCATCAGGCCCGCCAGCCCCGCGGCGCATTTCGTGTGCCCGATCTGGCTCTTCACCGAACCCAGCGCGCAGCTGCCCGGCCCGGCGCCCGCGGCGAGGAAGAATTCGGTGAGCGTGGTCAGTTCGGTGGCGTCGCCGACGACCGTGCCGGTGCCGTGCGCCTCCACCAGCGAGACGTCCGCCGGCGACACCCCGGCATCGCGATAGGCCCGCGCGAGGGCTCGCCGCTGCCCCTCCGGACGCGGCGCGGTGAGACCGAGCGCCTTGCCGTCGCTGGCGGCGCCGACGCCCTTGACCACGGCGTAGACCCGGTCGCCGTCCCGTTCGGCGTCGGACCGCCGCTTGAGCACGAGGCACGCGACGCCCTCGCCGAGCGCGATCCCGTCCGCCGACGCGTCGAACGGACGGCACCGCCCGGTCGGCGACAGGGCACCGGCCGAGGTGAACATGAGGTAGTCGTTCACTCCGTTGTGCAGATCGACGGCGCCGCACAGGACCATCGAGCTCGTGCCCGCCCGCAGTTCCTTCACCGCGAGGTCCAGCGCGGCCAGGGAGGAACCGCACGCGGCGTCCACGGTGTAGTTGGTGCCACCGAGGTCGAGCCGGTTGGCGATCCGGCCGGAGATGACGTTGGCGAGCGTGCCGGGGAACGAGTCCTCGGTCAGCTCCGGCAACTGCGCGAGGAGTTCTTCCGGGACGTCTTCGAGATAGCTGGGAAGCAGCGCGCGCAGGACTCCGGCGTTCGCCAGGTCTCCCCCGGCTTCGGCGCCGAAGATGACGCTGGTGCGCTCACGGTCGAAGCCTCCGTCGCCGTAGCCCGCGTCTTCGAGGGCACGGCGCGCCGTCTGCAGGGACACCAGCTGGGCGGGGTCGATACTGCCCATCGACTTGGGCGGGATGCCGTACGCGAGCGGGTCGAAGTCGACCTTCGGCAGGAAACCGCCCCATTTGGACGTCGACTGGTCCGCGTAGATCTCCGTGTCCCAGCGCTGATCCGGCACCTCGGTGACGGCGTCCGCGCCGTGCAGGACGTTCGACCAGAAGGCCGGGAGGTCGGGCGCTCCGGGGAAAACGCAGGCCATCCCGACGATCGCGATGTCACCGTCCACAGCGGACTCTTCGAGGGGCACGCGGGCGGCGAGCAGTTCCGCCGCGCCTTCGGTGACTTCCCGGTGCAGGGCGGCGATGTCGGTGCGGTCCTCGCGCAGGACGGTGACCTGTCCCGCCATGTACATCCCCTCGGCGAGCTGACCGAGCGTGTCGACCTCGACGAGCGCGTCGCCTTCCCGCCGGATGCCCTTGCTCGCGATCCGCAGCCGCCCGGTGTTCAGCTCCTCCAGCCGCTGCCAGGCCTCCTGCGGCGGGACGCCGTCCGCGCGGAGCCCGGCCTTCAGCGCGGCGAACTCGTCGGTGTACGGGCTGGGCAGGCAGCGGGTGAGGTGGCCGGGCGCGGTCTCCAGGGTGACCGTCGACCCGGCGTCGAGCACGCGGTCCTGGAAGGTCTCGGTGATGGCGCCGTGGGTCACGGCTTCCTCGGTGAACAGGTACGCGGTGCCCATCAGGACGCCGACACCGCCGCGCAGGGGCTCCGCCATCGCCGAGACCATGGCGGCGGAGCGGGCGTCGTGGATCCCGCCCGCGAACAGGACCTCGACGCTATCGGCGCCGTGTTCGCGCAGGACGTCCAGCTGCTGCTCCCACAGCACGAAACTCGACCGAGGGCCGATGTGCCCGCCGCATTCGGCGCCCTCGAAGACGAACCGGCGGATCCCGGCGTCGAGGAACTGGCGCAGCAGGATCGGCGACGGCACGTGGAGGAACGTCGCGATACCCTCGGCCTCCAGCGCTTTGGCCTGCGCGGGTTTGCCGCCCGCGATCAGCACGCAGCGCGGGCGGGCCGCCCGGATCGCCGCGAGCTGTTCGGCGCGCAGTGCCTCCGGGACGAAGCCGAGGATGCCCGCTCCCCAAGGCCGGTCACCGAGCGCTTCGGCGGTGCGGCCGAGCAGTTCGGTGGTCTTGGCGCCGTTCGCGGTGGCCACCGCGACGAACGGGAAGCCGTCGTGCGCGGCGACCGCGGCGGCGAAACCGGGCTGATCGCTCACCCGCGTCATCGGTCCCTGCACGACCGGCAGCCGGGTCCCCAGCGTGCGGCACAGCCGTACGCCTTGGTCCGAGGGGATCGCCGGCGGCGCCGCGAGCGACCGCACGACCGAACGGACAGCGCTTTCCGCGTCCTCGAAGCGGTTCGCGAACAACGCGCTGAGCCCGTCGTCCGCCCTGACGAGTTCGTTCCGGACCGCCTCGGGCACGTCTGCCTCCGGGAACAGGCCGAGCCCGTCGAGCACCACACCCGCCGCGCCGCCCGCGATCGCGGCCACCGCGGTGCGCGGCCCGATGGCCCCGTACGCCCACACCGGGACGTCCCCGCCGAACCTCGCCAGCAACCGCTGCAGCAGGACGAACGTGGTGAGATCGGAGCCTCCCGCTTCGGCTCCCTTCGCGACCAGACCGGAGGCGCCGGCGTCGAGCATCCGGACGGCCTGCTCGACGCCGGTCACCTCGGCCAGCACGGGGAGGCCGGCCCTGCCCCGCCAGACCGCCCCCTCGGCCAGCAGCACGAGCCCCGCGCCGCTTTCCCGCACTTCTTCGTCCCGCACGGTGCGGCCGGCCGGGATCCGGACGCCGAACGGGAAGGCTCCGTCCACTATGGACCCGATCTCGACGATCCCGAGACCGCCACCCCTGGCGACGGCGGCCGCCAGCCCCGGATCCGGACGTCCGAGCGGGTTGACGCCGAGTACCCGCGTGCGCGCCGTCGCATGACTCACCGGCGGACCTCCTGTTCGGCTGGGGCTGGTCGAACCTCGCCGGGTTCGGCGATCTTTCAGCGGGATTCCCAAGAAATAACCTACTTGCCGCAGAGAGCGCAATACTCTCGTGTGAAAACTCGGAAAACAAGGGAACGCATGCTAAAGTCCGGCGCCGGAAACAAATATGTCGACACGGTCAGAACAAGCCTCTGACCTGCACTTTTATCACCTTCGTCGGCGATTTGAACAAATCGTTGCTCACCGGCATGACAAAACAGAAGAATTGTCATCGAACGCAGAATCGATAACCATGGAGCGCATGTGGAAGTGACAGGACGGGTCGTCGTGCTGACCGGCGCGGCACACGGTATCGGCGCCGCCATGGCCAGGCGGTTCGCCGCCGAGGGCGCCGCCGGGGTGGTGGTCTCGGATCTCGATCTCGAGGGCGCGGAGAAGGTGGCAGCCGAGATCAGCGCCGCGGGCGGCACCGCGATCGCGCGCCACGCCGACGCGTCGTCCAAAGAGGACTTGAAGATGCTGGTGACCGAGGCCCGGGCGGCGTTCGGCCCGGTGGACCTCTTCTGCTCCAACGCCGGTGCCGCGTTCGGGACGGGCGTGCACGCCGCGGACGAACAGTGGACGCGGTCGTGGGCGATCAACGTCATGCAGCATGTGCACGCCGCGCAGGTCGCGCTCCCCGCGATGCTGAGCCGGGGCCACGGATATCTGCTGATCACGGCCTCGGGCGCGGGTCTGCTCGGCACTCCCGGCGACGCGCCGTACTCGGTGACCAAACACGCGGCCGTCGGGCTCGCCGAATGGCTGGCCATCACCTACCGTCCGCGCGGGGTGCGGGTCAGCGCGCTGTGCCCGCTCGGCGTGCGGACCGCGCTGCTGGAGCCGGGTATCGCCGCCGGTCACCCCGCCGCGCTCGCGATCGCCGCCGCCGCGCCGCTGCTGGAGCCGGAGGACGTGGCGGAGTCCGTCGTGCACGGGCTGGCGTCGGAGGAGTTCCTGATCCTGCCGCACGAATCGGTGCGGGAGACCTACGCCCGCAAGGCGGCCGGGCTCGACGAATGGATCGACCGCACCATCCTCGAAACCGGCGCACGGAAGAGGTGACCATGGAGTACCGCAGGCTCGGCGCGAGCGGGCTGTCCGTCAGCGAGATCTCGTACGGCAACTGGCTCACCCATCCCGACGGCGCGGAATGCGTGCAGGCCGCGCTCGACGCGGGCGTCACGACCTTCCACACCGCGGCCGCCTGGGACGGCGGCGCCGCCGAAGAGAACCTCGCCGCGGCGCTGAGCCACGCGCGCCGCGACGATCTCGTCCTGTGTACCGGTGTCTTCTGGCCGGAAGGCCCGGGGGTCAACGACGCCGGCCTTAGCCGCAAACACCTGACGAAGTCCCTGCACGGCTCGCTGCGGCGCCTGCGCACCGACTACGTCGACGTCTACCAGCTGCTGCGGTTCGACTACCGCACACCGTTGGAGGAGACGTTCCTCGCACTGTCGGATCTGGTGCGGCAGGGGAAGATCCTCTACGCGGGCACCGCGGAGTGGACGGCGGAACAGCTGCTGGAGGCGCGGCCGATCGCCGAACGGCACGGCGTCCCGCTGGTGGCGAACCAGCCGCACTACTCGATGCTCTGGCGGGTCGCCGAGGCACAGGTCATGCCGGTGTGCGAGCGGTCCGGGATCGGCCAGTTCGCGTCGGTCCCTCTCGCGCAGGGCGTGCTGACCGGCAAGTACCGGCCGGGCGAGATCCCGCCGGACTCACGCGGCGCGAAGGCGTTCGAGACGCGGCCGTTGCTCCTGCCGGACCTCCTCGAACGCGTCGGCATGCTGCGCGGCGTCGCCGACGAGGCCGGGCTGACCATGGCCCAGCTGGCGCTCGCGTGGACGTTGCAGCACAACACCGTCGCTTCGGTGGTGATGGGCGCGAGCACCGCCGCCCAGGTGACCGAGAACGCGAAGGCGGCCGGGGTGGTGCTGGACCTCGACGCGCTGACCCGCATCGATCACCTGCTGGGCAGCTTCGTGCAGACGGATCCGCGCCTGACCTGGTCACCTCCCGCGACCACCTGACGCCCGCCTCCCCTCGCCTCGTGAGTGGTAAGGACGGTTAGAACCGTCCTTACCACTCACGAGGCCAAAGCGGTTCACGGGCTATGCGATCGCCATCCGCAGCCCAGCACGCCCCCCCAGCAGCCGCAGCGAGGGCGCGTGAAGGCCCCCTTCACTGCGCTAGACGCAGTGAAGGGGGCCTTCACGTACTGCCAGCGGTGACGTCGTGGGGCACGTCTCGTGAGTGTTGAGGACGGTTAGAACCGTCCTCGCCACTCACGAGGCGTCAGCTCAGGCTTGAGCAAGGCCTCGCATCGGGATCCTGCGCGCCCTTGGGCACCCACCGCACGTTCGCGAACGAGGCGGAGAACTTGCCGTCGGTGTACACCAGGAACGGTGTGTTGACGTTCTCCAGGTCGAGCCCGTTCGCGAAGCACGACACCGGGATCTTCACCGTCGACTTCGGCGCTCCCGCCAGATCGGTGAACAGCTTGGTCGCGTTCACCTCGGAGAAGCACGGGTAGACGCAGTGCATGCTGATCACCGTCCGGTTGGACGGCGCCTCGTGCACGACCGTGTCGAACTCCAGCGCCGCGTCGGCGTTGAGATAACCCCGCAGATCGTCGGTACCGGCCGGGTTCTGGAAGTAGAGCTGCGCCGGGCCGGTGCCGGTCCAGGTCGACTTGAGCCCGTCCTGCTGCACGTTCACGTCCGACTGCACGACACTGATCTCGGCGTGTGACGCGGTGCCGTCGGGGCCGATCTCGGTGCCGCCCCAGTTCTCCGCGGAACCGATGAATCCCTTGTACGGCGCGACATCGGTACGGTTGAACACCTCGAGATCCTCGGTCGCGGTACCGCCGCCACCGGTCGAGCCGCAGGTCACCGGCCCGGCCGTCTCGTCCAGCTGCCCGACCGTGACGCGCTGCCCGGTCTTGAGGCCGTAGCCGAGTTTGAACAGCGGGTCGTAGTCGGCCGAACCCGCGTTCAGCGGCGTCTGGCAGGCGCTCTTCGGCCACGAGTACGGCAGCGTGCCCTTGAAGCCACCCTTGACCAGGACGTCGGCGACGCCACCGCCTTCGGTACCCGGCAGCCAGGCCGCGACGAACGCGTCGGAGCGGTTGATCTCCTTGTTCATGTACAGCGGGCGGCCGCCGACGTAGACCGTGACGACCGGAGCGCCCTTCCCGTGGACCTTGTCCAGCACGGCCAGGTCTTCGGGGTAGAGCCTCGACGCCTCCAGCGTCTTGCGCGTCAGGTCGCCGACGCCTTCCGCGTACGGGGTCTCACCGATGACGGCGATGACCGCGTCGTAGCCCTTCGGGTCGGTGTCGCCCTTCTCGTCGAAGGTGACGTTGACGTCGCCGAGCTGCTGTTTGAGCCCGGCGAGGATCGAAGTGGCGTTCGGGAAATCGGCGTTGGTGTTGCCGGTCCCCTGCCAGCTCAGCGTCCAGCCGCCGGTCTGGTTCTGGATGCTGTCCGCGCTCTTGCCGACCACGAGGACCTTCGACTTCGGCTTGAGCGGCAGCACGTTGCCGTTGTTCTTCAGCAGCGTCTGCGACGAGCGCACCGCGTCGCGCGCCAGCCAGGTCTCCTTCAGCGCCTCGTCAGAGTTCGCGTAGGACCGATCCGACGGCTTCTGCGACTCGTACAGCCCGGAGCGCAGCTTGACGCGCAGGATGCGGGTCACCGCGTCGTCGATCCGCGAGAGCGGGATCTGGCCGGCGTTGACCTGCGCGACGGTGTTGGTGATGAACGCCTTCCAGTCGTTCGGCACCATCACGATGTCGATACCGGCGTTGATCGCCTGCGGGCAGGAGGCGTTGGTGCAGCCGGGAACCTGGCCGATGCCGTTCCAGTCGGAGACGACGAGGCCGTCGAAGCCCATCTTGCCCTTGAGGATCTGGTTCAGCGCCTTGTCGCTGCCGTGCAGCTTGCCCTCGTCGATGCCGAGTTCGGCGTTGGTCCAGCTGTTGAACGACACCATCACCGTCTGGGAGCCCGCGGCGAGCGCGCCGTAGTAGCCCTGGCCGTGGACGTTGATCATCTCGGCCTCGGAGGACGGGTTGACGCCCTGGTCCTGTCCCTTGAGGGTGCCGCCGTCACCGATGAAATGCTTGGCGGTGCCGATCACGCCGTTGTAGCCGATGCGTTTGGTCGAGCCGTCCTGTAGACCGTTGATCGCCTCGTAGCCGTAGGCCCTGGTGATCCGCGGGTCCTCGGAGAACCCTTCGTAGGTGCGTCCCCAGCGGTCGTCCTTCACGACGGCCAGCGTCGGCGCGAAGGCCCAATCCTGGCCGGTGGCGCGGATCTGCCGGGCCGTCGCCGCGGAGATGTCGCGTACCAGGCACGGGTCGTGCGCCGCGCCGAGCCCGATGTTGTGCGGGAAGACGGTGGCCCCGTACACGTTGTTGTTGCCGTGCACGGCGTCGATACCCCAGATCACCGGGATCTTCGTCCGGCTGCTCTTCGCGGCGTCCCAATAGGAATCGGCGAGTTTCAGCCAGTCCTGCTGTGAGGCGTGCTTGTCCTTGTTCGGCCACGAGCCGCCGCCGTTGAGGACCGAGCCGATCGAGTACTGGCGGACCTCGTCCGGGGTGATCGCAGCGATCTCGGGCTGCGTCATCTGCCCGACCTTCTCTTCGAGGGTCATCCCCTCGAGGATCCGGGCGATCCGCTGTTCGTCACCGGCCTTGCCCTTGAACCGGCTCTCGACCTTCGGCCAGTCGGCGAGCGTCGGCAGGCTCTTCTCGATGCGGGCACAACCGTCCCGGTCGAGCGCGGGTTTCCCGATCACCGGCTGCTCGGCGGCGACGGCCGCGGGCGTGGCCGCCACGGCCCCGCCGAGCAGGGTGAGACTCATCAAGGCGATCAGCGGACTTCGGCGCGCACGAGCACGTCTTGCCATGGTCTGGTCCATTCTGCGGGAGGCGGGGACCGGCCGATCCTCACCGGACCCGGCGGCGGCGTCAAGAGTTTCCGGCCGATACGCCGCCTGTTAATTTTTGCCGTGAACTAAGACTCATCCGGCCACCCGCCGCCGATTGCGCCGCTTGGCGGTGTACGGCAGCGCGAACAGGTACAGCCCGCTGAACATCAGCAGGAAGAGCGGCGGCAGTGGCGTGTAGAGCACCCACTCGGCCGGGTCGCCTTGCGCGACGACCACGAAGCACACGATGACGGTGGCGACGAAGACGAGCGACGTCCACCGGTGGAACGTCCGGATCCGCTTGCTCACGAGAACCTCCTGGAGTCGTCTTGCCTGATGGCGAAGACGCTAGGGATCCCGCGGGCACCGGCGCTTCTCGATTCCTGATCGGTCCGCTTGACCTCCACATTACTTGAGCTTTTACCTTCACGGGAAACGAAGGGAATCACTCATGACCGTCTTGGTAACCGGGGCCACCGGGAACACCGGCCGCCACGTCGTGGCCGAACTCGTCCGTCACGGGGAGCCCGTCCGGGCACTCACCCGGAACCCCGCCGAAGCCCGGCTTCCGGCGGGTGTCGAGCTCGTGGCAGGCACCCACACCGCGCCCGAGACCCTGACCGAGGCCCTGGAAGGCGTCACCAAGCTGCACATCACCGTCACCTCGGGGCTCGCCGACGTCGGTGCCGATCTGGTCAAACGCGCCGTGGACGCGGGCGTGCGCCGGATGACCGTCGTCTGGGGCGGCTACGTCGGGCCGACGGAACAGGCCATGGCCGAATCCGGGGTGGAATGGACGCGCCTGGAGCCCCAGGAGTTCATGTCCAACACGCTGACCTGGGCCGACGCGATCCGCGACGGTGGTGTGGTCCGCGAGCCGTACGACCTTCCCAGCGCGCTCGTGCACGAGGCCGACATCGCCGCCGTCGCCGTCACCGCGTTGCTGGAGGACGGGCATTCCGGGAAGGCCTACAACCTGACCGGCCCGGAGGTGCTGACCCCGCGCGAACGGGTCGCGATGCTCGGCGCCGCCCTCGGCCGGGACATCGAGTTCGCGGAACTGCCGCACGAGCAGGCGATCGAACGGCTGATGTCGACCGGCGTGTCCCGTGAGGACGCCGAGTACGTCATCGGCTGGTATGCCTCGCCGCCGGTGGAAGCGCACACCGTCGTCGACACGATCGAGAAGGTGACCGGGCGGCCTGCGCGCACGTTCGCGCAGTGGGTCGCCGAGCACGCCGACCGGTTCAGGTCGTGAGCGGTCCGACCGCCTTCACGATCTCCAGCACCGGAGCGGTGTGCACCGCGTGGATCGCCCGCAACGCGCCCAGCCGGCGCGTGAGGTAGTGGTGTAGCGCGGCGGGATCCGGGCACAACGCCTGCGCGGCCAGGTTGGTGGGCCCGGTCGTGGCGACGACGACGGCCAGCTCCTCGTGAGTGGCCAGCGTCGTCGCCACCTCGTCGAGATCGGCCGGCGCGACGGCCATCCACAGGAACGCCTGGGTGGTCACACCGTAGAGGGCCGCGCTGATCTCGACGTCGAAGAAGAGCGCGCCTCGCGCGCGCAGATCCGCCAGGCGGCGGGCCGCCGTCGCCGGGGCGAGGCCCGCCGCCGCGGCGAGATCGGCGATACTCGCCCGGCCGTCCTGCCGGAGGGCGGCGATGAGCGCGTGGTCCGCCGCCGTCGGCGGGCTGTCGCCGGCGACGGATTCCGGTGGCCGCAACGCTTCCTGCTGATCCTCGGTCAGCGCGGCGAGCCTGCCGCGCCACGCCGTCGGGCCGCCGAGGTAGGTGTGCAGGATGAAATGCGCGGACACCGCCGTGACGCTCGCGGCGCGTGGGATGTCGTGCAGCAGCATGGCGCTCCGTGCGTGCCTCGGTGTGTGCGCGATCGTCACGATCTCGGTGCCGCCGGAGGTGAGCTTGACCCAGGACGTGTCCGGCCGCCGGGCCAGCGAACGGGCGAGCGTCCGCGCGGCGGCGGGCTGCGCGCTCAGCCGGACGAGCCACTGCGTCAGCCCCGTCCGGTCGGGATCGGGCAGACCGACCACGCGTAACCCGGATTCGGCCCGGAGCCGCTGATAGCGCCGGGCGACGGTCTGGGTCGAGACACCGAGCACCGCCCCGATCCGGCTGAACGGCGCACGGGCGTCGATCTGCAACGCGTGGATCAAAGCACGATCGATGTCGTCGAGCATGGAATATTTCGTCCATCCGATCCGGGTTTCATGGAACAGAAATCATCTTCGTCGCACGATCCTGTTCATGCAACTGACGAAGACCAGATCGGTTCCGCTCGCCACGCTGCTCGCGGCGGAGGCGATGAACGTGCTGGACACGACGATCACCCAGGTCGCCGGTCCGGCGATCCGCGCCGGCCTCGGCGGCCCCGCTTCCGCCATCCAATGGTTCGGCGCCGCGTACACACTCCCGTTCGCGGTGCTCCTCATCACCGGTGGCAGGCTCGGCGACCTGCTGGGCCGCCGCCGCGTTTTCCTGTCCGGAGTCGCGGTGTTCGCGCTGGCTTCCCTGTGTTGCGCGCTCGCGCCCGGCACCGGCGTGCTCATCGGCGCGCGAGCGGTGCAGGGGTCGGCGGCGGCACTGGTGATCCCGCAGACCTTCGGGTTGATCAAGGTCATGTTCTCCGGTCCGGCGCTGGCGGCGGCCTTGGGCTGGAACGGGCCGGTGGTCGGCCTGTCCGCCGTGAGCGGGCCGTTGCTCGGCGCCTTGCTGACGGATCTCGTGTCGTGGCGGGCGGCGTTCCTGGTGAACGTGCCGATCTCGATCGCGGTGCTCGTGGCGGGGCGACTGCTGCCGGAAGACCGCGCCGGGTACCCGGTCCGGCTGGATGTGCCGGGCACCTTGCTCGCCTCGCTCGGCACCGGGCTGCTCGTGTACCCGCTGATCGACAGGTGGAACTGGGGCCTGTTCGCCGCCGGTGCCGCCGTACTGGTGCTGTTCGGGTTCCATCAGCGGAACCGGCGTCATCCGCTGGTCGAGCCGAGCCTGTTCGGACACCGCGGTTTCCCCGCGGCTCTGGCGGCGGCGACCCTGTTCTTCGCCGTGATGAACGGGGTGATGCTCGTCGTGGTCCTGCACCAGCAACTCGACGAGGGTCTCGGCGTGCTGGCGTCCGGGCTGACGCTGTTGCCGTGGTCGGGCGGGCTGGCGATTTCCTCGTGGATGGCTGGCAAATGGCTCGTTCCCCGATACGGATCGCGTGTCGCCTTCGCCGGTCTGACGCTGCTGCTCGCGGGAATCCTGCCGGCTCTCGGTGGCACGCTGCCGATCGCGCTCGGGATCGGCGGGCTCGGCCTGGGCCTGTTCACGGTGCCGTTCTTCACCGCGGCACTGTCCGTCGTCCGTCCACAGGAGACCGGATCCGCGGCGGGGCTGCTGAACGCGGTGCAGCAAGTCGGTGCGACGCTGGGTACCGCCGTTTTCGGCAGCGTCTTCCTGCACGGCCATTCGGTGGTGCGGGCGTTCTCGCTCGCGGCGGGGCTGGTGGTGGCGACCATGATCGCGACCGCTTTGATGCCCCGGACTCCTTGAGGGACTCTGGTTCCCGGCAAAGTCGAGATAGCGCAGGACGGGTTCCGGCGTTTCCAGGGCGCGCACTGGCGCGAATGTCCACAAAGGACAATTTCAGGCGACTGGATCTCCCGTTTGTGCACGTATGCGCGGTTACCCATGGGGTCGTGAGTGGCAAAGAGGGTTAGAACGACCAAAAACACTCACGCCCCCCTCACCAAGGTGCGCAAAACGCCCGATCGGGCACTTTGGTCTAGATTTGCGTCCCTTATGGACAGTCAAGATCGAGGTCTCTTGGCTCAGCCTGCTCCCGCGAACGCCTCTGCACCCCATGCCAGTGGGACTTCAGGCTGCCGCCGGACCGGCGCCCGCTACCCCTCGGCAGCCTTGAACCACGCGCCGATCCCCGCGAGCGCGCCCGGACCGTAGTCACCCCGGACGTCGTCGGCCAGATCCGCGATGGAGACGGCGCGCAACGCCGCCCGCCACTGGACCTCGGCGTTGGCCATCGCGCGACTGATGGCGCACGGCGTCGTGCACGCCTCGGCCGGCGTCGCCATCGGGCCGCGCTGCCGGATCTCGGTGCAGACGAAGGCCGGGCCGGGTCCGTCGATGGCCTCGACGACGTCGAGCACCGTGATCTCCGAAGGCGGCCGGGTGAGCACGTATCCCCCGGCCTTCCCCTGCACCGACCGGATGAGATCGGCCCGGGAAAGCGCCTGGAGCTGCTTCGCGAGATAACTCGGCGAGACGTCGTGCAGCTGCGCCAGGCGCGCGGCGGGCGCGGGTTCGTCGACGGAGGTCAACACGACACAGCAGTGCAGGGCCCACTCGACCCCACCGGACATCTTCACCCGGATGACTCTAACCCGCCTCTTGACTCGGACACAATGTATCCGAGTAATATCTCGGACATGAGGTGTCCGAGTTAACGGGCGCCACCGACGAAGGGCACTGGGTCATGAAATTCGCGATCATCGGCGGGACCGGGCTGATCGGCTCGCAGGTCGTGCGCAACCTGAACGAGGCGGGGCACGAGGCGGTGCCGCATTCGCCGTCCACCGGCGTCGACCTGCTCACCGGACAGGGTCTGGACAGCGCGCTCGACGGCGCCGACGTGGTCGTCAACCTCACGAACTCGCCGACCTTCGACGACGCCTCCCCCGCGTTCTTCCGGACGTCGATGGACAACCTCGTCGCGGCCGCGAAGAAGGCGGGCACCGGGCACTTCGTGATCCTGTCGATCGTCGGCGTCGACCAGGTGCCCGACCTCGACTACTACCGCGCGAAGACCCTGCAGGAGGACATCCTCAAGGAGAGCGGTGTCCCCTACTCGATCGTCCGCGCCACCCAGTTCATGGAATTCGTGGACGCGGTGCTGTCCTGGACCTCCGACGAGACCGCCGTCCGCCTGCCGAGCACGCCGATCCAGCCGATCGCCGCGGCCGACGTCGCCGCCGCGGTTTCCGAGGTCTCGGCGGGAAAGCCGTTGAACGGCACCCTCGACGTGGGCGGCCCGGACGTCTACCCGCTGGCCGAACTGGGCCGGATCACCTTGTCCGCCAAGGGAGACACGCGTCCGGTGACCGTCGACGAGACCGCGGGCATGTTCGCCGCGGTCAAGGGTGACGTGCTCACCACGAAGGACGGTGCCCGTATCGCCGCGACCCGCTACCTCGACTGGCTCAAGTAGGCATGCGCTGAAGGGAACCATGCCCGCATGTGACGCGACGAAAGGGCCCTTCGCCGCGTCGCATGCGGCGAAGGGCCCTTTCAGCCCACGATCAGCTCGGCAGCAGCGCCGGAGCGGCGAGACGGCTGGCGTTCGCCGCCTCGTCGTCCGGCTGGGCCTGCGCGGAGCGTTCCGCCTCGACCCGTGCGAGGTAGTTGGCGACCTCGCGTTCCTGCTTGTGCGAGTCCCAGCCCAGCAGCGGCGCCATCAGCTCCGCCACCACCGGCGCCGCCGTCACGCCGCGATCCCGTTCCTCGATGGAGATCCGGGTGCGCCGCGTCAGCACGTCCTCCAGGTGCAGCGCGCCCTCGTGGGAGACCGCGTAGACGACCTCCGCCTTCAAGTATTCCGCGGTTCCCGGGATCGCTTCGCCGAGTTCGGGGCGTTCCGAGATCGACTCCAGGATGTCCTCGATCGCGGTGCCGTAGCGCTGGAGCAGGTGCTCGATACGAGCGATGGGCAACCCCGTGCGCTGCACGAGCGAATGCCGCGCGCCCCACAGTTCGTGATAGCCCGTCGCGCCGACGATCGGCAGCCGCTCGGTCCACGACGACGGCGCCGGACGGCCGAGGTCCTCCACCGCGACGTCGACCGCGTCGGCGGCCATCACCCGGTACGTCGTGTACTTGCCGCCTGCCACGATCACCAGACCAGGCACCGGATGCGCCACGGCGTGCTCCCGCGACAGCTTCGTCGTCGAGGTCGCCTTCGCGGCCAGCAACGGCCGAAGCCCGGCGTACACACCTTCGATGTCGTCGGCGGTGATCGGCGTGCGAAGGACGGCGTTGAGGTGGTCGAGCACGTAATCGACATCCGCCTGGCTGGCCGCCGGGTGCTCGCGGTCGAGGTCCCATTCGGTGTCGGTGGTGCCGACGATCCAGTGCCGTCCCCACGGGATGACGAACAGCACGCTCTTCTCGGTGCGCAGGATCAGCCCGGTGTCCAGGTCGATCTTCTCGCGCGGCACCACCAGGTGGATGCCCTTCGAAGCACGCACGGTGAACGGCGCGGGGATGCCCGCCGCTTCGGCCATGTCGTCGCTCCACACGCCGGTGGCCGCGACGACCGTCTTCGCCCGGACCTCGATCTCCGCACCGCTCTCGCGGTCGACGACCTTGGCTCCGACGACGCGTTCGCCGTCACGGATCAGCGACGTGACCCGGGCGCGGGTGAGGACGGAAGCGCCCTGCTCGGCCGCCGTCCGCGCGATAGTCATCGTGTGACGGGCGTCGTCGACCTGGGCGTCGTAGTACTGGATGGCGCCGATCAGGGCGTCGTCCGCGAGACCGGGAGCCACCTTGCCCGCGCCGCGCTTCGACAGATGCCGGTGCCGCGGCAGGGCCCGCGCTCCGCCGAGGGTGTCGTAAAGCGTGACACCCGCGCCGATGTAGCCGCGTTCCCAGACGCGGTGCTTGAGCGGCACCAGGAACTTCACCGGCCGGACCAGATGCGGCGCGAGGGTCTGCAGCAGCAGGCTGCGTTCCTTCAGCGCCTCCCGGACCAGCTTGAAGTCCAGGTTCTCCAGATAACGCAGCCCACCGTGGATCAGCTTCGAAGACCGGCTCGACGTCCCCGCGGCGAAGTCACGGGCTTCGACGAGCGCGACGGAGAGCCCGCGCGACGCCGCGTCGAGTGCGACGCCGGCACCGGTCACTCCCCCGCCGACGACCAGCACGTCGATCTCCTCGCGAGCGAGCTTGCGCAGCGTCTCGGCACGGTAGACCGGGGAAAGCGGTACGGGTGTCACTCTGTTCCTCCTGTTCATCGGGCTCACTCGACCTCGACCCAGTCCAGCGTGCGGCCGACGGCCTTCTGCCAGCCCGCGTAGCCCTCGGCGCGCTGTTCGTCCGTCCACGACGGCTCCCAGCGCTTGTCCTCGTTCCAGTTCTGTTCCAGCTCGTCGGTGCTCTTCCAGAACCCGACGGCGAGCCCTGCCGCGTAGGCGGCGCCGAGCGCGGTCGTCTCCGCGACGACCGGCTTCGACACCGGCACGCCGAGGATGTCGGCCTGCAGCTGCATGCACAGTTCGTTCGCGGTCACGCCACCGTCCACCCGCAACACGTCGAGCGTGACGCCGGAGTCGTTCTGCATGGCCTCGACGACGTCGCGGGTCTGGTAGCAGATCGCTTCGAGGGTCGCCCGCGCCAGATGTGCGTTGGTGGTGGCGCGGGTGAGCCCGACGATCGCTCCGCGCGCGTCGGAACGCCAGTACGGCGCGAAAAGCCCGGAGAACGCGGGGACGAAGTAGACGCCGCCGTTGTCCTCGACCTGACGCGCGAGGCTCTCGCTCTGCGACGCGCCGCTGATGATGCCCAGCTGGTCGCGCAGCCACTGCACGGCGGAACCCGTGACGGCGATGGAGCCCTCCAGCGCGTACACCGGCTTCTCGTCGCCGAACTGGTAGGCCAGCGTCGTGAGCAGTCCGTGCTTCGACCGCACGACCTCGTGCCCGGTGTTGAGGAGCAGGAAGTTGCCGGTGCCGTAGGTGTTCTTGGCCTCGCCGGGGCGGAAGCACACCTGGCCGACGGTCGCCGCCTGCTGGTCGCCGAGCACGCCGGTGATGGCGACCTCGCCGCCGAGCGGGCCGTCCGCGCGGGTCACACCGAAGCGGCCGTTGTTCGACGACGGCGCGATCGACGGCAGCATCTGCCTGGGGACACCGAAGAACGACAGCAGTTCGTCGTCCCACTCCAGCGTTTCCAGGTCCATGAGCATGGTGCGGGACGCGTTGGTCGGATCCGTCACGTGCACGCCGCCGTCGGGCCCGCCGGTGAGGTTCCAGATGAGCCAGGTGTCAGTGGTGCCGAAGAGCGCGTCACCCTTTTCGGCGTCTTCGCGGACGCCGTCGACGTTCTCCAGGATCCACTGCAGCTTGCCGCCGGAGAAGTAGGTGGCGGGCGGGAGACCGGCCTTGCGGCGGATGACGTCACCCTTGCCCTCGCGTTCGAGTGCCGAGGCGATCCGGTCGGTGCGGGTGTCCTGCCACACGATGGCGTTGCAGTACGGGCGCCCGGTGCGGCGGTTCCACACGACGGTGGTCTCACGCTGGTTGGTGATGCCGAGCGACGCGAGGTCGGCGGCGGTCAGTTTCGCCTTGTTGAGCGCGGTGGCGATGACCGAACGGGTCCGCTCCCAGATCTCGGTCGCGTCGTGTTCGACCCAGCCCGGCTTCGGGAGGATCTGCTCGTGTTCGAGCTGGTGGCGGGCGATCTCGTTGCCGCCGTGGTCGAAGATCATGAAACGCGTGCTGGTGGTGCCCTGGTCGACGGCGCCGATGTAGTCAGGCATGGTTTCTCTCCTTAGGAAACGCGCTCGATGTCTTTGGCGGGCAAGGCTTCCGGCGCCGGTTCGGCGGGCAGGTAACGCTCGATGAAGAACTTGTAGATCGCCCCGCCGATGACCGCGCCGATCACCGGCGCCACGATCGGGATCCACCAGTAGGGATAGCCGTATTGGTCGGTGAACGCGGTGTCGTAGCCGGTGAGCCAGGACATCAGGCGGGGGCCGAAGTCGCGGGCGGGGTTGATCGCGTAACCGGCGTTGGTACCCCAGGCCATGCCGATCGCGACCACCAGGAAGCCGACGACGACCGGGGCGAGGTTCGCGGCGGGCGCGGTGTTACGCAGGTCGGTGATGGCGAAGATCACCAAGGCGAGGATGGCCGTTCCGATGATCTGGTCCCGGAATGCGCCCCAGTCACCCACCGGCAGGGTTCCGTTACCCGGAAGAGTGGAGAACACACCCTGGGTCTTGATCGTCAGGCCGGGGTCCGCGGCGTTCAGCACCTCGGTGTAGTTCCAGCGCACCAGCAGCGCGGCGAGGAACGCACCGGCGGTCTGCGCCAAGGCGTACGGGGCGACCTTGCGCCACGAGAAGCCCTTGAACACCGCGAGCGCCACGGTGACGGCGGGGTTCAGATGCGCGCCGCTGATCCGTGAAGCCACGTAGATACCCAGCGTGACGCCGATTCCCCACGCCCACGCGATGCTGTCGTGGTCCCCGATGCCCGCGGCGACGACTTGAGCCACCACCCCGCAGCCGAACAGGATGAGGATCATCGTCCCGACGAACTCCGCCGCCAGTTCGCCCGCCAGTCCGCGAGCCTTGAGGTTTCGCACCATTGCTTCCTCCACAAAGGACACCGTTGCCCTGTTGAGGCCGAAGTTAAGTTCGCGGAAACCCGGGGTCAACGGACACCGGTCGGCATTGTCGAACGCCGGAAGACGATGTTCGACATTGTCGAATCAGGGCCGGTCGGGCTACGGTTGGGCCGTGCCCGGTCCGATCCAGTCCATCGAGCGCGCCGCCGCGATCCTGCGGTTGCTGGCGCGCGGTTCCGGCCGTCTCGGGGTCGGTGAGATCGCCGATTCCCTCGAGCTCGCCAAGGGAACGGCGCACGGGATCCTCCGCACCCTGCAAGGGGTCGGCTTTGTCGAACAAGACCGTGACACCGGGAAATACCAACTGGGCGCGGCACTCCTGCACCTCGGCACGAGCTACCTCGACGTCAACGAACTCCGCTCCCGCGCGATCAACTGGGCCGACGCGCTGGCCGCGCGCAGCGGCGAGGCCGTCCGCATCGGCGCCCCGCTGGAGGGCCGGGTCCTGGTGGTGCACCACGTTTTCCGCCCCGACGACAGCCTGCAGACACTCGACGTCGGCACCCTTCTGCCGTTGCACGCGACGGCGCTCGGAAAAGTACTTCTGGCCTATGACACCGGTCTCGTGGCATCGTTGCGCACCGGCGGGCCGGAGGCCTACACCCGCCGGACCCTGGTCACCCAGACCGCGATCAAACGCGCCTGTGGCAAGGTGCGCGAGGCGGGCTGGGCGAGCGAGAACGGCGAGATGATCACCGGCGAGGCCGGGATAGCCGCGCCGATCCGCGGCCACGGCGGCATCGTGGTCGGCGCGATCGGGGTCTCCGGCGCGGCGGAACGGATCTGTGAAGCCGACGGCAGCCCGATCCCGCGGCTGCTCGGCCACGTGCGCGACGCGGCACGGGCGGTCTCCCGCGATCTCGGCGCGTCCCGATGGTGATGGAGGTGCTCGCGTGGTCCAGCGCTACGTGATGTCGATCGACCAGGGCACCACCTCGACGCGGTGCATCCTGTTCGACGCGCGCGGCAGGCTGGTGTCGGTCGCGCAGCGCGAACACCAGCAGCATTTCCCGCGGCCGGGCTGGGTCGAACACGACGCGACGGAGATCTGGCGCAACGTCGGCCGGATCGTGCCGCAGGCGCTGGCCGACGCCGGCGTCGAAGCCGCGCAGGTGGTCGGCCTCGGCATCGCGAACCAGCGCGAGACGACGGTGCTGTGGGACCGGCACACCGGCAACCCGGTCGGGCGAGCGATCGTCTGGCAGGACACCCGCACCGACGCGATGCTCGAACACCTCGCCCGCGAGCCGGGCGCGGACCGCGTCCGGCGGCTGTGCGGGCTGCCGCTGGCGACGTACTTCTCCGCTCCCCGTATCCGCTGGATGTTGGAAAGGACGCCTGGCCTGCGGGAACGCGCCGAACGCGGCGACGTCCTGTTCGGGACCGTGGAGAGCTGGCTGATCTGGAACCTGACCGGCGGCCCCGAAGGCGGTGTCCACGTCACCGACGTCACCAACGCCTCGCGCACCATGCTGATGAACCTGCGGACGCTGTCGTGGGACGACGAACTGCTGGAGTTCTTCGACGTCCCGCGCGCGATGCTGCCGGAGATCCGCCCGTCGACCGAGGTGTACGGGACGACATCGCGGGTGGTGCCGGGGATCCGGATCGCGGCGGCGCTCGGCGACCAGCAGGCGGCGCTGTTCGGCCAGACCTGCTTCGCGCCCGGCGAAGCGAAATGCACGTACGGAACCGGAAGCTTCCTCCTGCTCAACACCGGCCCGACGCCGGTGCTCTCGGCACACGGCATGCTGACCACCGTCGGGTTCAAGATCGGTGACGAGCCCGCCGTGTACGCGCTCGAAGGGTCGATCGCGGTCACCGGATCGCTGGTGCAGTGGTTCCGCGACGGACTCGAACTGATCGGCAGCGCGCCCGAGATCGAGACGCTCGCGAGGACGGTCGAGGACAACGGCGGCTGCTACATCGTGCCCGCCTTTTCCGGCCTGTTCGCGCCGCATTGGCACAGCGAGGCGCGGGGCGTGATCGCGGGGCTGACCTCGTACATCACCAAGGGACACCTGGCCCGCGCTGTGCTGGAGGCGACGGGCTGGCAGACCCGCGAGGTCGTCGACGCGATGAACGCCGACTCCGGGCTCGCGCTGTCGACGCTGAAGGTGGACGGCGGGATGACCGCGGACAACCTGCTGATGCAGTTCGTCGCCGACGTCCTCGACGTGCCGGTGGTACGCCCGATGGTCGCCGAGACGGTGTCGCTGGGCGCCGCGTACGCGGCCGGATTGTCGGTCGGATACTGGCCGGATCTGGAGGGTCTGCGCCGGAACTGGCATCGCGCCGGGCAGTGGCTGCCGACGATGGATCCCGCCCGCCGCGACAGTGAGTACTCGCATTGGCGCCAGGCCGTGGAGCTGACGTTCGGCTGGATGCGCCCCGGTCCGACGGCCGCTCCCCCGGGCTCCGACCTGGTCGAGGTCGTGCTGGCCGATCACCGCCGGATCGAACAGCTGTTCCGGGACCTCCGCAACGACGAAGCCGACCGTCCGGCGCTGATCGCGGAACTCTCGGCGTCCTTGGTCGCCCATGCGACCGCGACGGAGCGGATCGTCCGTCCCGATGCGACGGAGAGCGGGCTCGCGGACGAGCTGCTGGCCGTCCTGGAGTCCACGGATGCCGAGAAGGCGTTGGCAGTGCTGGAGAATTCGGTGGACGCGCATATCCGCGCGGAGGAACGCGGGTTGCTGAACGAGCTGCGCCGGACACTGTCCACTTCGGATCGCACCGGACTCGGCCGGGCGTTCGTGGCCGAGCGGCAGCGGCAACTGGACCTCGACTGCGGCTCCGCGGCGCACGTCCGCGAGCAGGGTTCTCGCCTACGTCTCTCGTGACGTGTTAGCCTGTCGCCGTGCGCCGCTTGGACCGACTCCGCTTTAACCGACTCGTAGTCGAGCGCGCCGGCTGAACCAGGTCGCCGGCGCGCAGTCCGGCGACCCCTCGATACGGGGCATCTCCCGGGACCTGGCCCTCCATGGCCTGTCGGTTTTCCCGCCTTTGGAGACCACGATGTCGATCACCGCTTTCCAGGTTCCCGCCCCTCGCTCGTCCATGCTGGTCCGCCGCCGGATCGCCACGTACTTCGTCGGCGGCGTCGAACAGATCCCCGGCCTGCTCGAAGCGCTCGGCTGCCTGGTCCACGACCTGTCCGTCGACGTCCGCGACGGCGTCCGGGAAAGCACCATGACCTGCGCCGTCCTGATCGACACGGCCGAGATCGAGCCACTGCTGGACAGGCTGCGGGGCCTGACCTCGGTCGTCTCGTCGGAACTGGTCTGACCGGGTGCGCCGCCGCTCGGCCTCGTGAGTATTGAGGACGGTTAGAACCGTCCTCAACACTCACGAGGTCAGGCACAAAGTCCCCTATGCCCGAAGTGACTTGCACGGTTCCATGCAGCCGGTCATCCAACGACCATCGACCCCTTGACTTAGTTAAGAAGCCTTCTTAACTTCGATTTCATGGCCGAAACTCCCCGAAACAGCAGGTCCCAAGCCTATCGTCGGCTCAGTTTGGCCGAGAAACACGACAAGTTCGTCAAGCAGTACTCGCGGCGGACCCTGTTCCGGGTGGGTGCGGTGGGCGGCGCGGCACTCGCCGCCGGCGGCGTCCTGCTCCCGGGCGGGGCCGCGGCCTCCCCCGGGCCGATGGTGCTGCTCAACGCCGACAAGGTCGCCGGTTCGGCGCTGCGGCCGTTCGGACGGCACATCGCCTACGGGGCCGACCCGTCGCAGCAGGTCGTCGTCTCCTGGCAGGTGCCCGCGGCGGTGACCGCGCCGTTCGTCCGGATCGGCACCGTACCCGGCGACTTCAGCCCGCCGATCCCGGCCGAGGTCCGGGCGCTGACCAGCCAGATGTCCTGGCAGCATCCGGTCGAGGAGGTCCCGCCGAACAGCCCGAAGTCGATCACCCAGTACTACCTGCACGCCCGGATCGACCGCCTCCTGCCGAACACCACGTACTACTACGTCGTCGGCCACGAGGGCTACGACCCCGCCGCCCGGCTCGGCGAGATGGCGAGTTTCCGCACCGCTCCCGCCCCGGGCGGCGACGGCACGTTCTCCTTCACCGCTTTCGGCGACCAGGGCGTCGGCTACAACGCCGTCGCGACCAGCAGCCTGATCGCCGGCCTCGACCCGGCCTTCCACCTCGCCATGGGCGACCTGAGCTACGCCCTCGAAGGCGAGGGCGGGCACCCGGAGGAAGACCAGTACGACGCGCGGCTCTGGGATTCCTTCTTCGTGCAGAACGAACCGGTCACCGCCGGGATCCCGTGGATGATGGCGCTCGGCAACCACGAAATGGAGGGCTGGTACTCCGAGGACGGTTACGGCGGCGTACGGGCGCGCTTCACCATGCCGGACAACGCCTGGGACGGTTCCACCTGCATCTACTCGTGGCGCTATCAGAACGTCGGGCTGATCAGCCTGGACGGCAACGACGTCTGCTACAACAGTCCGTCCAATCTGGACTACACCAAGGGCAAGCAGCTCAAGTGGCTCGGCAGGACGCTCGCCGCCTTCCGCGCCGATCCCACGATCGACTTCATCGTCGTCTACTGCCACCAGTGCACGTACTCCACCTGTCATTCCAACGGTGCCGAACTCGGCGCGCAGAAGGACTGGGCGCCGCTGTTCGACAAGTACCAGGTCGACCTGGTGCTCAACGGCCACAACCACATCTACGAACGCACCGACCCCATCCGGGCGGGCAAGGCCGTCAAGAAGGTGCCTTCACGCGGGACCACGAACCCGGTCAAGGACGGGACGACCTACATCACCGCGGGCGGCGGCGGGGGCAGCGTCTCGGAATTCCCCGCGCCCGACACGTACCTCGGCCATGAGACCAGCAACGACTCCCCGGTCCCGATGAAGTATTCGGAACGCGACGGCCAGGACCGCACCAAGAAGGTGACCTGGTCCCGTGTCCGGTTCCGCGGCTACAGCCTGGTCGCGGTCGACGTCGTCGCGGGCACGGGCACCACACCGCCCAAAATGGACGTTCGCGCGATCAGCGCCGACGGCACCCTCGTCGACCAGATCATCGTGCAGCGTTCCTGACCCCTGTTCGCACATCGTCCGGACGGCCATTCCGCCTCGGCCGATCGACCGAGGCGGGATGCCGCTTTCCCGGCGGATTTCCCGAAGCGCGAAAACGCTTTCCGTGCGGTCCACCGCCGTTACAGAGTCATGACATGAACGAGACGGGGCCACGATGATCGTCTCCGAGCATCGGCACCATGTTCGACCAACGAACCAGGCCCATCGCAGTGCCCGGCGCGAACCGGCGACCACGACTTCGCCTGACGATCCTGATCGCCATCCTGGTGGTCGTCGCGATCCTCGGCTACGTGATCTTCCAGTCCGTCGCGGAAAGCCGGCCGGCTCCGGAAAGACGCGACGCCACCGTGGTCTTCGACCGCACATCGGGCGAGCAGGTGATCGAGGACCGGGGCTCGGAGAGATTCCGCACGGCGTCGGTGGTGAAACTGTTCATCGCGCTCGACGCCGTCATCCGCAAAGCGAGCAAGGCCGACGAAGCCCAGCTCCACCGGATGCTCGCGAAAAGCGACGACGCCGTCGCCAACACGCTCTGGACCAGGAACGGCGGCCCCGCGATCGTCACCAGGACGGTGGCGGCCGCGGGTCTGAAGAACACCACCCCGCCCGCCGACCCGGGCCGCTGGGGCGACACACTGTCCACCGCGGACGACATCGCCGCGGTGTACCGCCGTGTCCTCAAGCTGCCGAAGGCCAAGCGGGACGTCATCCTCGAGCCCCTGCGCCAGGCGAGCCGCACCGCCGCCGACGGGTTCGACCAGTACTTCGGCATCCCTTCGGCCTTCGGCGACCGGCCGTGGGCCGTGAAACAGGGCTGGGCGGCCGGGCGCGGCTCGGTGGACGCGCATACGACGGGGCTCGTCGGTGAAGGCGACCGCTACATCGTCGTCATCCTGTCCGGTTCCGCGGAGGGCACCGGCCTCGACGTGGCGACGGCCGCGGTCACCTCGGTGGCGAGATCCCTGGCTCCCCGGCTGGGAAAGTGACTTCGGCCGCGTTTTCCACCGCGATCTTGAAAGCGCTTACAAGAAGGTCGGCGAAACAGGCCCGAGGAGCCGCCGAGGCCCCTCCCGCTTGAGCTTTCAGCGCGCCCAGCTGCTCACCGGCCAGCGGCGCGACCCGATCCATGAACTGCCCCAGGAACCGCAGGGCGGCGACGGGCGGGATCCCGGCCACGGCGAGATCGGCCACCGCGCGCGAAACGGACGGGCGCACGACCGCCAGGGCTCCCGTGCCGTCCCTGCCGAGCACGCCGTGGCGTTCCAGGCAGCGGGCGACCGCGGGCTGGTCACGGGCGATATCCGCGGTCGCCGCGTCCAGCTGCTCTGCGCGGTCCACTGTGGTCGTTCCGAGCATCGCGGCGATGGACACCAGGTTGAAGCCCTGTTTCTGCAGCATCGTGATACGCCGCAGGCGCCGCAGATGGGCCGGGCCATAATAGGCGGACCTGCCGTGCCGGACCGGCGGGGCGAGCAGGCCGCGCGTCTGATGTGCCCGGATATTACGCGCCGACATGCCGACGATCGCGGAAAGTTCTTCGATCGTGTATCCGGCCGGCCTCGGCGAAAAGGGCTTCACGCCGACAGCTTAACCAATGGTCGGATGAGTACACCACAGAGCCGGAGCAATGGCGGCGCCACTGTCAACCGGCTGAATCAGCGAGTTGCCATAAGTCCATCGGTTCGAGGCGACGAACGCAAGGTCGATGGCCGGTTTACATGGTTTCATGTCAGGCAATGCCGGTTTTGGGGTGTTCCGCGTCCCCTGGTTACTCCAGTCAGGCGATCTTGATGGGCCGACGACTTCTTTGCCGTTTAAATGCACCAGAGACATCCGATGTCTCGACTCTGTCGACGCCCGCGGAGCGCCGCTGAACCCGATGGTCAGTCGTCAAAGTTTCAACCTTTTCCCAGGAGGTTTCCATGTTCTGGAAACGGATCGCGGTCGCGGCCGTGGCCGCGACCGGTTTGGCCGCGGCGCTGCTGGTGTCCCATCAGGACACTCCCGCCGCCGCGATAGAACCCGCCGCGGCGAAAGTGCCCGCGTTCGACCACATCGTCCTCGTGATGTTCGAAAACAAGGACTACAAGGAGATCAGCGGCAGCTCCAAGGCGCCGTACTTCAACGAACTCGCCGCACAGGGCGCGAAGTTCACCAAGGCGTACGGGACGACGCACCCGAGCCAGCCGAACTACATCGCCCAGTTCGCGGGTTCGACGCACGGTGTCGACAGCAACAAATGCCAGGATCTCGGGAACAAGGAGAACCTCGCCTCCCAGCTGGCGGGGATCGGCAAGAAGTTCGTCGGTTACGCGGAAAGCATGCCTTCCGACGGCTACACCGGCTGCACGAAGGGCAAATACGCCCGCAAGCACAACAGCTGGGTCAGCTTCAGCAATGTGCCGTCGTCGGCGAACAAAAGGTTCTCGTCGTTCCCGAGTGACTTCACCAAGCTGCCCCACGTCGCTTTCGTCACCCCGGACCTGTGCAGCGACATGCACGACTGTTCGGTCGGCACAGGCGACAAATGGCTGAAGAAGAACCTCGACGCGTACGCGCAGTGGGCCAAGACGCACAACAGCCTGCTGATCGTCAATTTCGACGAGGACAGCGGGACGTCGGTGAACCAGATCTTCACGACGTTCGTCGGCGCCCACGTGAAGCCGGGCAGCTACAGCGAATCCATCAACCACTACTCGATCCTCCGCACGATGGAGGCGGCGTTCGGCCTGCCCGGGATCGGCAACGCGGCCAACAAGTCGCCGATCACGAGCGTGTGGCAGTAGTCGGGTGAACCCCGCGGGCGTGTCCACTGTGGACGCGCCCGCGGGGCGGAGAAGGGTGGTTCGTCGCGTGTACCTGTCCACGATCGGCCGCCGGGAACATCCCGGTGGCGTCTCGAAGAAGTCCTTCGCCCTGCTGGGCGGGAACGTCTTCGCCCTGGGCACCGTCAGCCTCGTCACGGACGTCTCCTCGGAGATGGTGACGGCCGTGCTGCCGGTGTACCTGGTGCTCGGGCTGCACCTCGGCCCGGCGGCGTACGGCGTGGTGGACGGCCTCTACACCGGCGCGACCGCGCTGCTGCGCCTGGTCGGCGGCTACGTCGCGGACCGCGTGCGACGGCGCAAGGCGGTCGCCGGGCTGGGCTACGCGATGTCGGCCGTGGCGAAACTGGGGCTTGTGGCGGCAGGGTCGTCGGCGGCCGCGATCGGCGTGGTGCTGACCGCCGACCGCACGGGCAAGGGACTGCGGACCGCGCCGCGTGACGCGCTGATCACCCTGTCGGCCCCCGAACACATGCTGGGCCGCGCGTTCGGGGTGCACCGCGCGATGGACAGCGTCGGCGCCTTCCTCGGCCCGCTCGCCGCGGTCGCGGTGCTGGCCGTGGCGGGTTCGGCGACCGGGGTCGAAGGGTTCGACGCGGTCTTCGTGAGCAGCTTCTGCATCGCCACCGCCGGAGTGCTGCTGCTGGTGTTGTTCGTCCGCGACCACCGTGCGCCCAAACCGCCGTCGGGCACCGTGTCCTTGCGCGCGGCGGGAGGACTCCTGCGAGGCGCCGGCGTGCGGCGGCTGCTGATCGCCGCCTGCGTCCTCGGCCTGGCCACCATCGGGGACGGGTTCGTCTATCTTCTGTTGCAGGACAAGGAGGACATCGCCACCGGCTGGTTCCCGCTGCTGGCCGTCGGGACGAATCTGGGCTATCTGCTGCTGGCCGCGCCGCTCGGCGCGCTGGCCGACCGCGTCGGCAGGCTGCCGGTGATGCTTGGCGGTTACGGCGCCCTGGTCACCGTCTACCTGTTGCTGCTCAGCCCGCTCACCGGCTGGGCGTTGTTCGTGCTCACCCTCGGCCTGTACGGCGTGTTCTACGCGGCGACCGACGGCGTGCTGATGGCGCTGGCCGGACCGTTGCTGCCCGAGGCGTTGCGCACCACCGGTATCGCGATCGTGCAGAGCGGGCAGGCGCTCGCGTACTTCGTCTCGTCCGTCCTTTTCGGACTCTCGTGGCAGTTCTGGGGCGCGGCGACGGCGCTCGCGATCGCCGCCGGGACGGTGCTCGCCGCCGTCGCCGCCACCTTCGTTCTCTTGGTTCCCCGCAGGAAGGCACGACCGTGAACACCCGCACCCGCGTCCTGATCGCCGTCACCGGAGTACTCACGCTGGCCGCGGCCGCCGTGATCTACGTCGGGGTGGCGGGCGCGCGCAACCAGGACACCGCGTCGGCCGGCACCAGCGGCGCCGTCACCCTCGACGGCGGGCGGCTGCTCTTCCGCAGCACCGCCGACGCCGACCGCGGGCACGTGTCCAGCGTCAGCGCCGCCGACCCCGGCGGGGCACGGGCGGTGTCGACCGTGTCCTGCAGCCGGGTCTACGCGGCGGGCGGCACTGGGATCTGCCTGCGCCCGGAAACCGGGCTCACCACGTATCAGCTGGCCGTGCTCGACAGCCGCCTCGCGGTCAAGCAGGAGATCCCGCTGGTCGGCCTGCCCAACCGGGCGCGGGTCTCGCCCGACGGGAAGCGGCTGGCGTGGACGGTGTTCGTCACCGGTGACTCCTACAACGGCGGCCGGTTCTCCACCCGCGCCGGCACCCTCGACCTCACCACCGACAACGTCGAGGGCACGCTGGAGGACTTCGCCGTGACCGTGGACGGAAAGCCGTACAAGGCGGCCGACTTCAACTTCTGGGGCGTCACCTTCACCCGTCAGCCGGGCCGGTTCTACGCCACCATGTCGACCGGCTCCCACCGCTACCTCGTCGAAGGCGACTCGACCGCCCGGACCGTGAAGACCTTGCGGGACAACGTCGAATGCCCGTCCCTCTCCCCCGACGAGACCCGCGTCGCCTACAAGGCCGCCATCGACGGCGATCCCGCGAAGGGCTGGCGGGTGTCGGTGCTCGACCTCGCGAGCGGCACCGTGACGCCGCTGGCCGAGACCAGGAACGTCGACGACCAGCCCGCGTGGCTCGACGACCGCACCGTCGCCTACGCCCTCCCCCGCGCTCAAGGACATTCCGATGTCTGGGCCGTGCCCGCCGATGGCTCGGGCGCGCCGCGGCTGCTGATCCCGGAGGCCGAGTCGCCCGCCGCGCTGCCCTAGGCGCGCGTGATCAGACGGACGGCACGCGTGATCAGACGGACGGCACGCGTGATCAGCGGGACGACACGCGTGATCACCCGGCTAGGCTGCGGACATGAGGGCCGCGCTGCTGATCGTCGACATGCAGGAAATGCTCGTTCCCCTGGTCTGGCGTGGCGAGGAACTGGCGGTCCGGATCGCCGCGCTCGCCAGGAAGGCCCGCGAGAACGGTGTCCCGGTGATCGCGCTGCGCCAGATCGGCGCACCCGGCACCGACTTCGACCCCGCGTCGCCGGGCACCCGGGTCAGCGCGCTGCTCGGCCTGGAACCGGTCGACGTCGTGATCGACAAGACGGCGACGGATTCCTTCTACCGCACCGGGCTGGCGGGGCTGCTCGTCGACAGAGGCGTCGACACCGTGGTGCTGACCGGGCTGGCCACCGACTACTGCGTCGACGCGACCGCCCGGTCCGCGCAGAGCCACGGCCTGGACGTCGTGCTGGTCGGCGACGGCCATGCTCCGTCAGCCGACGGCGACCCCACCACCGGACTGACCGCCGAACAGGTCGTCGCCCGGCACAACCTGCTGCTGAGCACGGCGATCCATCCCGGCGGACGGCTGCGCGTGGTGCCGTCGGCGGAGGTCGAGTTCACCGGCCCGTAGGATCGGCCCGCCATGATCACGAACTTCCTGCTCGACCACTCCGCCCTGGTGCCGGTGGCGATCCTCCTGGTCGCGCTCGTCTGCGCCGTCCTGGGCCACCTGTTCGCGGACAAGCCCCGGGTCCTCTGGTCGCTCGCGGGAGTGGCGCTGGTACCGGTCTTCGCGCTGACGCTGGTGCCCACCGGGCGCACGATCGACGAGATCGTGTGCACGGTCCAGTTCTCCCTGCCCACACTCGGCTCGGTGGAGCTCCTGGCCAACGTCGCGCTGTTCCTGCCGCCGGTCTGCTTCGCCGCGCTGGCGTCCCGGCGCCCGGTGACGATGCTCGCGGCCGGCTCGGCGCTGTCCGCGGTGATCGAGACCCTGCAGGCGTTCGTGCCCGCGATCGGCCGTGCGTGCGACACCAACGACTGGTTGATGAACACCCTCGGTGCCCTCGTCGCGGCGGGCATGGCGTGGCTGGTGGGCCGCCGTGCTCAGTCGGGCAGTTCCACGGGCGCGATGTCGTCGTAAACGTCGCCCGGCCCCGGGTTCGCCGGATCCGTCTCGCCACCGAAGTGGTGCAGCACGCCCCACACCGCGTTGAGCGCAGTCTGGACGGCGCCTTCGGCCCAGCCCGCCGTCCACGAGATGTCGTCGCCCGCTAGGAAGAGACCTCGGTATCGCTCCTCCAGCCGGTCCTGTTTGAAGTGGGTGAACAGCCGGTGCTGGTAGCGGTAGTGGCCGGGCAGGTTGGCCTTGAACGCGCCCATGAAATGCGGTTCGGCCTCCCACGACACGGTCACCGGGTCGCCGATGATGTGGCGCCGGACGTCGACGCCGGGGTAGATCTCCTTCAGCGACTGCAGCATCACCTCGACGCGCTCGGACACCGAAAGCGGCAGCCACTTCAGCGAATCGTCGGCCCAGGTGTAGGACAGGCAGATCACCGCGGGCGCGTCCGGATCGTCGCCGAGCAGGTAGGTGCCGCGCGGCATGCGGTCGGTCAGCGTCATGCTCATCGTGTCGCGCCCGGTCCTCGGGTCCTTGTCCAGCCAGAACGGCCGGTCCACCGGGACGAAGACCTTCGAGGACTCCATGTAGTGCGTGCGCTCGATCGCCGTCCAGTGGTCGATCGGGAACAGCGCCTCGTCGCATTCGATCTTCGACAGCAGCATCCAGCTCTGCGCGGTGAACACCGCCGCCGGATAGGTCCGGATACGGCCTTCGGTGTCGGTCACGGTGATGTTGTTCGGCGCGGTCCGGTGCAGCCGGGCGACGCCGGGGTTCGGGCTCCCGCCGTGCAGCGAGCTCAGGCTCGTTCCGGCCGGCCAGAAAGCGATGTCCTCGGGCGCGTGTTCCCACAGCCGCGACGGAAGCCGCCTGCTGCCGCCGACGATGCTGCGGTGCTCGTCGTCGGCGCCGGTGTAGACCACCCGCAGGATCTCCAGGATGGAGTTCGGGAAGTCGGTGTCCCATCCCCCGGTGCCGAAGCCGACCTGTCCGAAGATCTCGCGGTCGCGGAAGGAGGCGAACGCGGGCGAATCGCAGAGGAAACCGTAGAAGGTCTGGTTGTCCAGCTTCGGGACGAGTTCGTTCCACAGCCGCTTGATCGTCTTCACGTCGCGGTCGCGGATCGCCTTCTGCATCTCGGTGAACGCGGCCTGCTCGGACAGCGTGCTGTCCCACGCGGCCGCGACCTTGCCGAAGACGGCGGGGAGTTCGTCGGCCGTGCGCGCGTAGTGGCTCTCCCCTTTGAGATCGACGACGGTGCTCGGCGTGCCCGGCGCCAGCGGGTTCGGGAACGGCGTGGTCTCCAGGCCGACCTTGTCGATGTAGTGGAACAGCGCGGTCGACGCCGGCGGGAAGCGCATCGCGCCCATCTCCGCGACGACGTCGTCCGGACAGCCGGGGAAGTTCACCGTGCGCAGGCGGCCGCCGATCTCGGCGATCTCGTACACGACCGGGCGCAGGCCGAGTTTCATCAGTTCGTACGCGGTGACGATGCCCGAGAGGCCGCCGCCGATCACCGCCACCTCGGTGCCGTGCCGTTCGGCCGGCAGGGTGCCGAGCCCGGCGGGGTGGGCGAGGAAATCGTCGTAGGCGAACGGGAAATCGGGGCCGAACATGGTGATCGGGCGGTCCGCCGGTTCGTCGTGGTGGATCGCGGTCGGGAGGGCGGAGGTCATGCGGAAAGTCCTCGGTACAGATCGGGCCGTCGGTCGGCCAGGTGGGTGTTCTCCAGTCGTGACGCGACGAGCGCGTCACGAGTGACTTCGGCGCTGATCAGCTCCGGGCCACCGCCCGCTCGGGCGAGCACTTCGCCGGTCGGGGCGACGACGCAGGAGCGGCCGCAGTAGATCAGTTCCTGTTCGGTGTCGCACCGGTTCGCGTACGCGACGAACAGCTGGCTTTCGTAGGCGCGGGCGGGCACCAGCGTGTCCGCGACCAGTTCGTACGGGCTCATCAGCGCGGTCGGCACCACGAGCAGTTCGGTCCCGGCCAGCGCGTGCGCCCGCACCAGCTCGGGGAACTCGACGTCGTAGCAGATCAGCAGGCCGATCCGGAGACCTTCGAGCTCGGCCTGCACGACCGCCTCGGCGCCCGGCTCGAACCAGTCGCGGTCGATGTCGCCGAACAGATGCGTCTTGCGGTAGTTCGCCAGGCGTTGTCCGTCGCGGCCGATCAGCTGGACGCTGTTGTACACACGGCCGCCGTCGGATTCGGGGTATCCGTAGACCAGCGCGACGCCGGATTCCCTTGCCAGCGCGGACATCCGGGCCGCTGTCGGACCGTCGGCGGGCTCGGCGAGCTCGTGCGACCGGGCGCCGATGTGGTAGCCGGTGGTGATCATCTCGGCGGCGATCACGAGATCGGCGCCCGACGCCTCGACGGCGGACGGCAGCTCGGCATACGAGCCCTGGTGGACGGCGACCCTCATGCCGACGACGATATCCGCTGTTTCGATGCGCCGATAAGGGCGAATCGTTGCGCAGGATGTTGGCAGACCGGCGCATCAGTGCACCATCACACAATCCAGCGGCGATCTGTTGTCTGGATCACCCGCCCGGCGGCGGCTCCTCCGCGTGATCGTCCGCCCAGCCGAGAGCCTCGGTGATCGCCTTCTCCGCGACAGCGGACATCGTCGACATGTAGGTACCGCTGACATGGTTGTCGTCGAGGTAGACGAGTACGTTGCCGATCACCGGCGGGCAGACCTCGGCGGTGCAGAAGTAGTCGCTGAAGTCGACGAAACGCACGTTCGGCGGCAGATCCGGCAGCGTCTCGTACGGCGGCTCCGCCGCATAGAGGTCGTAGCGCGGCGTGGCGCACTCGGGCGACTCCGCGCCGCGGCTCTCGACGCACGCGGACGGCGACTGGCCGAAGCGCGGGTTGTCCCGCACCGCCAGCACCGGGATCCCCACCTCGTCGACCTTGCGCCACTGCGCGATGTAGCCGGCGGGAACCCGTTCCTCGACGCCGACCTTCACGTCCCTGGTGCCGATCGTCATCACCGCGTCGGGCCGGGTGGTGACGATCTCGTCCACCACGGCGGTGTTCCAGTCGATGCAGGACTGGTCGCCCGGTACGGCGTCGGAGTCGGTGGAGAACGGGCAGCCGCCACGGAGGATCGACGTGACCTCCCAGTTCTTCTTCTCGGCGATCGGGAGGAGGGCGCCGAGGAACTGCCCGGCGTGTGAGTCACCGGCGACAACGATCCTCCGGGTGGGATGCCCCGTGGTCTGCGACGTGCAGATTTCGAGATCGGCGTTACGCGGCGAGGGGCCGCACCGGGCCGGGTCGATCCCCGCCCAGTCTTCGGACACCGCGACGAACGACGGGACGAGCGCGGCGTCGGCGGCGCCCCAGTAGGTGAACCCTTCGGTGTGCGCGAGCGCGCCGGGATGGTCCGGATCATCGACCGCGATCGAGTAGTTCTCCGCCTGGCTCACGCTCACCCACTGCCAGGCGCCGGTCGCGGCGAGCACGGCCGCGAGCGTCGCGGCACCGAACCGGTATGCGCCCCACCGGTTCCCTGCCCCGATCGCGGACACCCGGACCGGCTTCTCGACCAGATGATGGGTCAGCACGGCGAGGACGAGCGCCAGCGCGATGATCACCGCGCCGCCGCGCAAGCCGACCTCTTCCCGGTCACGCGCGACGAGGTAGAAGACCAGGACCGGCCAGTGCCACAGGTAGAGCGCGTAGCTGAGGTCGCCCACGTATTTCAGTGGGCGGCTGCTGAGGAAACGGTCGGCTCCGCCGTTGAACGCGGTGTCCCCCGCGAGGATCACCAGCGCGGCCGAAAGCGTCGGCCACAGCGCGAGATACCCGGGGAAGACCGTCCCGACCTGGAGCACCAAACCGCAGGAAACGAGCCCGGCGACCCCGGCCCAGCCGAACACGACACGTGCCGGCCGGGGCACCTGGATCCGGTCGACGAGCAAAGCGAGCAGGCCACCGAGCGCGAACTCCCAAATCCGCGTCAGCGAATCGAAGTACGCCAGCGGCTGATCGACCGCGGTCAGCCATACCGAGTACGCGAGCGACGCCGCGAACACCACGCCGAGGGTTGTGGACAGCAACGGAAGCACGTTGCGCTTCGCCCGCTTGGCGATCAAGAGCACCAGGCCGACCAGCAACGGCCAGACCACGTAGAACTGCCCCTGGATCGACAACGACCAGAAATGCTGGACGACGCTCGCCGAGTTGTGCTGCGCGAAGTAGTCGGCGGAATCCGCCGCCAGCTGCCAGTTCTCCAGGTACAGCGCGGAGGCGACGACCTCCTTGATCGTCTGGAACCAGCGGTTCTGCGGCAGCAGCACCATGCTCACCGCGACGACCAGCAGCAGCACGGTGAGCGCGGCCGGGAACAGCCGCTTGATCATCCGGCCCCACATCGGCCGGTACTCGATCTTCCCGCGCGACGCCGCGCGATAGAGCTGTCCGGTGACGAGGAACCCGGAGATCAGGAAGAACGCGTCGACGCCGCCGGAGATCCGGCCGAGCCACACGTGGTAGACGACCACCAGCACACACGCGAGCGCCCGCAGTCCCTGGATTTCCGGGCGGAACCGCCGCTCCGTCTCCCGCACACAACCACCACCATGATCACCGTCCGCCGACGGGCCGGGACCCTACGGGAGGAAGCTGTGAGCAAGCTATGCCCCCTCGTGAGTGGCAAGGACGGTTCTAGCCGTCCTTGCCACTCACGAGGGCACGAGCGGGTCAGGTCGACTTCTGGCCGTCGATGCTCTCCCGCAGGATGTCGGCGTGCCCGGCGTGCTGCGCGGTCTCGGCGATGACGTGCGCGAGCACCCGGCGCACGCTGCGCACCGCGCCCGGCGGGTTCCAGGGCGCCTCCGGCAGCGGATGCGTCGCGGAAAGGTCCGGGATCGACGAGACGATCTCCGTCGTCCGCGCGGCGACCTCCTCGTAGCGCGCGAGGATCCCCGCGAGGGTGTCGCCGGGCAGCATCCTGAAGTTGTTCTGGTGGTCGATCGCCCACTGCGGGAACTCACGGGCGGTCCCGGCGCCGATGTCCGCCCAGGTGACGCCGTCCGGCAGGTCGTAGGTCATCGCGGACGGACCCTCGACCACGAAACGCAGCCACATCTCCTCGATCGAGGCGACGTGTTTGATCAGCCCGCCGAGGCTCAGCTCGCTGACCGTCGGATGCGCGTCGAGCTGCTCGTCCGTGAGTCCCTGGACGGTGGTGGTCAGCGCGGCGCGGATGGTGTCGAGGGCTTCGAGCAGGTCGGCGCGTTCGGCGTCGAGGATGGTGGCGGTCATCGGGCCCTCCGTGTTGTCGTTTTCTGGCACAAGACGACTCTCGCAGGGGTAGAGGACAGGTTGTGGCCGCTACTGAAGGCATTATGGGAAACATGCCGAAGACCTCCGCGCGACTGCTGTCGATGCTCTCGTTGCTGCAGGCCCGCCGCGACTGGCCGGGAGCGCTGCTGGCCGAGCGGCTGGACATCAGCCCGCGCACCGTGCGGCGTGACGTCGACAGGCTTCGCGAGCTCGGCTACCCAATCGCCACCATCAAGGGTCCGGACGGCGGGTACCGGCTCGACGCCGGCTCCGAGCTGCCGCCGCTGCTGTTCGACGACGATCAGGCGGTCGCGCTGGCCGTCGCGCTCCAGATCGCCACCACCAGCGGCGCGGGGATCGAGGAGGCGGCCATGCGGGCGCTGCACACCGTCCGGCAGGTGATGCCGTCACGGCTGCGGCGCCGGATCGACACACTCAGGGTCACCGCCGTCGAATCGCCCGCGAGCCGCTCGGAGCCCCGCGTCGACGGCGACGTCCTGCTCGCGCTCGGCGCGGCCGTGCACGCCCGCGAGATCCTGCGGTTCGACTACGCGGACGCGCGGCGCCGGGCCGAACCGCATCACCTCGTCACCTGGCACGGCCGCTGGTATCTCGTCGCCTGGGATCTGGATCGCGCGGATTGGCGCACCTTCCGGGCCGACCGGATCACGCCGCGCACCCCGACCGGCCCCCGGTTCACGCCGCGTGAACTGCCGGTGCCCGACGTCGCCACCTTCGTCGCGAGCCGGTTCCGCGGCTCGTCCGAGTCCGGCGAGTGGCCGTGCCGCGGCGAAGTCGTCCTCGATCTCCCGGCGGCCACGGTGTCCCACTACGTCCGCGACGGTGTCGTGGAAGAACTCGGGCCGGAACGGTGCCGTCTGGTGCTGGGGTCGTGGTCGTGGGCCGGGCTCGCGGCGAGCATCGGCCGGTTCGACACCGACATCGAGGTCGTCGGGCCGCCCGAACTGCGGGAGGCGTTCGCCGTCCTGGCCCGCCGTTACGCGAAGGCCGCCCGCTGAACACGGGTACGACGCCGGGCCCGCCCAGGGTCTGGGGGCGGTGCCCGACGCCGTCGACCGCCCGAGGTCCAGAGGCGGCGCCCTCCGGTACCGGTCCGCCCGGGATCCGGTCCCGAAGTCTCTGAGCCGTCACGACTTGTGGTGGACCTCCTGGAGCCCGAACACCGGCGTCGGGATGCCCTCGTAGCGCGCTTTCAGTTGCAGCGCGAGGTAAAGGGAGTAGTGCCGCGACTGGTGCAGGTTCCCGCCGTGGAACCACAGGCCTTCCTGCTGGGTGGGCTTCCACATGTTCCGCTGCTCCCCCTCCCACGGCCCTGGGTCCTTCGTCGTGCCGGAGCCGAGGCCCCAGCATTTGCCGACGCGGTCCGCGGTCTCCTGCCCGACGAGGTCGGCGACCCAGCCGTTCATCGAGCCGTAGCCGGTGGCGTAGACGACGAGATCCGCCTCCAGCTCCGTGCCGTCGGACAGCACCACCGCGTCACGGGTCAGATGATCGACCTGGCCGTGGGCCAGCTTGATCTTCCCGTCGGCGACGAGTTCCGACGCGCCGACGTCGATGTAGTAGCCGGAACCGCGGCGCAGGTACTTCAGGAACAGGCCGGATCCGTCGTCGCCCCAGTCGTGCTGGAACCCGGCCGCTTCCAGTCGCGCGTAGAAATCCTTGTCCCGCTCGCGGATCGCGTCGTACACCGGGATCTGGAACTGCGGCATGATCCGGTACGGGATCGACGCGAAGATCATGTCCGCCTTGTCGGTGGTGATCCCCGAGCGCACCGCGCGTTCCGAATACAGGTCGCCGAGTCCAAGGTCCATCAGCGAATCCGACTTCACCACATGCGTCGACGACCGTTGCACCATGGTGACGTCGGCGCCGTGCTCCCACAGCGCCGCGCAGATGTCGTGCGCGGAGTTGTTGGAGCCGACCACGACCGCCTTCTTGCCGGCGTAGGAATCCGGGCCGGGGTGCTGGGACGAATGGTGCTGATCGCCCTCGAACTCGTCCATTCCGGGGAACGACGGGAGATTCGGCTTGCCGGACATCCCGGTCGCGAACACGACGTGCCGCGGGGTGAGCACCAGTTCCTCGCCCTCACGGACGACGGTCACCAGCCACTGCTGCTGTTCCTCGTCCCAGGAGGCCGAGGTGACCTCGGTGCTCGTCCAGTACGGCACCTCCATGAGCCGCGTGTACATCTCGAGCCAGTCGGCGATCTTGTCCTTGGGCGCGAACACCGGCCAGTTGTCCGGGAACGGCAGATACGGCAGGTGGTCGTACCAGACCGGGTCGTGCAGGCAGAGGTTCTTGTACCGCTTGCGCCACGAGTCACCCGGCCGCTGGTTGCGTTCCAGGACGAGCGTGGGCACGTCGAGCTGCCGCAGCCTGGCGCCGAGCGCGATCCCGCCCTGCCCGCCGCCGATGACGACGACGTACGGCTGCTGCTCGTAGCCGAGCCGGGTCTGTTCCTCCTCGCGCTTCTCCGCCCACGACTTCCGGCCGCGGACGACGCCGTGCTCGACGCCCTTCGGCCGCTGCTCGTTGCGACGTTCCTCGAAACCTTTGAGCTCGCGCAGACTGGTCAGCAGGGTCCAGGCGCCTTCGTCCTTCAGCCGCAAGTGGCCCTTCGCGCGACCGGTCGCGGTTTCGAATTCGAGCCACGCTTCGGTCACGCCGTCGGCTTCGGTCGGCGTCTCGGTCGTACGGAACCCGGAGGGATCGATCCGGTCGAGGCACGCGCCGAGCATGCCAGCCACCTCGTCGCGGCCTTCGACCGTCTTGATCGTCCAGGTGAAGGAGACCAGGTCACGCCAATAACTGTCGACGGCGAAAAGCGCGGCGGCGGCTTCGGCGTCGCGAGCGGCGAGGGCCGATTCGAATCGGCTCAGCCAAGCGTCCACCCGAGCCTGCGGCGAGCCCGTCGCCTCGATCCGGTCCACCGTCTGTGTCATGGCCACTCCTGAACTTCGGCGTTCGGCTGTTACCCCGATCACACGCCGCGGCCGGGTGCGGCGGCAAGGGTTGCAGCGAGTTGCAGCGAGGCTCCATGGCGCGTCTCGTCCGCCGGTCCTATGCTGGTCAGTCGACGCGATGGTGCGGAGGTGGCCTGTGGTCGTGCACAGCTCGGTCCCACCAGGCGCCGACCTGCCGATGCACGCCCGCGACCTGATCCGCATGCACGAAGCCGTGATCGCTGGCGGCCGTCCCCGGGTCCGGCCGCGGCCGCTGGTGTCGCGTTCGTGGTCGCGGATGCTGAGCCTGGGGCTCGCCGCCGACGGGGTGAACACCCGGGATTCGGTGCCGCTCGACGAGGTCGCCCGCCGTCGGCGCGCCTCCTCGCTGCGGTTGGTGGTGGACGACCTCGGGCAGGTGGTCGGCGCGACCGCCGACACGGCGAACATGCTGCTCGTGGTGACCGACGCCGAGGGCATCATCCTCTGGCGGGTGGGTTCGCCGTCCGTGCGGCGCCGGGCCGACACCCTCGGCTTCACCGAAGGCGCCGTCTGGACCGAGACCAGGGTCGGCACCAACGCGATCGGCACCGCGCTCGCCGAGGCCGCGCCGGTGGAACTGCTCGCCGGGGAACATTTCGAACAGGGCCAGCATCCCTGGTACTGCACCGCGTCGCCGGTACACGATCCGCGCACCGGCGAACTGCTCGGCGTGATCGACGTCAGCGGTCCCGCGCTGACCCTGCACCCGGCGATCGGCGCGCTGGTGGAGACCGGGCGGCGCCTGGTCGAATCCGAACTCTGGCGGCATCACCAGCAAGGTCTCGACCGGTTGCGCCGGACCGCCGAACCGGTGGTGACCGGCGTGGGCGGCCCGGTTCTGCTGGTGGACGACGACGGCTGGGTCGCCCACTCCGCCGGCGTCGCCTCCGGCGCGCGGATCGCCGCGCCGTCCGAAGGACAGATCCTCGCCGTGCCCGGTCTCGGCGCCTGCCTGCCCGAGCGGCTGGCCGAAGGCTGGCTCGTCCGTCCCGCCGACACCGCGCGGCAGGTCCGGCTGGATCTCGAACTCGGCCACGCGCCGATGCTGCGGATGGCGTCGGGTGATGTCGGCTGGGTCCGCACCGTGACGCCGCGTCACGCGGAGATCCTGGTGCACCTCAACACCGCGGGCCTGTCCGGGCTTTCGGCCGAGGCGCTCAGCAGGGCGCTCTACGGCGACGCCGAACACCTCGTCACCGTCCGCGCCGAGGTCTCCAGACTGCGACGGCTGCTGGGGGCCATTGTGGACACCCGGCCGTACCGGCTCGCCGCGGGTGTCACCCTGACGGTCCACAAAGGACTCGAAGTCGGCGGCTGAACCTCGCCCGGTTGCCGGACGATCGGCATGGGTACTCCGCGCGCATGGAGATCTTGCTCGCCGGAGCGGGCGTTCTGGCGCTGTGTGCCGCCGTGCTGCCGAACCTGCTGCACGAACGCGCGTTGTCGATGCCGCTGGTCCTGTTGGTGGGCGGGCTGATCTTCGGGCTGCTTCCCTTCGCGCACCCCTACGGCCAGGGTGTCCTCGACCCGCGGTCGCAGGTGGGCACCGTCGAAGTGATCACCGAACTGGGCGTGCTGGTGTCGCTGGTCGGCGCGGGGCTGAAATCGGACCGGTTGATCGGCTGGCGATCGTGGAGCTCGACGTGGCGGCTGCTGGCGATCACGTTGCCGCTGTCGGTCTGCGCGGTCGCCCTGCTCGGCTGGTGGGCGCTCGCCCTGTCCCCCGCCGCCGCGCTGCTGCTGGGCGCCGCGCTGTCCCCGACCGACCCGGTTCTGGCGAGCGACGTCCAGGTGCCCGCGCCGCATACCGGCGACGGACGGGGGTCGGACAACGAGATCAGGTTCACGCTGACCTCGGAGGCCGGGCTCAACGACGGCCTGGCGATGCCCTTCGTGCTGCTGGCCCTCGTCTGGGCGGGGACGGCGAGCACGTCGCCGGTGCCCTGGCTGCTGACCGAGGTCGTTGTCCCGCTCGCGATCGCCGTCCTGGTCGGTTTCGTCTGTGGCCGGTTGCTTTCGTGGCTGATGTTCCGGGTGCGGCACGAACGGCTGCGCCTTGGCGAATACTCCGACGGCCTGGTGGTACTGGCCATCGCGTTCCTCCCCTTCGCGCTCTGCGAGTGGCTGGGCGGCATCGGGTTCGTCGCGGTGTTCACGGCGGCGGCGACCATCCGCGCCAGTGAACGGTCGCACGAGTACCACGGGGTGCTGCACGAATTCGGCGATCAACTGGAACGGCTCTTCGTCGCGCTGGCCCTGCTCGGTCTCGGTGTCGCGCTGGGCGACGGGCTGCTGGCGGGCCTGACGCTCGCCGAAGTGCTGGTGGCGGTCGCGGCGGTGGTCGTCGTCCGCCCGCTGTTCGGCGGGCTGGCACTGCTCGGCGGCTCCACCACCCGTCCGGCGGCGACGGCGATCGCGTTCTTCGGCATCCGCGGGATCGGCAGTCTCTACTACCTCTCCTACGCGCTGGGGCACGGCGATTTCCCGATGGCCGACTCGCTGTGGCGCGTCACGGCGCTGACGATCGCGGTGTCGGTACTCGTGCACGGGCTGCTGTCCGGCCCGGTCATGCGCAGGCTGGAGGATCGGGGAATGCAGAACCTCGGGTGAGCCGAGCGCGGCGGATTCGTCGTCGTGCAGCCACCAGCGGGGGCGCCGAATGAGCACAACCGCCCGAGCAAATACCAAAAGTCACAACGGCTGCGCGTGAAGGCCCCCTTCCCTCGGCTGAGCCGAGATAGCGCAGGCATGGTTCCGAACGTCCACAAGGGACGCTTCCGGAAGGTCCCATTTGTGCACGTATGTGCGGTTTCTCGTGGGGGTCGTGAGTGGCAAAGAGGGTTAGAACGACCAAAAACACTCACGACCCCCTCGCCAAGACACGCAAAACGCCCCAATCGGGAACCAGGTCTCGATTCGTGTCCCTTATGGACAGTCAAGATCCCAGGTCTCTTGGCTGAGCCTGCTCCCGCGGACGCCTCTGTGCCTCATGACAGTGACACCAGACGCTAGCGATGCCACTCCCGGCCTTCGAGCCGGGCCTTCACCCGCTGCAACGTGGTCGCGATATTGGCCTGATTCGTCCCCGCGCGATCCGGCTCGCCGGTGATGAGGATGGCGATCGGGACGAACCACGGCGGCACCCGCAGCCAGTTCGTCACGGTGAGACGGCTGCCGTCGCCTTCGGGGACGATGTCGTACTCCCACCGCGAAATCGGCACGAAGAACGGCGTGCGCACCCGGTAGGCGAACCTCCGCCCCGGTTCGGCCTCGATGATCTCGGCGTGGGTCACCCAGCGCCGCCGTCCGTTGCGGTTGCTGCCGGCGAACCAGTTCCCGACACGCGCTTCGGTCGCGCCGCGGATCCAGCGGGCCTTGCGCAGCTCCTCGGTGCATTCCGACATCGCGACCGGATCGCTGACGAGCCGGTACACCTGCTCGGGGGTGGTGCCGATCGTGACCCCTCCGGTCGCGATCGGTTCGCTGTAGGTCAGGCTGTCCCTCGGCTTCGTCGCCATCGCGCCTCCCAGTCGACTTCGCCAGCCCACCAGCAGGAGCCCCGCCGGTCAAGCCCGGCGCGGCCAGCACCGCACGGACGCGGAATCATCGTGCGGCGATGAGTGCCTGGGGAGCGGCTTGCTTCATCCGCGTACGAAGCCAGGTCAGTTGCCGCGCGGTCTCCTGTTCGTGATTCCCGACCAGCTCCAGCAGTTCCCGGTCACGCAGACCCTGCGCCGCCTGACCGACCACGGTCCAGGTGATGTCGGTGAACGAAGAGAGCGCGTAGAGGTCTTGCAGATCCCGGAGCAGGCCGACACCACCGCTGCGGGTGCCTTCCAGACCCGCGGCGTGGAGCCGCTCGGGCTCCTCTTCACGGTCTTCGCCGTACCGCTCGACGATCGGGGCGAGCGCCTCGGCCTGCCGGTCGATCCGCCCGGCGAGCAGCAGGCACGTGTGCTCGACGTCGGGCTCCTCGCCGTGGCCGCGGCCGACCTCCCGGAAGGCGTCGGCGAGGGTGTTCAGCGAACTGTGCAGAAGCCCGAGGTACGTGGCGAGATGCATGGGTCAGCCCTCCACCTTGCGGACGCGGACGGCACCGATCTTGAACAGCGGCTGTTTGGACACCGGATCCCATTCGGTCATGGTCAGTTCGTTGGCGGCGCGGGGACGGCCTTCGCCGCCGGTGTCCCAATAGCCGTAGTGGAACGGCAGGAACACGACGCCGGGACGGACCCGGCCGATCCGGGCGGGCACCTCGACCCGGCCCCGCGCGGACTCGACCAGGACGAGATCCCCGTCCGTGACCCCGAGTCCAGCGGCGTCGGACTCGGCGATCTCCGCCCAAGGTTCCGGCGCGGCCCGCCGGAGCTTCGGGGCGCGGCCGGTCTTGGTCCTGGTGTGGAAGTGGTACACGGTGCGCCCGGTCGTGCAGACGAACGGATACCGCTCGCCGGGCTCCTCCGGCGGTGCCGTGTACTCCGCGGCTTTGAGGAACGCGCGTCCGTCCGGGTGCAGCGCCTTGTGCTCCTGCGCCGAAACCGTCCCACCGGTGAGCAGGTCGTGACCGAAGTCCTCGCACGCGTCCGAACTCGTGGTGAACACGCCGTCCGCGTAGAGCCGTTCGGTGCCGTCCGGCCGCTCGTTGTCGCAGGGCCATTGGATCCCGCTGCCGCCACGGAGTTTCTCGTACGACAGCCCGCTGTAGTCGCACAACCGGCCCCGGCTGCACTCCTGCCAGGCACGGAAGGCTTCCTCGGGGGTCCGCCAGCCGATCAGTGGATCGCCGTCACGGTCACGGAAGTCCATCCGCCGCGCGTAGTCGAGGAAGATGTCCAGATCTGCGCGGGCCTCGCCGGGCGGCTCGACGGCCTTCTCCGATAGATGCACCGTGCGGTTGGCGTTGGTGAAGGTCCCCTGTTTCTCACCCCAGAGCGCGGCGGGGAGCACGACGTCGGCGAACTCGGCCGTCTCGGTCCGGAAACCGTCCTGCACCACGACGAACAGCTCCTCCTTGCCGAGGATTTCGCGGATACGCGGCAGTTCCGGCAGAGAGACGGCCGGATTGGTGGCCGAGATCCAGAGGAACCGGATCGAGCCCTGTTCGGCGTACCGCCAGATCTGCATGGCGTGCGTCGGCGGCGACCAGTGCGGGATGGTCAGCTCGTCGACGTTCCACAGTTCGGCCAGTTGCCGGACGTGGCCGGGGTTCTCCCAGTTGCGGAATCCGGGAAGGTCGCCGTCGGCACCGCATTCGCGCGTGTTCTGCGCGGTGGGCTGGCCGTTCATCTGCAGCACCCCGCCACCCGGCTTGCCGAGCATCCCCCGCAGCAGATGGAGGTTGTTGACCTGGCAAGACGCCGCGGTGGCCTGATGCGACTGGTAGAAGCCCTGCAGCACGGTCGACAGCACCCGCTCGGCCGTGCCGAAGATCTCCGCGGCCCGCACCAGCGCGTCCGGCTCGATTCCGCAGATCTCGCCGACGTGCGCGGGCGTGTACGGCTCGACGGTCTTTTCGAGTTCGGAGAAGCCGAGGGTGTGCGCGGAGACGTAGTCCTCGTCGACCCACTTGTTCACGATCAGCTCGCGGACCAGGCCGTTCATCAGGGCCTGATTGGTACCGGGCAGCGGCGCGAGATGGAGACCGCCGGATTCCACCGCCGCCTCGGCGACCTTCGTCCGCCTTGGATCGACGGCGACGACCACCGGTGGCTCGGATCCGGCGAGCCGGTCGAGGACCCGGCTCCACAGCACGGTCTGCGTCTCGGCCATGTTGTGGCCGAACAGGAAAAGCGCGTCGCAGTGGTCGATGTCGGCGTACGTCCCGGGCTGGCCGTCGGAGCCGAAGCTCTCCTTCATCGCGGCGGCGGAGGTGGCCGTGCAGAGCCGGGTGTTGCCGTCCATATGCGGGGTGCCGAGGCCGGCTTTGCCGATGACGCCGAGCGTGTAGTACTCCTCCAGGAACAGCTGGCCGCTGGTGTAGAAACCGTGCGACAGCGGCCCGGCCTCGTCCAGAAGTTCCCTGGAACGCCGCACGATCAGCTCCATCGCGGTGTCCCAGTCGGATTCCACCAGTTCGCCGTCGCGACGGATCAACGGCCGCGTCAACCGGTCCTTCCCGTTCCATTGCCAAGACCCGTAGAGCCCCTTGGGTCCCATCCGGCCGTGGTTGACCAGGTCGGTCTCGCGGCCGCGGACGCCGACCATCCTGCCGTCCTTCACCGCGATGTCGCAGGCGCAGCCGTTGCTGCACAGGACGCAGGCCGAGCGGACCCAGCGGTCCACATCGGATTCCGCGACACCCGCCTCGAGGTGGCTGTCCGCTCTGCGAGGCCAAGCGTCCCCTCGCTGGTACGGGGTCCGCTCTCCCCAGACGTCCGCGATTCGCTCCGGTACCGCGTCTGCGTTCATGCGGAAGCCGTACCACGCCGCTCACCAGCCGAAACACCGGACAAAGCGGGCGAGGAGGTCAAGTCGCCGGTTCCGCCGGGAAGACGGCCTGGAAGCCCAGCGCCCGCAGCATCTGCGTGAGCATCGCCCTGGTGTTGGCCTTCGCGCGTTCGAGCAGGCCGGAGTGCTGCGCGGCCTCACCGATCCGCTTCTCCGCGGCGAGGTGGAACGGCCGCTGATCCTGAACGGACACCAGTGCGCCGAGCCGGTCGATCAGGCCGCGCTCCTGACCGAAGACGTAGCTGCGTTCGTTGTCCAGATTGGGTTTCGCCAGCTTCGGTTCGGGCAGCCGCACCTCGACCGTCCGCCGGTCCTCGGACACGGTCAGCGAATTCTCCACCAGCGGCCCGAAATCGACGTACGCGTCGACGGAGCCCGCCGCGACGAACAGTGTGCGTTCCCCGGCGATGCCCGCGGGCACCCATTTGACGTCCTTCTCGATGTCGACGACGACCTGGTAGTCACCGACGGCCGCGTGGTACTGGCTCAGATCCCGCACCGCCTGGAGCACCGCGGGTTGCGAACGGTCCACAGTGGACGTTCCGAACGGGTCGAGCTTCGGCAACAGTCCGGTGATCTGCAGGGCCGCGGCGACGATCAGGAGCCCGGTCAGCGCGAACGCCCCGAGACGAACCCAGCGTTTCTTCACGCCGACGGGAGTACCCGGCGGACGCGGCCCCGAAGCGTCGGAGCCGGATTCCCGTACGATCGGCGCAGCCGGGTTTCGCACTTGGAGTAGTTTGGCCGCATGCAGAACGTCTTGCCCGCGCCGGAGAAGACCGGGCTGAAGATCTCGGCGTTGCACTGGGCGGGTTTCCTCGGGATCGCCGTGCTGGTGCTGGTCACGTCCGGGATCGGCCTGCCCTCGGTGCCGGTGGTGGCGCTGGGCGTCGCCGGGATGGCCACCCTCGTGCTGTCCTGGCTCGGCATCGGACGGCTCGCCGCCGGGCTGCCCGAGCGGCGGCTGTACTGGATCGCGGTCTCGTGGTGCGCTCCGCTGCTCGTCGCGCGTCCCCTGTTCAGCGGCGACATCAACAGCTACCTGGCGCAAGGCCTGATCGCGGCCAAGGGGCTGGATACCTACCTGGTGGGGCCCGCCGAGGCGCTCGGCGCGGATTCCCCGGTGACGATGGCGGTCAGCCACTACTGGCGGGACACGCCCGCGCCGTACGGTCCGGCGTTCGTCGCGCTGGCCCGCACGATCGCCCAGATCGCCGGGGACGCCTTCGTGCCGACGGTGCTGCTCCACCGGCTGCTCGGCCTGATCGGGATCGTGCTCATGGCGTGGGCGCTCCCCCGGCTCGCCCGCCGCGCCGGGGTTTCTCCGTCGATCGCGTTGTGGCTGGCCGTGCTCAACCCGCTGGTGCTCTGGCACGTCGTGGCGGGGGTGCACAACGACGGGCTCATGGTCGGGCTGATGGTCGCCGGACTGGAACTCGTCCTCATGGGCGCGGCGAAGACCGGTGCGACCCGGCCCGCCTTGATCGCGGCAGGCGTGGTCGCGGTGAGCGCGGCCGCGAACATCAAGATCGTGGCCGTCGCGGGTCTGCTGTTCGTCGGCGTCGACCTGTTCCGCCGGGCGACTCCCGCCGGCCGGGTGGCGGTCGCGCTCGGGCTGCCCGCCGGATTCGCCGCCGTCACCGCGGCGATCTCGCTCGGCAGCGGGCTCGGCTTCGGCTGGGTCCGCGTACTTTCCGGTGTCTCAGGCCAGGTCCACAGCTGGATGGCGCCCACCAATGAACTCGGCTTCCTCGTCGGCGGGATCGGCAAGATCTTCGGGGCAGACCTGACCGACGGCGCGATCGAGGTGTTCTCGCTCATCGGAGCGATCCTCGGTCTCGCCGTCGGCGCCAGGCTGCTGTGGCTCACCTACCGCGAGAAGCTGCACCCGCTCTACGCCGCGGGGCTGACCTTCGCCGCGATGCTGGTCCTCGGCCCGGTCGTACAGCCGTGGTATCTCCTGTGGACGGTCGCGCTGCTCGCCGTGAGCCTCACGACCGACCGCGGACGGTGGATCCTCGCCGTCGTCAGCGCCGTGTTCGGCGTTCTGCTCCCACCCGCGAACGGCGGCGCCGTGTCCTTGGCACTGGGTTACCTGATCGCCGTCGTGCTCATCGGCGGCACCTTGTTCGCCCTCAAGCGGAAAGGCCTCTTGCCGGAGATCAGGTTCCGCAAGAGCCGGACGTAAAGGCTCCATCGAGCGGGCGTCTCGACCGTGCCGGTGAGTTCACGCTCGGCGCGGTCGAGGCAGTCCTCCAACAGAGCGTCGTGCATCGGCCGCCACAGCAGCGGATACGTCAGCCACGCGGGATGCCGGAGCCGCAGCACCATGAGGTGCCCGAGTTCGGTCCTCCCGTTTTCCGTCGTCCGCAGGGTGAATTCGTGGAACCCGTCGAAGCCGCGCGGCGCGGTGAACCGGAACCGCACCGACTTCCCGGGCTCGTAGGACTCGACCCGGTACCGCACCGGCCCGTGCCCGCCGTCCGCTCCCACCTCGAGCGGCCGGTCGAACCGCATCGGCGGCCACGCGTCGACGGGCCAGAGCCGGTCGCCGTCCGCGGCCAGCGTGTCGATCAGCGCGCCGACGCGTTCTGGTGCCACGTCGACGATCCGGTGATGCCTGTTCCATACGCGCATCGCGCCTCCCAGTTCTAGAGACCTTCCCCTAAAACGATAGTAGAGGATAGTCTCTGAAAATGGGACGGCCACCGCGGCACACCGCCGACGACTTCCTCGACGCCGCCGTGCGGATCTTCGCCACCGAAGGGGCCGCCGGGGTGACCATGTCGGCCGTCGCCCGCGAGGTCGGCGCGCCGAGCGGGTCGGTCTACCACCGTTTCCCCGGGCGTCCGGCACTGCTCGCCGCCGTCTGGCTCCGCACCCTGACCGGCTTCCAGCAGGGCTATCTCGAAGCGCTCGAACAGGAACCGGCCATCGAAGCCGCCGTCGAGGCCTCGGCGCAGGTCGTCCGGTGGTGCCGCGCCCATCCAGCCGAGGCGAAGCTGCTCTACGGAGGCGACGGGACGCTCGGCGTCGACGACTGGAGCGCCGAGGATCGCGCCCGTGTCGAGGCCGCCAACCACCGGCTCGACACGGCGATCACCAAGGTGCTGCGAAAGCTGCGTCCGCTGACCGGCCGGAGCACCGACGAGCTGATGCTGGCCCTCGTGGACCTCCCCTATGCCGCGGTGAGGCGGCATCTCGACCGCGGCGAGGCACCACCACCGCGCACCGTCGACCTGGTGACGAAGACGACCCGCACGCTGCTGACGGGCTGAACTCAGTTCCGCGCGGGGATCACGAGCGAGAACTCCCCGCTGTCGACGAGGTCGAGCAGCAGCCGGGCGGCCCGGCTCGGCGGCCGCTCTCCCCGGGTGGCGATGGTCAGCGGCCAGGTGAGGCCGGGCTCGTCGAGCGGGATCGTCCGGACGCCCGCGAGCAGCTTGAGATCGGGCACCACGGCGACGCCGAGCCCCGCCGCGACATAGGAGGGCACGGCACGCAGGTCGGCGACCTCGACGATGACCCGGCGCGGCGCCCCGAGCGCCTCGAAAGCGCGGTCCAGGGCCACCCGGTTGCCGAACCCGCGCGGATTGTCCACGAAGGACTCGCCAGCGAGGTCGGCCAAGGTCAGCGACCGCCGTCCGCTCAGCCGGTGGCCGTCGGGCAGCACGGCGACGAACGGCGCCGAACCGAGCAGTTTGGTGTCGAGCCCGGCGAGATCCGATTCGGGCAGACCGAGGAGGGCGACGTCGAGCCTGCCCTGACGCAGATCCTCGGCGAGCCCGGTCGACCCGGTGATCGACACCGAAACGTGCAGGTCGACCAGCGGATAGCGGCGATGGAACGCGCCGAGCAGATCGGGCAGGTCGAGATCGCCGACGCTGGTCAGCGTGCCGATGCGAAGGCTGCCTCGCAGACCGGCGGAGGCGTCGGTGACCACCTCCCGTGCCCTGTCGAAGGCTTCCAGCGCGGCCTTGGCCTCGGGCAGGAACACCTTTCCCGCCGGGGAGAGCTCGACCCTTCGCGTGGACCGGTCGAACAGCTTGACCCCCAGTTCGCCTTCGAGAGCCTGGATCGTCGCCGAGACGGTGGACTGCACCGCGTACAACCGCTGAGCCGCGCGAGTGAAGCTGAGCTCCTCGGCGACCGCGACGAAGCATTCGAGCTGGCGGGTCTCCACGGTCTCTATTATCGCACTTGTCGATAACTGTGACCAGGATTGTTCGTTGGACTTGGATGATCCGGCGATTCACAGTGGAGACATGCTGAACAGCGTCGCCCTCCCCCGTCCCGCGTTCCGGCGGATCAGCCACGGTCGCGGTTTCTGGGTCATCGCGGCGGCCTACGCCGCCTCGCTGGCCTTCTCCACCGTCCCCACTCCCCTCTACGTGCTCTACCAGCAGCGCGACGGCTTCCCGACCTACGTCGTGACCATCGTCTTCGCGGCGTACGCCGTCGGCGTGATGGGCAGCCTGTATCTCGCCGGCCATGTCAGCGACTGGCTTGGGCGACGGCGGGTGATCCTCGCCGCGACCTTGACGCAGGCACTTTCGGCGACACTTTTCCTGGCGTGGCCGGATGTTCCCGGGCTGATCCTGGCCAGGCTCGTCGGCGGCGCGGGTATCGGCGCGCTGACCGCGACCGCCACCGCGCATCTGTCCGAACTCCGCGCCGTCGCCCGGCCACGGGAGGACCACGGCCGCGCGGGACTGATCGCGACCGTGGTCAACATGGGCGGGCTGGCGCTCGGACCGCTGTTCGGTGGCGTGTTCGCGAGCTATTCGGCCGAGCCGCTCACCACCCCGTTCGTGTTCTTCCTGGTCTTGCTGCTCGCCGCGGCCATCGCGGTCGCGCTCGTACCGGAAACGGTGGAGCGCGCTGAAGAACGGCCCGCTTATCGGCCGCAGCGGGTCTCACTGCCGTCGAGTGCACGGCCCGCCTTCTTCGGCGCGGCGATCGGCGCTTTCGCGGCGTTCGCGATCACGGGTCTCTTCATGGCGCTGACGCCGACGTTGCTGGCGCAGGGCATGCACGAGAGTTCGCGGCTGCTGGCCGGTCTCGCGTCGTTCTCGGTGTTCCTCGCGGCGGCCGCGGCGCAGGTGCTCTTCGCCGGTCTGGCCAGGAAAACCCAGCTACGGCTCGGCCTCGGGCTGATGGTGAGCGGGCTGGTGGCGCTGCCGGTCGCCGTGACGACGTCCCAGCTGTGGCTCTTCGTCGCCGGCGGGATCGTGGCGGGCGCCGGCGTCGGGCTGGGCTTCCGTGCCTCGGTGGCCACCGTCGCCGCCCTCGCCGAACCGCCGGTGCGCGGTGAGGTCCTCGCCGCGTTGTTCCTGGCCGCCTACGCCGGGCTGGTCCTGCCCGTCCTCCTCGTCGGCATCGCGCTGATCTGGCTGCCGAGCGCGTGGGCGCTGATCGGATTCTCGGTGCTGGAACTGGGTTTGCTCGCCTGGTCGGCGCCAAGGGTGCTGACCTGACCGTCCACAATGGCGCGCCCGCGTGGTGACCCTCGTCAAACCGGCGGGCGTTCCACGCGGGCGGTGTGCCATCCTGGTCGAGGAACCTCCTGAACGAGGTCCCCGGACGAGTGGGTGCCGTACCCGGCCAGCGACAAGACGGCGCTCTGGGAGCGCGTCATGTCGTGGCTTGTCCTCATCGTTTCGGGTGTGCTGGAAGCCGTTTGGGCCACCGCCCTCGGCAAATCCGAAGGGTTGTCCCGGCCCGTCCCGTCGGTGATCTTCGGCGTGACGCTGGTGGCCAGCATGGTGGGTCTCGCTTACGCGATGAAGGATCTCCCCGTCGGTACCGCCTACGCGGTCTGGGTCGGCATCGGGGCTTCGCTCACCGTCGCGTACGGCATGTGGTCGGGCGCGGAAACCGTTTCGGTGGCCCGGATCCTGCTGATCGTGGGGATCGTCGCCTGCGTGGTGGGCCTGAAGGTCCTGCACTGACCCGGTCACCGTGGTCGTGAGTGATAAGTGACGTTAGAACGACACTTACCACTCACGACCACGGTGACCAAAGAGGGACCGCCCCCGACGCACGGACGACGCCGGGGGCGGTCGGGTCCGGGCTCACCCCTGCGTGTGGCCCGGACGGCTAGGTGGTCAGGCGCGTGCCCAAAGCGCTGGGACGTTCGGCGGCTCCCAACCGACCTGAGCGGTGTGGCCCTGCAGGGCCCGGTACGAAGCGCCGCCGTAGGTCACGGTCGCGCCGACGGCGTAGGTGGTGCCCGCCGCCCAGGTTCCGCCGGGCGGGTTGTTCGACGTCGTGGTGGTCGGCGTCGTGCTGGACGGCGGGTTCGAACCCGAGGTCACCAGGCGGAGGCTGTAGACGCTCAGGATCTCCGAGATCGGCTGGAAGTAGAACGTGCCGCCCGAGCTGCAGTTGCCGGAGCCGCCGGAGGTGACGCCCTGCGCCTGGTCGCCCGCGAGCCACGAACCACCGGAGTCACCCGGCTCGGCGCAGGCGTTGGTCCGCGTGAGGCCGGAAACGGTGCCCTGCGGGTAGTTGACCGAAGCGTTCTTCTGCTGGATCGTGCCGCAGTGCCAGCCCGTGGTGGAACCGGAGCGGCAGACCGACGCGCCGATCGCGGCCTCCTGCGAACCCGCCACCGGCACGGTGCCCGGGTAGCGGTTCACCAGCGGGCGAGGGGTGTTGCCCGCGTCCACCCGGACCCACGCGTAGTCGTTGCCGGGGAAGCTGCTCCCCGCGACGGTCCCGCTCGGGTTCGAGGTCCGCGTACCGGTGGTGCCGCAATGGCCCGCGGTGACGAAGCCGCCCTCGACCGAGAAACCGATCGAGCACCGGCCCGAACCGAAGGTGTAGGCGTTGCCGCCGATGACGTCGATCAGCGGGACCGGGCTTTCGGTGCTGGTCTCGACCCGCACCGCGTCGGCACGCACACCGGAGGCGGTCGCCCACGACTTCGCGGCGGCTTCGCCACCGGCGTTGGCCAGGACGACGATCGAGTTGGTGGTGGCGTCGACGTACCAGCCGGGCACGGTCTTCGGCGCGCTGGTTCCCTTGGCGTCCAACGACAACTTCGCCGCGTCGAGCTGCGCGGCGCTCCGGGCGACGGTCTTCGGGGTCGCGCCTGCCGCCCGGACGACGCCCTCCAAGGCGGCGTCGGTGACCGCGACGGTCAGCGTGGTCCCGGACGCGTCGAGCCACGAGCCGGCGTAGGACGGGCCGAGCCGGGACTTGAGGTCGCTTTCGGCGCGGGCGGCCTTCTGTTCACCGGCGAGGCGGTTCCTTGCCTGATCCGGGCTGATCTTCAGGTCACGCGCCAAGGCGGCGACGATCTCCGACTGGACCTGGTCGGCCGCCGAAGCGGTCTGGCCGGCGCTGGCGCTCGGCGTCAGCGCGACGGCCGTGACCAGGCCCGCGCCGGTAAGGGCCGCCGCGGCGGCCGCTACGATCTTTCGGTTCATTTCAGGCGTTTCCTCACCGCGTTCCGGAAGAAGATCTCGTCCCAGACCGTACGAGGCACCTGCCGCTAATGGTACATACCATTTAGGTCATATCCACCAAGTGGACTGGACCTTTCGACCACTCCGGCGCTGGTCAGCCCACTCCCGCGTCCGTGTAGTCGACGCCATAACCCGGATTCAGCTCCAGGTACTTCGAGTAGGCCGGCCGCCGGTCGATCAGTTCGCCGTACACCGCACGGGACAGGGCGATCATCTCCGCGGCGAAGGGGCCCATCTCCCCGCGCTCCGACCAGCCGACGAGATTCCGCCAGCTCAGCGGATTCCCCGCGATCGGGACCGCGACGATCCCCGGGATCTCGTGGAACAGCGGCTGGCACAACACCACCGCGTGTCCCGATTCGACCATCTCGATACAGGTCAGCACATCGGTTTCGTACAACGAACGCGGCGTGAATCCCGACCGGGCGCACGCGGACGCGAAACAGTCGCCGAAACATCCGTCGCCCGGCGTCGCGCACCAGCGTTCGTCCGCGAGGGCACCGAGTTCGACCTCGTTCCGCTGCGCGCGCTCGTCTCGCGCGGACATCAGCACGAACACCGGATGATGCGCGAGCGTCCGCCAGCGAAGACCGGGCTCCGGCGGCGGGCCCGCGTCACCGCAGACGCCGACGAAGGCGAAGTCCAGCGCGCCCTCGGCGGTCATGTCCGCGAGTTTGTTGGCCGACCACGACGTATGCGTGGCGACGTGGATGTCGGGATGGGTGGTGCCGAGGCGTTGCAGGAGCGCCCCCAGCATCGGCCCCGTCGCCGAGCCGAGCCGCAGGGTCACCGGCTCACCGGTGCCCGCGTGCTGGGCGAGGCGCGCCGCCTCGTCGTGCAGCGACGACACGGCGGGGAGCACCATCTTGGCCCGGTCGAGGACGAGGAGACCGAGCGCGGTCGGCCTGGTGCCCGTGTGATCGCGCAGGAACAGCTTCCCGCCGAGGGTCCGCTCGATGCGCTTCAGTTGTGCTGTCAGTGCAGGCTGGGCCATTCCGAGCGTGTTCGCCGCCTTGGTGATACTCCCGAGTTCGGCGATCGCGCACATGATGCGCAGGTGGCGCAGTTCCAGCTCCATCCCTCTACGTTAGTAGACATAACTGGACTGGACCAGACAAACGATTGAGCCAAATGGCTTCGTATCGCTTGGTTCGCGGTATGCCATCGATGTCAGCAATCCCGGACATGCCGGGGCGTCCGGCCGATATCGTCTCCACGCAACCGACGACGAGGGGGTTCAGTGGCGGACGAGCGTGGACGGATCCGGCGATCGCTGGCGCGCGTGATCACCGACGACAACCTGGATCTGTACGTACTTGGCACCGTCGCGCTGGCGTTCACCGTCCTGGGCGCGACCGGGATCTCGGACGTCAAAACGCTTTCCTCCGTGGTGACGGCACTGCTGGCCCTGCTCGCGTTCTCCCAGATCCGCTCGCGGCGGCTGACCGAGCAGGTCCGGGATGCGAATCGCGGCGGCCCCGCGACGCTCTTCGAACCGGAGTTCCCCGCGGATCTCATCTCCCGGCGCGCGGCGGCGTTCGACATCCTGCTCATCGGGCATTCGATGACAAGGACCGTGCAGGGTATGCGCAGCGACATCCGGTCGATCCTCGATTCCGGCGGACGGATCCGGGTTCTGGTCCTGGATCCGACCGACGAAGAACTCGTCGCCGTCGCCGATCGCCGAATCTCCCAAAGCCTCGGACAAGGACGGCTCCGGCAGCGGATCCTCGCGACCCTGGACGAACTGACGTCCTTGAAGAGCCGGACGAGCGGCAGGCTGGAGATCCGGGTGTCTTCGCGGATCTCCTCCGCGGGTTTCAACTGCCTCGACGTCTCCACCAAACGAGGACTGATCTGCGTCCAGCACTACGAATACCGGCCGACCGGTGAAGCCTCGCCGGTGTTCACAGTGGAACCGAAGGACGCGCCCTGGTACCAGCACTTCGCCGACGAGGCGGAACGGCTGTGGGAGGACGGCACGCCCTGGCCGCTGTCCGCCGCGGACCAGATCGCGCGGGAGCGCCGTCCGGTGTTCAGCGAGGACTTCGGCCCCGGGCTCGCCGAGGCGATCGACGGCACGAGCGAACTGCTGATCACCGGGATGGCCCGCAACACCCTGGTGAACAACAACTACGGCAAGCTCGAAGAACGGTTGCGTACCGGGGCGAAGATCCGGTTCGTGCTGATCGACCCGCATTCGCCCGCGATCGACACGGCCGCCTCCCGTTACCACGCCGTGCGTTCGCCGGAAAGCGCGCGAGAACGCGTCCTCCACACGTTGCGGGTGCTGGCCGAGCTGAACCGTTCGACCGGCGGAAACCTCTCCGTCCGGCTCGTCGCGCATCCCATCGCGATCGGGGTCATCGCCACCGGCTCGGCACTGTTCGCCGAGTACTACACGTACCAGGCCGGTGATCCGAAGTTCGTCCTGCAGCCCGCGGACGGCGCGGCGTACCGGACGTTCCTCGGCGAGGCGGAGGCGTTGTGGAACAGCGCCGAACCGTACGACCTGAGCTGACCGCTCACCCGCCGGTGATCAGGTCGGCCGCCTTCTCCCCCACCATGATCGACGGCGCGTTCGTGTTGCACGAAGGCACGACCGGCATGATCGAGGCGTCCGCGACCCGCAGCCCGTCCACGCCGCGCACCCGCAGGGCCGGATCGACGACGGCAAGCTCGTCCACGCCCATCCGGCAGGTGCCGACCTGGTGGTGATACGTCCCGACCGACCGGCGGGCGAACTCGCGGATGTCCTCGCGCGTGGTGGCTTCCGGGCCGGGGGCCACCTCGCGTTTGCGCCAGGCGTCGAACGCGCGCTGGGCGCCGACTTCCCGGCTCATCTCGATCGCGTCGCACAACGCTTCGAGGTCGTACGGGTCGGCGAGGATCCGCGGATCGACCAAGGCGGGCACCGACGGGTCGGCCGAAGCCAGCCGGAGCGTGCCCCGCGATTTCGGCGCGACGATCCCGGCCGCGATGGTGTAGCCGTGTTCGGGTACTTCGTAGCCCTCAGCCGGGTAGACGAGGTGCAGGAACAACGGCTGGAGATCCGGCGCGGCCCCCGTCCAGCCCGTGCTGTCGGCGTAGAACTGGGCCTCCAGCAGGTTCGCCTTCCCTTCGGGCAACGGCTTCAGGGATTCGTAGACGACGCTGATCAGCGGGTGATCGTGCAGGTTCTCGCCGACGCCGGGGAGATTCTCGACGACATCGACACCGAGTTCGCGCAGATGCGCCGTCGGACCGATCCCGCTGCGGAGCAGGATCGCGGGCGAGCCGATCGTGCCCGCGGACAGGATGACCTCGGCGCCGGCCCGTGCCGTTCGCCGTTCTCCGCCGGCGAGGTACTCGACGCCCACGGCCCGGCCGTTTTCGACGACGACACGGTCGATCAGCGCGCCGGTGGTGACGGTGAGGGCCGGGCTGTCCAGGATCGGCGCCACGAAACTCCGCCAGGCGCTCATGCGCTTGCCGTCGCGGACGGTCATCTCGTTGAACCCGACGCCGCGCAGTTCCTCGCCGTTGAAGTCCTCGTTGCGTTTGTGCCCCGCGGCGACGGCGGCGTCGACGAACGCCCGCGCGGTCGGATGCGGTTCGGTGATCGGGCCGACCGGCAGGGGGCCGCCGGTCGCGTGATGCGCGTTCGCCCCGGTGAGATGGTCTTCCGACCGCAGGAACAGCGGCAGGACGTCGTCCCAGCCCCAGCCCGTGCAGCCCGCGGCCGCCCACCCGTCGTAATCCGTCCGATGGCCGCGCATGTAGATCATGCCGTTGAGGGAGCTGCTCCCGCCGAGCACCTTGCCGCGCGGCCAGAACAGCGAACGGTCGTTCGCGAACTTCTGCGGGACGGTGGTCACCGCCCAGTCCTGCGGTCCGGCCAGCAGCGTCGGCCAGCCCTGCGGACTGTGGATCGCCGCCGCGTCGTCCGACGGCCCGGCCTCCAGGACGTGCACCGTCCGGCCGGCGTCCACGAGCCGCCGGACCAGCGCACTTCCGGCCGAGCCCGCTCCGACGACGACGTAATCGCTGCTGGTGTCAGAACCCATGGGAACCTCTTCGCTCGTTGGTCGATCGCGCCCCCAGTGTGTGCCCGCGGTCACCGTCCGAGTTGACTCGCGGCGAACCGGACTTGCCCGAATGCGCCCTTGACCGACCGACCGTTCAGTAGTGTACGGTCGGGCTGACCTGCGCTTACTCGATGAGGAGTCCGCATGGCAGTTGCCACTGGGAAAGCCGGGGCCGCCAGGTTCGAGGACTGGGAGCACCGGATCTGCCGGACGTTCGTCCCCCTCCAGGCCCGCTGCGACGGCACCGCGGGATTCAGCGGCGGTGTCGATTCGGCGGCGCTCGGCTCGGTCGTCCTCGCCGCCGTGTCCGCGTCGCACGCGGTCGTGGAGCGCACCCGGCGGCTGATCCGCCAGGACGATCCGGAGCTGTACAAATTCGGCCTGCAGGTCAGCGGATCCAGCGTCATCGAACAGGACGACAGGCAGGCCCGGCTGCGGCCCGGGGACCTGGCCGTCTACGACACCTCGCGCCCGTACCGGATCTCGTTCAGCGACGACTTCCGCATGACCGTCGCGATGTTCCCGCGCAAACTGGTCCGCCTGCCCGAAGACCACATGGCGGGACTGACGGCCGTGCGGCTGGCGGGTGATTCCGGGCTCGGCGCCCTGATCGCCCCGCTGCTGAAGGGGCTCGGCGGTGAACTCGGCACGGCGACGACGGTCATCGCCACCCACCTCGGCGACGCGGTGGTCGATCTCGTCACCGCGGCGTTCGCCCAGCAGCTGCGGCAGCCGCTCGACGAAGACGGGCCGGCGTCGCACCGCGCGCTGCGGGCCAGGGTCGGGAAATTCGTGGACGACAACCTCGCGGATCCCGCCCTGTCGTCCAAGACGGTGGCGGACGCGCATTTCGTTTCCGTGCGATACCTGCAGAAAGTGTTCGAGGCGGAAGGCGTTTCGGTCTCCGCGATGATCCGCTCGCGACGGCTCGAACGGTGCCGCCGCGAGCTCGCCGATCCGCGGAGCCGGGAAGTTCCGATCGCCGCGATCGGCAGGCGGTGGGGTTTCCCCGACGCGGCACATTTCTCGCGGCTGTTCCGCGGCACTTTCGGTGTCTCGCCGCGGGAGTACCGCAAAACCGTGCCCGGAGGCGGGTGACCTCCGGGCACGGCCGCCGTCACAGCACCACGGTGACGACCTTTTCCTCGGTGTTGGCGAGAATCCCGCTCCACCCGAGTTCGCGGCCGACGCCACTGGACTTCATCCCGCCCCACGGCAGGGCAGGATCGATCGCCGCCCAGCCGTTGACCCAGACCGCGCCGGCGCGGATCTTGGCCGCCAGCGTGTGCGCGTTCGAGACGTCGCGGGTCCAGATGGTCGCCGCGAGGCCGTACCGGGTGTCGTTGGCGATGGCGATCGCCTCGTCGAGGGTGTCGAACGGGATCACCGCCCCGACCGGGCCGAAGATCTCCTCCCGTGCGATCACCGATCCGTAGTCCACGTCGGCGAAGATCGTGGGACGGACGAAGAATCCGGGTCCCTCGGGCTGTTCTCCGCCCGCCACGAGCCGCGCGCCGGAGGCCTTGCCCTGTTCGATGTAGTCGAGGACGCGGCGTTGCTGGTCGGCGTTCACGAGCGCGCCCATGGTCGTCGTCTCGGCGAACGGGTCGCCGAGCACCTGCGCGTCGGCCGCCTCGGCGAGCGCCGCGACCACGGTGTCGTAGTGGGACCGGTGCACGAGTACGCGCGTACCGGCCGCGCATACCTCGCCCTGGTTGAAGAACAGGCCCATCGCGATGCCCTGGATCGCCGCCTTGACGTCGGCGTCCTCCGCGACGATCTGCGGGCTCTTGCCGCCCAGTTCCAGCGTGACCCGTTTGAACGTGTCCGCGGCGGACTTCTGGATCAGCCGTCCCACCTCCGGCGAACCGGTGAAGCTGATCTTGTCGACGTCCGGATGCGCGACGAGCGCGGCACCCGCGCCGCCGCCGAGACCGGGGACGATGTTGACGACGCCCGCCGGGAAGCCCGCCTCTTCGATGAGCTTGCCCAGATGCAGGATCGACAGCGGCGCGTCCTCGGCCGGTTTGACGACCAGGGTGTTGCCCGCGGCCAGCGCCGGGCCGAGTTTCCACGCGGCGATCATCAGCGGCGTGTTCCAGGGGACGATCGCCCCGATCACGCCCACCGGCTCGCGCACGGTGTACGAGTGGGTCTTCGCCATGCCCATGTATCCCGCGGTGGGGATCGTGGCGCCCTGGATCTTGTCGGCCCAGCCGGCGAAATGGCGGAACGTGGCGATGGCGTTCGGCACGTCCAGCATCGCTGGCTGGCCCGCCGGTTTGCCGATGTCGAGCGCTTCGAGCCGGGCGAGTTCCGCCGCGTCGCGTTCGACGAGGTCGGCCAGCCGGTTCAGCAGCCGTCCGCGTTCCACGCCCGGCGTCTCGCCCCAGGCGCCCTCCAGCGCGGCCCGTGCCGCCTTCACCGCACGGTCCACGTCCTCCGGGCTCGCGTCGGCGACCCTGGCGAGCACTTCGCCCGTGGCCGGGTTGAGGTCGTCGAACGTCGCCGCCGCTTCCGACCAGGAACCGTCGATGAACAACCCGCCGGTCAAAGTCATGGGTCTCCTCCTGCTCGCGTGCCGATACTCCCGTCACGCTCACAAGAAACCCGCGCACCGACTTGCGCGTACCCGCACGGACCTTGACCAGCGACGCTCAGTCCTTTGAGGACGTCCGGTCAAGCCCGCTTCGACTTGCGGTTCAGGAACGCCGAAGCCCCGACGCCGTGCGCGACGACGCTCGCCAGCACGGTCACCGACATGACGCTCAGCGCGACATCGGCGGCGTCCCCCTCCAGTGAGTTGAAGGCCAGCAGCCCGAACACGATCGACGCCGCGCCGCGCGGGGCCAGCAGGCCGATGGTCATCCGGTCCTTCCAGCGGAAATCCGTCCGCAGCAAGGTGAGCAGCACCGGGATCAGCCGGGCGACGGTCAGCGCGACGACACCGACGAGCACGATGCCCCAGGTGAGACCGAAGGACAGCACCAGCACCGCGGTGCTGCCGAAGACGAACCACATCAGCAGCCCGCACAGCGAACTGACGTCTTCGGCGAGCCCGAGTTCCTCCTCATCGGGGTGCCGGGCGGTCTTGTAGGCGATCCCGCAGATGAACGCGGCGACGAAGCCGTTGCCGCCGATCGCGACGGCGGCGGTGTAGGTGAGCAACGGGAGGGCGACGGCCGCGACCCGCGCGGAATGCCGGGTCGACCAGCCGTGTCCGGCCGTCACGTTCATCGCCACCGCGGCCGCCGCCCCGATGACGGAACCCGCCAGCACGGCAAGCAACGCCGCCGGGATCGCGGCCTGCAACGCCTCGCCCGGCGTGTTCGCCTGGTGACGGCTCCCCGCGAGGGTGAGCGCGAAGATGAAGACCGGGGCGACGACACCGTCGTTGTAGCCGCTCTCGACGTTCAGCAGATGCCGCACGCGTTCGGGCACCCGGACGTCGTGCACCACCGAAGTCGCGGGCGCGAAATCCGTCGGGGCGATGATGCAGGCGATCAGCAGGACCGCCGCCCAGCCGAGACCCGGCAGCGTCAGCAGGCCGACGCCCATGACGATCAGGATCGTCAGCGGCAACGCGATCAGCAGCAGCCGCACCGCCGTTTTCCCGTCGTGGCCGAGGTAACCGCCCTTGACCGCGGTGGCGTCCACGAACAGCAGCAGCGCCAGGATCAGTTCCGCCGCGTTGAGCGCGATCTCGGTGTTGAGCCCGTTGCCGAGATCGTTGCGGGTGGTGAACCCGATCGCCAGCCCGGCCGCGACCATCGCCATCGGCGCGGTGATCTGCCAGCGTTCCAGCCGTGCCGCGGTCATCGTCCAAGCCAGCACGACGACCGCGCCGACGAGCACGCTCTGGATCATCTACCCGCCCCTCGTTCCCGGTGGACTCCCCTGCCACCGGGAACGAGCATAGAGGCCGGGTGGAGCGCGGCGGTCCACAAAGGAACGTCGATCACACCACCGCGCCGTTGTCGTCCCGCCGCCGTGCCGGATTCGCCTTCCGGGCGGGACGTCCGGCCCCGGGCCACCGCTTGTCGAGCAGGATCGCGACGGGCCCCGCGGTGGCCACTGTGGACACCGTGCCCGCGACGAGACCGAGCAGGAGCGCGAGGGCGAAGTCGGCCAGCGAACCGTCTCCGAGGAACAGCAACGCCCCGAGGACGAACAGCACCCCGATCCCGGTGTTGATCGTCCGCGGCAACGTCTGCAGCACCGCCGTGCCGACGACGCGCGAGAACGGCTCCTTGCGGCGTTGTCCCCGCACTTCCCGCACCCGGTCGAAGACCACCACCGAGTCGTTGACCGAATAGCCGATCACCGTCAGCAGCGCGGCGAGGAAGACCCCGTCCATGGATTTGCCCAGCCAGGCGAAGATCCCGAGGATGATCAGGACGTCCTGGGCGAGCGCGGCCACGGTGGCGAGGCCGAGCCGCCAATCGAACCGCACCGCCAGGTAGATCAGCTGCGCCAGCACCGCGAGGCCGAGCGCGATCACCGCCTTGGTGCGCAGTTCGGCGCCGAGGCTCGGGCCGATCTTCTCGTCGCGGATCTCGGTGGCGTCGCCGGCCACCCCGGCGACGGCGGTCCGGATCCGTTCGGTGGCGTCCTCGTCGATCGGCTCGGTGCGGACCGAGATGTCCTTCTCGCCGGACGTCTGCACGACGGCGCGGGGGAAGCCCGCGTCGGAGACCGCGTCCCGGACCCGCTCGACGTCGGCGGGCGCCGAAGTGCTGTATTCGACGACCCGGCCGCCGGTGAATTCGACGCCGAGATTCGGCCCGGCCACGAACAGTCCCGCGATCGCGGCGATCACGACCGCGCCCGCCACCATCAGCCAGCGTTTCGGTTTCCCGAGGAATTCGGGATCGCGGCGGTTCACCCACTGGCGGACCCGGCCTTCGTGCGTGAGCCCGGACAGCCGCGGTTTGCGCGCGACCACACCCCGCATCGTGAGATGCAGCAGCAAACGCGTCAGCACGAGCGAGATGAACAACGCGACGACGACGCCGATCGACAGCGTCACCCCGAAGCCGCGCACCGGGCCGGACGCCAGCCAGAACAGCAGACCCGCGGCGAGCAGGGTGGTCACGTTCGAATCGACGATCGCCGACAACGCGCCGCTGAACCCGCGGCTGACCGAACGTGGCAGCGAACCACCGCGTTTGACCGCGTGTTCCTCTCTCGCCCGTTCGAAGACGAGCACGGTGGCGTCGACCGCCATGCCGATGGCCAGTACGAAGCCGGCGAGCCCCGGCAAGGTCAGCGTCGCGCCGACCGCGAGCAGCGCGGCATAGGAAACGCCCGCGTACGCCACCAGCGCGCCCACGGCGATCAGCCCGGCCAGCCGGTACACCGCGAGCAGGAACAGCGCGGTCAGCGCCAGCCCGATCACGGCGGCACGGGCACTGGCGTCGATGGCGGCGGCGCCGAGCGTGGGCCCGACGGTGCGCTGCTCGATGATCTCGACCGGTGTCGGCAGCGCGCCGGCGTTGATCAACAGTGCCAGATCCTTGGCTTCGGCGGGTGAGAACCGCCCGGTGATCTGCGTGCTCCCGCCGACGATCCCGACCCCGCAGGCGACCTGCGGGCTCACCTGCGGCGACGAGATCACCTTGTCGTCGAGCGCGATCGCCACCCGGCGGGTGGGATCACCTGGCGGCGAGCACGCGGCCTGCCCGGTCAGCCGTTCCCAGGCACGACCGGAATCCCCTTTGAAATCAACCGAAACGAGCCAGCCGCCGCCCTGCGAATCGACCGACGAACGCGCCTCGTCGACGCCTTCGCCGGTCAGCGCGGCGGGTCCCAGAGTGACCGGCTGCCCGCTCTCGTCGTCGAGGACACGGGAGTCCGCGGCGCCGGGGGCGAGCACCGGATGGAAGGACAGTTGAGCGGTGCGGCCGATCACCTCGACGGCCTCGCGCGGATCCCGGACGCCGGGCAGTTCGACGATGATCCGGTTGTCCCCCGAGCGGGCCAGCATCGGCTCGGCGACACCCAGGGCGTCGACCCGGCGGCGCAGCACCTCGAGCGTCCGGTCGGTGGTCTCCGCGTCGGCGGTGACGGTGGGCGAATCCTTGGTCTCCAGCACGATCTGCGTGCCACCACGCAGATCGAGCCCCAGTCTCGGGGCGGTGGTCAGCAACAGGTACACGGTCGCGGCGAGAACGACCAGCGAGACGACGGCTCGCCCGGTCATGCCTCGCCGCGCGGTTTCGCGCGGCACGAAGTTCTCCTCGGTGATTTCCCGGTTCGGGCACGCGAGTGCGCGCCCATGAGCGTCAGACGGCTACCGGGAAAGGAGGAGCGCGATCACCCAGCGCGAGGCGGTTCGCCGTGCGCGAGGCGGGAATGGCTTCGTCGTGGAGTTCGCCGAGGCGGAGCAGCGTCGTCGACGCGGGCCCGTGCGGAACGGTGCCGAAGAGAGGCAGATCACCGTGACCGTGCACACCCAGGAGCGCGGGTTCGGCGGCGAGCCTGCCCGCGGCGCGCACCGGTGCGACGGCCTTGGAGACCGAGGAATCGATCGTCGCGTTCGCCCCGCGCGACTCATCCGCCGACGCGGAACCGCCCGAATGGAGCGCGAAGAACAGGCCGAGCGCGGTCAGCACGGCGGCGAGCAGCACCAGCACGGCCTGCCTGGCCGTCGTCCGGCTCTCCACCATCATCGACACGCTCCCGGGTTCTCGCCGACACCCTACTGGGATCCGGCCGCCCGCCACAGGCGCGTGATCCCGGCGCGGACGCGGTCCTCCCCCAGTTCCGGCAGCAGGGCGGTCAGGTGCTCGGCCGCCAGCGGGGCCAGCAGGGCGTGCGCGGCGTGCTCGGGGTCGGGTGTCCCGTCGAGCAGGATCGCGACATGCCGGTGCCAGAACCGGTAGGCCCCGATGCGGTAGCGCGCGCCGGGCGCGGCGGTTTCCGACATCCGCACCAGCGGCAGATGTTCGAGCACGTAGTCGGTGTACGCGTCGGCGAAGGCGACCAGCCGGTCGGCAGGCGGAGCGCCCGGGCCCAGCGGGGGCGGCCCGTGCAGGATTCCCTCCTGGAGCAGGCGTTCCCGCGCGTCCAGCAGCGCGACTGCGAGCCCCGCCTTGTCACCGAAGCGGCGGAAGAGCGTCCCCTTGCCCACCCCCGCGGCGGCCGCCACCTGGTCCATCGACACCGCTTCGACGCCGTGCTCGGCGAACAAGGCCGCCGCGGCGTCGAGGATCGCGGCCCGGTTGCGGGCGGCGTCGGCGCGCTCCTTGGGCGGCGGCGTGCGCAGAAGATCCAAGGGTGTTGCAGAAGCGGACTGCGGTCCGTTATGGTCGTGAGGCACATACGGACTATAGTCCGATTAACTGGAGGTAGCGACATGACCGCACTCATCACCCGTGACGAGCTGAAGGCCGCGATCGACGCGAAGACCGTGACGGTGGTCGACGCACTGGGTGGCGAGTACTACGCCAAGCAGCATCTGCCCGGCGCCGTTCCCCTCGTCCTCGCCGACGTCGACGCGCACGCCGCGACCGTGCTGCCCGATCGCGGCGCCGCCATCGTCACCTACTGCTCGAACCCCGCCTGCCCCAACAGCGGCCAGGTCGCCGACCGGCTCACCGCCCTCGGCTACACCGACGTCCGCAAGTACCGGGAAGGCATCGAGGACTGGGCCGGCGCGGGCCTGCCCCTCGAGTCTCAGGTCTGAGCAGGGACCCGCTCCCGCAGGCTCGGGACCCCGTCGCCGTCGAGTTCGGCGAGGTAGGCCGTCCGGCCGGTCATGGCCATGATCAGTGCCAAGGTCGTGCCCGAGACGAGCGGACCGGATCCGGCGGCGAAGGGGCCGTCGGTGGCTTGCAACCGCAGGCCGCCGATGCGCCCCTTCGCCGTCACCACCAGGTCCGAGCCCCCGTAGTACCCGGCCAACGCGGTGAGGACGGGGATCGGGTAGTCGCGGCGAAGGCCGAGCGGACGGCGGATGTCCTCGGCGTGCACGATCGCTTCACCCAGCATCGCGAGCTTCGGCAACGGCGGTTTCGTCGTACTGGTGACCACACGGCGGAAACGCTCCAGCGTCTCGGCACCGTCGGCGCCCATCTGCTCGGCGAGCCGCATGGCGACCTGCTTGTCGAAATCCCACCGGCAGCGGATCACCCCGATCATCCATCTCGACGGCGTGAGGCTCGCTCCCGACGTGAGATGCGCGAGCACCTCGCGCACGGTCAACCCGGCGCACAGCGACGCCGTCTCCCATTGCTCCTCGGTGAGCTCCGCGAGATCGTCCGCCAGCGCCGCACGCTCGGCGAAGATCAGCGGCCAGACCTCGGTCTTCGCTCCTGAATCCGTCATCCGGAACCCTTCCAGTCGTCGTTGTCGACGGTGAGACTCCCGACGCGGCCCGGAATCATCGGTACGTTGGAGACGATTTCCTCAGTGGCCGAGAGAAGGGGACCGATGATCCAGCGCTGGAATCCGGAGACCGTGGCGGCGCCGATCGGCCCGTACAGCCATCTGGTCCGCGTGCCCGCCGATCACGAACTCGTCGTCGTGTCCGGGCAGATCGGCGTCCTGCCCGACGGCGAACTCGCCGGGCCCGACGCCGAGTCCCAGACCCGCGCGTTGCTCGCCAACCTCGAACGGCTGCTCGAAGCCGCGGGTGCCGGACCCGAGCACCTGGTCAAGGTGTTCAGCATGCTGTCCGGCACCGAACACCTCGCCGGGTTCCGCACGGCGTTGCGTGAGACCTTCACCCGCTGGTACCCCGAAGCGGACTGGCCCGCCCAGTCGCTGATCGTCGTGGCGGCGCTGGCCAAGCCGGAGCTCGTCGTCGAGGTGGAAGCCCTGATCGCGGTGCCGCAACTCACGTGATCGAAGGCGTAACTCGCGTGATGGAAGCCGGAACTCGCGTGATCGGTGGCGGAACACCGAGTTACGCCCCTGATCACGCGAGTTACGTGCCTGATCACGCGAGTTACGCCTTCGCGCACGCCGTGCCTGACGTCCTAGGACTCCCGGCGCCTCCGTCCGGCGAGGAGCAGCAACGCGCCGATGGCCAGCATCCCGAACGCCAGCACCGTCATCGTCTTCACCGGTGAGCCGGTGACGGCCAGACCGGGCGGACGCGGGGTGGTCGGCGGCTGCGGGTTCGGTTTCTCCGGCGGCTGCGGGTTCGGCGGCGTCGGCGGCACCGGGGTGTCGGTGCCGCACTCGGGGTTCGCCGAGCCCGGCGGACAGTTGCCGCCGGGCGTGTCCGACGTGACGACGTTGCGGAGGCGGTGGTCGCCGGTCGCCGGCTTCCGCACGGTGACCGCGTAGGTGACGGTCGCCTTCTCCCCCGGCTTCAGCTCGCCCTTCCAGGTGAGCTTCGGCGCGGAGTAGGTGACCGTTCCCATGCTCGCCTTCGCGGTGCCGTCGAAGGTCGCGTCGTCCAGCACCTGGGTCAGGTCGTCGGTGAACGTCGCGTCGTCCACCACGGCCTGCCCGGTGTTCTCCACCGTGACGGTGTAAGTGACGACCTCGCCCGGCTTCGCTTCCGTCTTGTCGACCGTCTTCTTGATCTTCAAGCTGGACAACGGGGTCGTCGTGCCGCACTTCGGGTCCTTGCTGCCCGGCGGGCAGTTGCCGCCCGGGGTGTCGGAGGTGATCACGTTGGCGAGCTTGCCGTCTCCGCCGGTCTTAATGACCTTGACGCTGTACGTGACCGTCGCCGTCTGCCCGATCTCCAGATCACCCGTCCAGGTCAGCTTCGGTTCCGCGTAGGTCACCGAACCGATCGTCGCCGCACCGTCCTTCTGGAACACGGCGTCGTCGAGGACCTCGGTGAGGTCGTCGGTGAACGTCGCACCGGTCAGCTTCGTCTTGCCCGTGTTGCGCACGGTCACCGTGTACTTCACGACGTCGCCCGGGTTGGCCGTGGCCTTGTCCGCCTTCTTCTCCAGCGAGATCCCGGGCACCGGCGTGACGGTCGAACACGCCGGGTCGTCGGACTGCGGCGGGCAGGTGCCCGGAGTGTTGGTGCTGACGGTGTTCCGCAGTTCGTGATCGCCCGTCACCGGGTTCTTCACCTTCACCGAGTACTTCAGCGTGGTCGTCGCCCCGACCGGGAGATCGCCCACCCACACCAGATTCGGCGCGACGAAGGTGAACGTCCCGGCGACCGGGGCCGACGTGGCGTCGTCGGCGTAGTCGGCGTCGTCCAGCACCTCGGACAGATCGTCCGTGACCCGTGCGGCGTCCTCACCGACCAGGGGGACCTTGCCGGTGTTGGTGACGGTCACGGTGTAGGTGACGACGTCGCCCGGGTTCGCGGTCTGTTTGTCCGACGTCTTCTTGACCGTCAGTTCGCGGGACGGCACGTCCGCGACACAGTTCGGGTCGGTCGAATCCGGCGGGCAGTTGTTGCCCGGCGTGTCCGAGGTGACCACATTGGACAGTTTCTTGTCGCCGGGGTTCGGGTTCTTGATCTTGACCGTGTAGGTGATGGTCGAGGTCTGCCCGATGCCCAGCGAGCCGGTCCACGTCAGCTTCGGCGCCGCGTAGGTGACGCCACCGATCGTCGCCGCGCCGTCGTTCTGGTAGTCGGCGTCGTCGAGGACCTCGGTCATGTCGTCGGTGAAGGTGGCGCCGGCCTGTTCGGTCTGCCCGGTGTTGGTGACGGTGATCGTGTACTTCACCGTGTCACCGGGGTCGACCGACTTCTTGTCGGCGGTCTTCTTGATGAGCAGCCCGGAGACCGGCGTCGTCGTGCCGCAGTCCGGATCGGTCGAACCCGGCGGGCAGTTCCCGCCAGGGGTCTCCGAAGTGACCACATTGGACAGTTTCTTGTCGCCGTCGCCCGGGTTCTTCACCTGGACCGAGTAGGTCACCGTCGAGATGGCACCGATTTCGAGGTCGCCGGTCCAGGTCAGCTTCGGCGTCGCGTAGGTGACGCCACCGATCGTGGCGGCGCCGTCGTTCCGGTAGACGGCGTCGTCGAGCACCTGCGTCAGATCGTCGGTGAACGTCGCACCAGAGATCTTCGTCTGACCGGTGTTCCGCACCGTGACCGTGTACTTCACGACGTCACCGGGGTTCGCCGACTGCTTGTCGACCGTCTTCTTGATCTCCAGGCCCGAAACCGGCGTGGTCGTGCCGCAGTCCGGATCGGTCGAACCCGGCGGGCAGTTCCCGCCCGGCGTCTCCGACGTCACGGCGTTCTTGAGCCGGTTGTCGCCCGTGTTCGGCTTCTTCACCTTGACGGTGTAGGTCACCGTGGAGGTCTCGCCGACACCGAGGTCACCGGTCCAGGTCAGCTTCGGCGCCGCATACGTGACGCCACCGATCGTCGCCGCACCATCGTTCTGATAATCCGCATCGTCCAGCACCTGCGTCAGGTCGTCGGTGAACGTCGCACCCGAGATCTTCGTCTGGCCGGTGTTGGTGACGGTCACCGTGTACTTCACCACGTCACCGGGGTTCGCGGACTTCTTGTCGACCGACTTCTCGATCTTCAGACCGGAAACCGGTGTCGTGGTGCCGCACTTCGGATCCGTCGAACCCGGCGGGCAGTTGCCGCCCGGCGTCTCCGAGGTGACCGTGTTGATGAGCTTCTTGTCGCCCGGGACGGGGTTCTTGACCTTGACCGAGTAGGTCACTGTGGAGGTGGCGCCGATCTCCAGGTCGCCGGTCCACGTCAGCTTCGGCGCCGCGTAGGTGACGCCACCGATGGTCGCCGCACCATCGTTTTGATAGTCGGCGTCGTCGAGAACCTGCGTCAGGTCGTCGGTGAAGGTCGCACCAGAGATCTTGGTCTGCCCGGTGTTCCGGACGGTGACCGTGTACTTCACGACGTCGCCCGGATTCGCCGACTGCTTGTCCACGGACTTCTCGATCTTCAAACCGGAAACCGGTGTCGTGGTGCCGCACTTCGGATCCGTCGAACCCGGCGGACAGTTCCCACCAGGCGTCTCCGACGACACCGCGTTCTTCAGCAGGTTGTCGCCCGTGTTGGGATTCTTCACCTTGACCGAGTAGGTCACCGTCGAGATGGCACCGATCTCGAGGTCGCCCGTCCACGTCAGCTTCGGCGCCGCATAGGTGACGCCACCGATCGTCGCCGCACCGTCGTTCAGGTAATCAGCGTCGTCGAGAACCCGGGTCAGGTCATCGGTGAAGGTCGCACCGGTCAGCTTGGTCTGGCCGGTGTTCGTCACGGTCACCGTGTACTTCACGACATCGCCGGGATTCGCCGACTGCTTGTCCGCGGACTTCTCGATCAGCAGCCCGGAAACCGGCGTCGTCGTCCCGCACTTCGGATCCGTCGAACCCGGCGGACAGTTGCCACCCGGCGTCTCCGACGACACCGCGTTCTTCAGCAGGTTGTCGCCCGTGTTGGGATTCTTCACCTTGACCGAGTAGGTCACCGTCGAGATGGCACCGATCTCGAGGTCGCCCGTCCACGTCAGCTTCGGCACCGCATACGTGACGCCACCGATCGTCGCCGCACCATCGTTCAGGTAATCCGCGTCGTCGAGAACCTGCGTCAGATCGTCGGTGAACGTCGCACCGGAGATCTTCGTCTGACCGGTGTTCCGGACGGTGACCGTGTACTTCACCACGTCGCCAGGATTCGCCGACTGCTTGTCCACCGACTTCTCGATCAGCAGCCCCGAAACCGGCGTCGTCGTGCCACACTTCGGATCCGTCGAACCCGGCGGGCAGTTCCCACCCGGCGTCTCCGACGACACCGCGTTCTTCAGTACGTCATCGCCGGTATTGGGATTCTTGACCTTCACCGTGTACGTCACCGTGGACGTCTCGCCGACGCCGAGATCGCCGGTCCAGGTCAGCTTCGGCGCCGCATAGGTGACACCACCGATCGTCGCCGTGCCATCGTTCTGATAATCCGCATCGTCCAGCACCTGCGTCAGATCGTCGGTGAACGTCGCACCGGAAATCCTCGTCTGGCCCGTGTTCCGCACCGTCACCGTGTACTTCACGACATCGCCAGGATTCGCCGACTGCTTGTCCACCGACTTCTCGATCAGCAGCCCCGAAACCGGCGTCGTCGTCCCGCACTTCGGATCCGTCGAACCCGGCGGACAGTTCCCACCCGGCGTCTCCGACGTCACCACGTTCTTGAGCCGGTTGTCCCCGGTGTTCGGGTTCTTCACCTTGACCGAGTAGGTGAACTCCGCGCTCTGCCCAGCGGCGAGCGTGCCCGTCCAGGTCAGCTTCGGTTCCACATAGGACACCGAACCGGGCGACGCGGTGGCGTCGTTCTGGTAGACCGCGTCGTCGAGCACCCCGGTCAGATCGTCCACGACCTTGAGGTCCGCCGCGGTCACCTTGCCGGTGTTGGCGACGACGACCTTGTAGCGCACCGTGTCGCCGGGGTTCGCGGACTCCTTGTCCGCGGTCTTCGTCACCGTGTACGACGGCGACGGCACCTTGGTCTTCGCGCACGCGGCCGCGGGATCGTCCGGGCAGCGGTTGTCCGGCGGGACGACCGGCGGCGGCCCGGCCGGGACGGTGGCGCGGTTCACCAACTCCTTGCCGATGGCGGCTTCCTCGACCTTCACGCGCACGGTCAGCGTGGCGGTCTCCCCGACCGCGAGACCGTTCACGGCCCAGTCGATCGGCCCGGTACCGGACGCGGTGCCCTTCGAGGGAGTGGAAGACACGTAGGTCGTTCCCGGCGGCAGCGTGTCGCGCACCGTGAGCGCGGGAACGGGGATCACGCCGGTGTTCCGCAGGGTCACCTGGTAGGTCAGGGTGTCGCCGGGGATCGCCTCGGCGAGGTCGACCGTCTTCGTCAGCTGGTACCCGGGCGAGGCGACCGTGTTCCGCACCGTGTTCGACGTGCGTTCCTGCGGCCGCCCGGTGTCCTCGCCGCGGAAGGTCAGCTTGCCGGTGTTGTCGAGTTTGGTGCCGTCCGGCACCGAAGCGCCGACCTTGACCTTGAACGCGACCTTCTGCGACTGCCCCGCTTTCAGATTCCGTAGGTTGCACGTGACCACCTGCCCGGCGGCCGAACAGTCCGGATTGGACCCGGCCACGAACGTCACACCGTCGGGCAGGGTGTCGGTGAGCACGACGTTCGTCGCGGTGTCGAGGTCGTTCGTGGAGCCGTCGGCGTGCCGGTTGGCGACGTCGAAGGAGTAGGTGATCTCGCCGCCCTTGGTGACGTAGCCCGGCGGATTGTCGTCGGTGTTGCCGACCGGGTCGTTCGCCTTGGTGATCTGCAGATCCGGTTCGAGCGCGTCGGTGACGAGCCAGATCGTCTGCGGGTACAGCGCGTCGCCGACGGTGCCGATCTTCACCTGGAGCGCGGTGGTCCCCGCGGGGACCTTGCCGGTGATGTCGATGCTGCGGGCGTCGTATCCGACGTTGTTCACCGGATTGGGAGTCCGCGACGTGACGTTCGTACCCGAACCGGTGGCCGTGACCCGGTCGATGCGGCTGCTGAAGGCGTTGTTGGTCGCCACCCCACCGGGCGCGGGCATGGCGATCGTCTGCAGGCTGGCGGCGTCCGGGCCGACCTGGAGGTAGTCGCCGGTGATGGGCGCGTCGCCGTCGCCCGCGACGATGCCGAGTTCGACGTTGGGCTGGCGCGAGGTCGGGGCTTTGATGCCGCTCAGCGCGATGGTCGCCGAACTCGGCGTGCTACCACCGGCGACTCGCTGCAAACCGTCCCACACCTGCAGGTAGCGCAGCGGCTCACTGGGCAGTTCGTAGGCGACCACCAGTGACCAGCCACCCCAGCAGCCGAGGTTCGTCCCGCTGATCGACTGGCCCTGACAGGCCTGGATGTCGGCCACCGTGTACGACCCGGCACCGGCGTTCGTCACGAGCGACGTGACGTCGGCCGCGCCACCGTAGGCGTACAGCGTCGGGAAACCACCCGTCGTCGTCGCGGGGAACCAGTCGTAGTTTTCGGCGGTGATGCGCTGGTACGCGCCGGAACCCGGGGCCTTGACGGAGACCTGGTTGCCCCGGTTCCCGTCGCCGGAGGTCCCGCTGCTGGCGACCGGGTTGAACTGCCAGTACAGCCGGGCGTTGAGCACCTTCGCGCCGGCGGGGACGTTCAGGTTCGCCGCGGACGCGGTGTTGCCGGGCGCGGCCGGGTCGGTCTTGATCCACGACACCGGGCTCGCGTTGCTCGCGGACTCGTTGCAGACGACGCCGACACCGCACTGCACGACGGAGTTGGCCGCCATCGTGATGCCGCCGTGCGCCAGCCCGGAGTACACCGGCTCGGGCCCGATCGGCCGCTCGGTGCCCGCCCCACGCGGCTGGACCTGCGCGCTCGCGGGCAGCGGGGCACCCATCAGCAGGGCCACGACGACCACCGTGAGCAGTGCTGCACCCCGGCGCCACCGATTCCGCCCACGCCGTTCCGCCATGCCGCCTCCGCCTCACCCCTCGCTCCCGTCGGCCCAGGTCAGGACGGCGGGGACAGCGAGCCCAAGTGATGGTCATCCTGGGTCGGCAAGATCGCCGACGGCAAGCGGGATCAGCGGTGTCCCCTGGATAAAACCCGTTGAGTGGCCCTGAAACCCCCGGACGGGTGATGAAACACCGTCCACAACGGACAAAGTCGTGGGTGGCGTTTCGACCCGAAAACTGCCATCGTCGAACGCGTGATCGAAATTCCTTATCGCGGCTCCGGCCCTTATTGCTATACCCATTCCCTCGCGATGATGCTCGGCTCGGCGGCCCCGGGAGCCGACGTGCTCGAAACCGTCACCGGCAGCCCCTTCGGCATGCAGCTGGCCGGCGGAACGCTGCCGTTCTTCGACGCCTTCGGCTGGGATCCCGATCTCGGGATCGGCGAGGCGCTCGACGTCCTCGGCTGGAGCGCGGAAACGACGAACGAGCCGGATCCGGACGCCGCGTTCGCCCGGCTCGTCGAGCGCCTTTCCGAGGGGCCGGTCCTGATCGGCCCGGTCGAAATGGGGCACCTGCGCCACCAGCCGGGAATGACCGGCCCGATCGGCGCCGACCATTTCCTGGTCGCGCTCGCCGCGGACGACGAGTCCGTCACCGCCCACGACCCGCAGGGATATCCGTACGCGCGGATCCCGCGGGCGGATTTCGCCGCCGCTTGGCTCGCCGAAACCGTCGCCTACGGCAAACCGCACACCATGCGGACGAATTTCGTGCGGCACGCCGTCGTCTCGGAAGAAGCCGCGATCGTCGCGGCCCTCCCCCGGGCGATCAGGCGGCTCAGCGGCGAGAAGGACACCGGGCTCCCGCCCGCCACGGTGGGCAACGGCGACGCCGCCCTCGCGCTCGCCGCCCGCATCGGCGACGGCTGCGACCCGGAGCTGCGCGGGCTGCTCGTCCATTTCGTGGTGCGTCTCGGCGCACGACGGACGAACGACGCCGCGACCTGCCTGCGCCGGGTCGGCCGCGAAGACGCGGCCGCCGTCCTCACCAGGCAGGCGCGGCTGATCGGCTCGTTGCAGTACGACCTCGTCGTCGAGGACGACGCACGGGCCGCCGCGACCCTCCGGACACTCGCCCCGACCTACGAAGAACTGCGGCTCGCGCTCACGTCATCCTGACGATCTCGCGGACGATCACCTCGGGCTCGGTCTTCGGGACGTAGTGACCGGAGCGCTCCGCGATCACGTGCCTGCCGTCGGGCGAAAGGGTCACCCGGTGGGCGTGGGACGCGTTCGCCCGCGCACGCATCCCGCCTCCGAGGCCGCCGGACACGACCGTGAGCGGGATGTCCCCGAGTACCGGCGGATCGTGCCGCCAGAGGGCCAGTTCGTCGAGGTAGGTGCGGGCCTGTTCCCGGTGGGTCCGCATCGTCCCGACGGTGAACGCCTCGCGTTCGAGGTCGCGGCGGACGTCGTCCGGGATGTCCCGCAGCAGACCCCGGAAGACGACCTTGAGCAGGCCCAGCCGCGCCAGCACGGCACCGGCCCCGAGAAAGACGCGTTCACCGGTGCGGAAGGCCCGGCCGAAGAGCACTTCCGCCGCTTCGTCGGTCGGGTCGACCAGCACCAGCCCGGCGATCCGCTCCGGACGGCGGGCGGCGGCCTGCCGCACGATCGGCCCGCCAGCGCTGTGCCCGGCGAGGATGTACGGTCCCGGGCCGAAATGGTCGAGAACGTCGTTGAGGTCGTCGGCCATCCGGCGCAGCGTGCGGCCGCCGGGATCGGGGGCGCTGCGGCCGAGCCCGGAACGGTCGTAGGCGATCGCGCGGGTGTGGCGGCCGACCTCCGGCTGGACCGCCGCCCAGGACGACCGGGTGGCGGCCGCACCCGCTTCGAAGACGACCGTCGGCCCGCTGAAGCCCTCCGGTCCCGGGTGCACCATCGCGTAGAGCCGCCTGCCGTCGCGGGTGACCACCCATTCCGGCTCACCTTGGGTGTGGGTCATCGCGCGGTGATCCGCCAGCCGGTGGCGTCGAGCTGCCGCCGCCAGAACTCGGCGAAACGTCCTTGCGCCGCAAGGAGTTCCTCGACGCTGCCCGCTTCGGCGATCCGCCCGTCTTCGAGGAAGAGCACCCGGTCGGCGTGCCGGATCCCGGCGATCCGATGGGTGACGATCACCCGCGTCCTCGGCACGGGATCGGCGCTGAGCGAGCGGACCACGGCGTCCTCGTTCTCGGTGTCGAGCGCGCTGGTTGCCTCGTCGACGAGCAGCACGGGCGCCGGTTTGAGCAGCGCGCGGGCGATGGACACCCGCTGCCGCTCCCCGCCGGAGAGCGCGGTGCCCGCCTCGCCGACGGCCGTGTGTCCCATCAGTTCGCCGACCTTGGCGAACCCGGCGACCTCGGCGACCCGCTCGTCGCTCGCCGAGGGATCCCCCGCGAGCACGTTGTCCCGCACCGATCCTTCGAAGAGATACGGCTGCTGGAAGACGAAGGTGACGAGATCACGGCGGCCGTCGGCGGACAGCTCCGCGAGATCCGTGCCGTCGGCGAGCACGCGTCCGCTGGTGGGCCGGTGCAGACCGGCGAGCAGCGCGAGCACGGTGCTCTTGCCCGAACCGGACGGTCCGACGATCGCGGTCGTCGTCCCCGGTTCCAGGGTGACGTCGAAGTCCTCCAGCACGTTCTCCGTATCCGGCGAGTACCGGAAACCGACCTTCTCGAACCGGATCAGCGGTGCCTTCGCCGGTGCCGCGGCCTCCCCCGCCGGGGCCACGGGCGCGGTGAGCACGGTGCGGATGCGGCCGAGCGTGGTGGTGGCGGTCTCGATACCGGGCGCGAGATCCCCGAGCGCGGTGAACGGTTCGAGGTACCGGGCGATCACGACGATGAGCGCGACGGCCTCGGGCACGCTCAGCACGCCTCGCGTGGTGAGCAGGACGGTCGTGCCCGCGAGCAGGATCAGCGCGAGCTGGCCGGCGACGCCGAACAGCACCTGCCCCGGGATCTGCAGCCGGAGCAGCCGGACGGTCGCGCCGTGATGTGCGGTGAGCGCCGCGCCCGCGTGACTGCGCGCGGGCTCGACGCGGCGGGCGGCGCGCAACGTCTGCTGGGTGCGGGCGAACTCGACGATCCGTTCGGTCAGCGTGGTGTTCGCCTCCGCCGTCGCCCGGTCGGCGCGCCGGGTGATCCGCCCGGTCGCCCACAGCGCGCCCAGCAGGACCGGCACCCCGGCCAGCGCGGCGACGCCGAGCGGCCAGGCGATCGGCAGCAGGGCCAGCGCGATCGCGATCGGCAGGAGGACCGCGCCGATGAGCGGGGTGAGCAGGTAGCCGGCCAGGCCGACGAGGTCGGGACCGGTGGCGGCGACGGCCTGCCGGGCGGTCTGGGTGTGCTCACCGTCCAACCAGGACAGCCGGACTTCCGTCAGCCGCTCGGCGACGTCGTGCTGGGCGTGGTCCAGCACCCCGAAGCCGAGTTCGAATCCGAGCCGCCCCACGACGGCGTCGACGGCCCAGCCCGCCACGGTGACACCCGCGAGCGCGCCGAGCCACGCCAGCGCGTCCGACGGTTCCGCGCCGAACAAGGCACCCACGAGCGGCACCAGCAGGACGGCACCGGCGGCACGCAGGAGCACCGAAAGCACGGCGAGCACGACATAACGCCGGAAGGCAGGGCGTTTCGCCCCGGGGATCAGGCCAAGGAGCGTGCGGATCACGCGGTCACCCCCACACCGGCACCGGCCTGCCACAAGCGGGCGTACCGCCCTTCCGCGGCCAGAAGTTCTTCGTGGGTCCCGCTTTCCGCGATCTCCCCGCGATCGAGGACGACTATCCGGTCGGCGCCGGTGACCGTGTGCAGGCGATGGGCGATGACCAGGACGGTGCGGCCCGCGGTGAGCCGGTCGAGTGCTCGCCGCACGAGATACTCCGACTCGGGATCGGCGAAGGCGGTCGCCTCGTCGAGGACGAGGACGGGGGCGTCGGCGAGGATCGCGCGGGCGATGGCCACCCGCTGGCGTTCCCCGCCGGACAACTGGGAACCGGCACCGAGGACCGTGTCGTAACCCTGGGGCATCCGGAGGATCCGCTCGTGGATCTGCGCGTCACGGGCCGCGGCGACGATTTGCTCTTCGGTGGCGCCGGGGACGGCGAGGGCGATGTTCTCCCGCACGGTCCCTTGGACCAGTTGCGGATCCTGCAGTACGAATCCGACCCGGCCGTAGAGTTCATCGGCGGCGAAGGAACGGACGTCCCGGCCGCCGACCCGGATCGCCCCCTCGGTGACGTCATGGAACCGCGCGACGAGGGCGGCGAGCGTCGATTTCCCCGCTCCCGACGGGCCGACCAGCGCGGTCACCGTGCCGGGGCGCAAGGTCAGGGAAACGTTCTCCAGCACGGGAACGCCGGTGCGGTAGGCGAAGCCCACCCGGTCCAGTTCCACGGTTCCCGGCTCAACGCGGTCGCGGGCTTCCAGCTCCATTGTGGACAGTTCGGGTTCGTCGAGCACGACCTGGATCCGGCGGGCGGCCAGCATTCCCTCGCGAACACCGCCGAGACCGTAGCCGATGCCCAGCAGCCGCGCGCCGAAAGTGGTGCCCAGTACCAGGAACGGGATCAGCGTCACCGGTTCCATTCCGCCACCCACCACCATCGGCACACCGGCGCCGGTGATCAGGAGCAGGAAGGTGGCGGGCCGGGTGGCGAAGTCCAGCATGGTCTTCTTGCCGGTGAACGGACGCTGCCAGTCGCCGAGGAAACCGATGTACTCGTCGAGCCGCCGCCGGAACGACGAGGCCGCGGTGCCGCCGAACACGCGGATCACCGGCTGCCCCTCCAGGTACGCGCCCGCCTCGCCCGCCATCCGTTCGGCCCAGCGCATCGCCTGGCCGGTCTTGGGTCCCGATTGGACGACCATGATCGACGTGGTGACGAGGTAGACGAGGATCGGGACGAGCAGGACGAGGGCGAGCCGCCAGTCCACCGCGAACAGATAGGCGAGCACCGCGATCGGCGCGACCACGGCCGCCACCGCGTCGGGGACGGCGTGCGTGACCAGGTAGTGGAGCGAGAGCGTGTCGCCCTGTACGAGTTTCGCGACCGTGCCCGAACCCCGGGCGGTGAACCAGCCCAGCGGCAGGCGCGCGAGTTTGCCCAGCAGGCGTTGACGCAGGTCGCGGGCGAACCGCGCGTCGGCAGCGTGCAGCCAGAGCACGACCGCGGACTCCAGCAGGGTGCCGACGCCGAGCAGGACCAGCGCCGGGACACCGAGCGCCCACAGCGATTCGCCGCCCGTGAGCAGCCGCCGGACCAGTTCCACCAGCAGCACGAAGGGCGCGAGGCCGATCAACGTCACGACGGCCTGCAGGATCCCGGCGAAGATCAGCGTGCGCCGCACCGGCGCGAGCAGCCGTCCGGCCGCCTGTGCCCGCCACGCTCCCTTCGGCGCCGCTTCGACGGGCTTCGGGGCGTCGGCGGCCGGCTCTTCCTTCTCCCCGCGGAAGGCGCCCATGGCCCGGCCGTAGTACCAGTACGCCCGGCCGTGCACCTCCGACTTGGGGAAGCCGAACGCCTCACGCAACCGCGTCTTCAGCTGTTTGAACGAACCGGCTTCCGTCGCGATCCACGCCTGCCAGTCCGACCAGTCCCGCGTCTCGATCGCCGACGCCAGCGAAGTCGCGTCGAGGCGCGGCACCCAGTGCACGGTCAGCCGCGCGTGCGAGCCCAGCGGGATCAGCCTGTCGGACTCGTCGTGTTCTTCGAGGTACAGCTCGATCGGGAGGTCGGCCGGGACCACCTCGAGGATCGCGTTGATCGCCGGGATCGACGCCGAGTCGCCGATCAGCAGGTAACCGGCGGGAGGTTCGGCGGGGACCGAGAACGACGAGGAACCCAGTGACACCACCGGAACCTTCGATCCAGGGCGAGCCTCACGCAGCCATCGCGACGCCGGACCGGCGGGCTCGTGCAGGACGACGTCGATCGCGAACGTGCCTGCTTCCGGGTCGGCCTCGGTGAGCGTGTACGCGCGCTGGAACTCCGTCGTGCCGCCTTCCGGATCCGGGAACCAGAACCGGAGCCAGGCGGCCGGCTCCACGACGACGTCCTCGAACAACGTCGGCGAGACGAACCGCACCCGCACGAAGCGCGGCGTGATCTCTTCGGTCTCGACGACGGTCGCCTCGTGGTCTCTCGCCCCGAAACCGCGCATCACCGCGCCTTGGAATCCGCGCGCCATCACAAACCCTCCCCCGTGGCCGCCAGATCGGCCACCATCTCGGCGACCGGCCTCCCCGGCGGGCAGGACCCGACCAGCCCACGGATCGACGCGGTCAGCAGCAGCCGCACGTATTCGGGCCGCGGCACCTGCGGCAGCGCGGCGGACGGTTCGGCGAGCCGGTCGTCGCGGGACAACCGGTCGCGGACCGCCTGCCGTTCCCGGTCGAGCCCGTCGCCGTCGGCCTCCTCGGCGGCCGCGCTGTTCTCCTCGGACACGGTCATCGCGATGGTCATCGACGCGACCGCACCACTGAGCACGATCGCCGCGCCGGGCTCGTAGCCCCGGCGGACGAGGGCGTCGACCTCGGTGTTCAGCAGCCGCTGACCGCCGTCACCGCGCGGGAACAGCAGTTGCAGATAGCCGGCGAGGCCCGGATGCTCCAGCATGAAGCCCCGCATCTGCAGCGCGAAGGACAGCAGATGCCGTTCGAGGCCGTGGCGTGGATCGTCCCGGAGCCGAAGCTCGGCCAGGATGCTCTCCCCGACCAGTCGCTCCAGCCCCCAACGGCCGTCGACGTGGCGATAGAGGGCGGTCGCGGTCACCCCCAGCCGGACCGCGACCGCCTTGACGCTGAGCCTGCGCATCCCGAGCTCGCGACCGGCCCGCACGATGTCGTCCACCGCGACCGTGGCCGGACGGCCACCGATGTTCGGCATCTCGCCCCCCTGGAAAGTTATAGGGGGAAACTAAGGGTCGGCTAACCTGATGTCAAGGACGTCTTCGAAGGGGCCCGATGCGGCTACCGCCTTCCCGCGTTCGGGCGTGATTTCGCCGAACTTCGACCAGGGTTCCCAATGTCGCATCAGGGACACTCAGCGTCTCAAATGCGACATTGGGAACCCTCGAACCGAAGCCGCTCAGCTCGGCACAGCAAGCGCTCAGCGCAACAGAGCCGCGGCGATCGCCTTCCCGCGAAGAGCCGCATCCGGCGCGTTCTCACGGACGGCCGTCACGATCGAGCCGTCCACGATCAGGACGAGCTGAGCGGCGAGTTCGCCCGCGTCGGCACGGCCGGCGTCGGCGAGCAGACCGGCGAGGTATGCGGTCAGCGCGGCCTTGTGCTCGGCGGCGACGGCATGCACGGGGCTCGCCGGATCCGCCGTCTCCACCATGGTGTTGATGAAGGCGCAACCACGGAAGTCCTTGCGGGAGAAGCGTTCGAAGAGGGCATCGAAGACCGCGAGCGTCCGATCCTCCGGAGCGAGACGGTAGCCGTCGACAGTGCCGGAGAGCCAGTCCCGCCAGGTGCGATCCCGTTCCCGCAGTACCGCTTCGACCAGTGCTTCCTTACTCGGGAAATGCCGGTACAGCGACGCCTTGCCGACGCCCGACTCCTCCAGGATGCGATCGATGCCGACCGCGCGGATGCCTTCGGCGTAGAACAGCTCCTCGGCCGTGCTCAGCAGCCTCTCGCGCGCTCGGGTTCCCACGGGCAAAACAGTACCACTCTGTACCGAATTGGTTGACCGCAGACGGTACGGCTCTGTACCTTCCTGTTCGGAACAGACCTGTACCGTTTGGAGTGACCGTGCCCCGCATCCCCCAGCTCACCGAGCATCCGTTGCTGACCGACGTCCGCGCCCAGCTCGGCCGGGTGCCCAACCTCTACGCCGCGATGGCCAACGGCCCGGCGGCGTTGAGCGGCTACCTCGCCTTGCGCGACGCGCTCACCCGCGGCGAACTGACCGCGCGCGAGCGCGAGTTGCTCGCGCTGTTCACCGCGCAGCGCAACGAATGCGGTTACTGCCTCGCCGCGCATACCTTCCGCGGCGAGAAGATGCGCATCCCCGCCGACGAACTGGACAAGGCCCGCGAGGCGGACAGCCCCGATCCGCACACCCGCGCGGTGCTCCGGCTGGCCGACGCCGTCATGGCCCACCGCGGCCGCATCCCCGACGAGCGGTTGGCCGAGGCCCGCGCCGACGGCGTCACCGACGCACAGGTCGCCGAAGTGGTCGCGCATATCGCGCTCAATGTGCTGTCCAACTACTTCAACCACGTGGCCGAGCCCGACCTCGACTTCCCCGAGGTGTCCAGGTGAGACACACCTTGCCGATCCTGCTGACCGCGGTGGGCGCGGGCGGGGTGGCCGCCGCGGGGATGGGCTCCGGTGTCGGGGCGGCGGCGTCGGCACCGTTCGCCGCCAGTCTCGCCCTGGTGCTGGCCAATCCGGCGCTCCCGTCCGCCCGGCCGGTCACGGTCTTCGGCGGCCACGCGCTCGCCGTCGTGGCCGGGCGCCTCGCCGCGTTCGTGCTGCCGCCGGGTCCGGTCGCCATCGCGGTCGCGGCGGCCGCCGGATTCGGCGCCATGCTCCTCTTCCGGGTGGTGCACCCGCCCGCCGTCGCCTCCGGCTGCCTGATGGTCCTGCAACCGTGGCACACCGGCGTGGTCCTGATCGGCGCGGCGGCGGTGCTCGGCGTCGCGTTGTCCCTGCGCACCAGGTTCAGCCGTGACACCGGCGGGGCCGCCGGAAGCGGCCCCGCCGATGGTTCCCTCCCCGCCCCGGCCGGCGAGTCTCAGTGATTTCAGAACGTGATGACGGAACCGGAGCGGGTAGTCCTTCGCCGGCGCGGGCGAGCCACCGATGCTCTTGCCGTGGACGTCTCCGGCGGGCAAGGGCGCGACATCGGCCGGGGCGATGGCATCAAGGATGCCCGCCGCCTGAGCCCGACCATTTGAAGAAACCGCCTCTCATCTGCGGTTTCTCATGTGATACCCAGCGAATCGGCGAATACGTGCCCTTAGGGAATGTCGCTGAGCAGATCAGCGGTCAGGACGGTACGCGAAGGCAACCCCAATTTGCGCAATGCCCGTCCGACGTGGATCTCGACCGTCCGCGGCGAAAGGAACAGCCGCTCCCCGATCTCCCGGTTCGTCAGGTTCTGGGCGGCGAGCCGGGCGACTTCGAGTTCCCTCGGGGACAACGCCTCGCCGTAACCCTTGCGGCCGCGCCGGGGCGTCTCCGGATCGCAGCGCCGCAACGAACGCCGGCAGCGGAGCGCGTCCACGGCGGCGCCGAGACTCGCGTACGTCGTCTCCGCGGTGGTGAAGGAAGCGACGGCACGCTCCCGCGCCCCGGCCTCGGAGAAGCAACCCGCCGCGAGTTCGTCGGCGTACGCCGCGAAATACGGGAGGGGCAGCGCTCCGTAGGCCTGCGCGGCGCCCAGCAGCAGATCACCGGCGGCGAGTGTCTCGCCACGCGCCTGCGTGAGCATGCCCCGGCACAGCAGCGCCGACGCGTTGGCGACCGGTGCGTCCTTCCCGTCGATGCCCTGCCGGTACTCCGCCAGCAGCTCCCGCGCCTCGACTTGCTGTCCCAGCCCGAGCATGGTGCGCACGGCGAACGGCATCAGTTCGGCCGCCCAGACCCAGTTGTTCTTGCGGCGCACGGTCTCCAGGCCGAATTCGGCCAGGCGCCGGGCGGCCTGCAGATCCTTGCCCGCCTGATGGACGGCCACCCGGCCCGCGTACGCCGAAGCCTGCACCGGGACACTGCCGGCGGAAAGCGCGAACGCGGCGTCGAAACTGCGCAAGGCCGCCGTCGGCCGGTGCTGCCCGTACTCGTACCAGCCGAGCACCAGCAGTGGCTCGGCCGCCAGTGAACCGTCCTTGTCGACGCGCGTCAGCATCGCGCGGGCCTTCTCCGCGACGGTCGCCCATTCCCCCATCGCGAGATCAAGGCGCAGTTCCGTACCGTCGGCGAGCGCGTCGAGATAGGGCTGGTGGTCGTCGCGGATCAGCCGCCGCGCCGTCTTGAGGTACACCCGCGCGACCGGGTAGTGCCCGTTCCACGCCACCGCGTCGGCGAGATTGATGTAGGTGCGGGCCACCTGGCGGCAGACCTCGGCCGACTCCGGAGCCCGCGGCAGATCCGCGATCTCCTGCCAGGCTTCCGGATCGGCGATCTGCATCCGCGCCGAAAGCCGGTTGGCGGCGATCGCGGCGAGCAACCCGGCGTCGTGCTCCCCCTTGCTGACCTGCTCGGCCTCGTCGAGCCAGCGGAGGTTCTCTTCGACCGGGACGGTCCCGATATGCGGCAGCGCCAAGGTGACCAGCCCCCTGGCGAGCAACGCCTGTCGCCTGCCGAGGTCCGCCGCGCCCAGTTCGATCTCGAGCCTGCCGGCTTCGACCTTGCCCACCTGGTTGATCAGCACCTGCCCGAGATGGACCCGGATCTCGCCCCGCGCGGCCTTGCTCAGCGGCCATTCGCGCAGGATCTCCCGCAGCAGCCGCACCGTGCCGGCGTGCGCGATACTGCGCGGCAGCTCCCTGCCGAGCCGGACGGCGAACGATTCGCGCGCGGTGCGCGGCAGATCCGTGTCCCGCAAGGCCGTTTCGAGCAGACGGCTCGCTTCCTCGGTCCGGCCGTCTTCGATGGCGTTGTCGACCGCGACCCCGGTCCACTGTGTCCACGCGGCGATGTCGCCCGCCAGCCGCGCGTGACGGGCGATGAGCGACGCGAAGGGTTCGGCGCCCGCGGAGAGCCGGGCGGCGGCGCGTCCGTGCATCGCGCACCGCTGAGGCCCGGGAAGCAGCGCGTAGACCGCTTCGGCGATCAGCGGGCTCCCCGAGACGTAGCGGCCGCGGCCGAGATCCCGCAGCAGTCCCGCTTCCACGGCTTCGGTGATCGCTCCGGAGACTTCCCCGGACGCCCCGGCGACCGCGCCCAGATCCGGCTCCCCGGCGGGCGAACCCAGCACCGCGGCCGCGCGGACGACGTCCTGTGCCGCGGGTCCGGTCGCCGCCATCAGCCCGGAAACCCGGCTCCGCACGATCGGCGGCACGGTCGCCGACACCAGCCTGTCGGCCGAAAGCGCTTCGGCCGTGTCTCCGACGTTCTGGAGCAACGCGGTCAGGTCGATGGCGATCCCGGACGTCCGCCGGTGCGCCGCTTCGGCGAAATCCGGCGCGCAGCGGCCGAAGGAGGCGTCCAGCAACGTCCGCACCTGGACGGCGGTGAACGCCCCGAGCGAGAGATGCGCGGCGGTCCCACGCAACGGCGGGAATCGCCGCGGCCCGCATCCCGCCGCGCTGACCACCACGCTCAGCGCCGCCGCCGGGGAGGCCGCGAGCCCGCGCAGGAACTCCCACGTGTCGTCGTCCGCGCAGTGGACGTCGTCGAGCACCAGCACCGCCGGACCACAGCCGCTCAGCACCTCCCGCACGGCACGGAACTCCTGCTGCCGGACGGTTTCGGCGTCCGCGTTCTCCGGGAAGGGTGGCAGCCACGGCGACCATTCGGGGACGAGCCGCCGCAGCACGCCGGTCGCCGGGGAGAAGCCCGCCGCGTGGGCGGCGGCCACGGCGGTCTTCCCGAGCAGCGCGTCGACCAGCGGCGCCAGCCGGGAAGGCCGCGAGAACGAACCGCATCGGGCGGACCAGACCACGCGCGAGGCGAGCACGGGATGGGCGGCCAGTTCTTCCAGCAGACGGCTCCGGCCCACCCCCGGTTCGCCCTCGACGACGGCGACCGACGGCGGGCGCGAGGCGACGCGCACCAGTTCGGCCAGTTCGGCGTCGCGGGCCACGAACACCGGTGCCGTACCGATCGTCGGCATGCTCGGGACCATACCGAGCGGACACCCGCCGAAAGGCGGGAACACGAACAGTGACCACGAGCCGCGCGCTTTCCGCTGGTCCACACCACCGGAGTCACGACCTCGCCGCGCTGTTAACTCGATCGGACGACGACGACCTGCGGTGACACCGACCCCCGCATCGCAATACGGACCCTTAGGTATTGCCGCGAACCTTGCCATGAGACCACCAGAGGGTGAATCTCAGACTGTTCGCAGTGCCCCTCTGTCACTTCGCCACAGCGCAACTCCCCCTGCTCGCGCCGGTCCGCCACCCGTTCGGGTAGCCGAAGTCCCCACCTGTCCCTTACGGGTGGCCGCCGCGCCTGCTTCGCGTTCGACCATCCAGTTAGGAGTGTTCCGACGGTGAAGACCTCGTTCAGGCGCGGGCTGGCCACGGCCTGCGCCGGTGTCGCCGCGCTGGTCGCCCTGCAGGCGCCCGCCACCGCGGCACCCGCCATCACGGCGGCCACCACGATCCCGATCAGGATGCAGGCACAGGAGAAGAGCAACTGGTGCTGGGACGCCAGTGGCAACACGATCGCCGCGTGGTGGGGGCACTCCCTCACCCAGACGAAGTTCTGCCAGATCGCGCACAACGAATCCGGTTCGGACTGCGCGAACAACCAGGGCTACCTGAGCGACCAGCAGCGGGTGTTCCGCTGGCTCGGGTTCAGCAACGTCGGCACCTACAGCTCGTCGGGCCAGACGTTGAGCTTCGCCTCGATCAAGAGCCAGGTCGACGCGCGGCAGCCGATCGGCACCCGGATCGGCTGGCGCAACGGCGGCGGCCATATGCACGTGCTCTACGGCTACGACAACACCAACGGCGCGACGACGGTGTACTACGGCGACCCGTGGGGATCGAGCCCCCGCTACAACCAGATGAGCTACAGCGCCTACCGGTCCAACAACTCGTTCACCTGGACCCACACCGTCTACGGGATCAAGGACTGAAACCATGAAGCGAACCTTCCTCGGCGCCACGATCCTCGCCCTCGGACTGTCACTGGCGCTCGGCGGCCAGTCCTCCGCCGCCGACGCCCCCAGCGGCGCGCCCACCGCCGCCGACCTCGCCGCGGTGTCCACAGTGGTCACCAGTGACGCGACCACCCAGCGCCTCGCCACGGCACAGTTCCCCGGCGCGGCCAAGGCGGACACGGCGATCGCGGCCAAGACCGCCAAGGCCGATCCGCGGACACCGGTGGCGGTGTACCAGCCGACCGCAGCCTTCATCGCCGGTACCTCGTCCGTCCCGGCCGAGCTCGCCTACGTCGCCACGCCCGCCACCCTGGGCAACGGCGACGCCGCCACCGTGTGGTCTCAGCGCGAGGGCTCGGGCTGGTCGGTCTACAACGTCGCCTCGGGCGACGTCGAAAAGCGCCTCGCGGCGCAGGTCGGCAAGGGCTATCTCCTGAGCGAACCTCAGGCGGGCGCCTGGTACGCCGTCGACGGGGACACCGTGACCGTTCTCGACGGCTCGTCGGTGGCGAAGACCGGCGAGAAGATGTCGCTCGCCGCCTACCGCGAAGGCCTGCAGAGCCGCTACGGCGACAAGCTGCCCGGCTCGACCTACGACCGCACCGGTGCCGCCGGTGGTTACGGTGCCGCCCCGGTGGGCGACACCGAGGTTCCGTGGTGGCCGTACGCGCTCGGCGCGCTCTTCCTCGCCGCCGCGGGCACGGCCGTCACGCTGCGGCTTCGCAAGCAGTAAGCACCAAGTGCCTCGTGAGTGGTAAGGACGGTTCTAACCGTCCTTACCACTCACGAGGCTTGACCGGCTAGGCGAAGGTGTAGTCCTCGATGGGGAAGTTCTGCGCCTCCTTGATGGCGTTCAGCGTGGAGGACGGCCGCAGCAGGGTCGCCTCCCCGTGCGGGTTGAAGTAGTAGCTGTTCGCCGGGGCGCAGTTCCCGAGTGTGAAGATCGAGTCGCCGAGACGTTCGGTCATCCGGTCGAGGAACGCGTCGTTGGCCTCCTGCGTGACCTCGAACTCCGTGGCGCCACGCCGCCGCATCGCGCCGAAGAGCCGGTCCATATGCCGCATCTGCGTCTCGATGGTGGTGAAATAGGACAGTCCCGAGTAGGAATACGGACTGTTGAGCGAGATGAAGTTGGGGAACTTCGGGATCGCGACGCCCTCGTAGGCCTGGAAACGGTTCTCCCGCCACCACTTCCCGAGATCCCGGCCGCCGCGCCCGATGATCTCGATCGCCGGGAAGTTCGCCTCCCACAGGTCGAATCCGGTCGCCAGCACCAGCACGTCGATATCCCGCCGCCGTCCGTCCGCGGTCTCGATCCCGCTCTTGTCGATCTTCGCGATGGACGTCGTCTCCAGATGCACGTGGTCCTTGGTGAAGGCCGGGTAGTACTCGTTGGAGAACGTCGGGCGCTTGCAGCCGAACGAATAGCGCGGCGTCAGTTCCGCGCGCAGCCCCGGATCCCGCACCTGACGGCGCAGATGCGCCTGGCACCACAGCTTGCCGAGCCGGTTCGCCATCGGAAGCTGCTTGTAGTGCAGCACCCCGGTGACCATCATCAGTTCCAGCAGCGCGGTCCCGGTCAGCCGGGCGGCCCGCTGGGTGACCGGGAGCGCGGCGAACGCGCGCCGGACCGCCTTGGGTACAGGGAAGTCCAGTTTGGGACTCACCCAGATCGGGGTCCGCTGGTACACGGTGAGTTCCCGCGCGATCTTCGCGATCTCGGGGATCAGCTGGACCGCGGTCGCGCCGGTGCCGATCACCGCGGCCCGTTTGCCCGCGAGGTCGTACTCGTCGTCCCAGGCGGTGGTGTGGATGACCTTGCCGCCGAAGGTGCCGATCCCGGCGATGTCGGGTTTCTTCGGCTGGGAAAGGAATCCCGTGGCGGTGAGGAGGTACTTGGCGGTGACCGGGTCGCCGTCGGCGAGCGAGACCTTCCAGTGCGCGTCCGCCTCGTCCCACACCGCGCCGGTGACCACCGAGCCGAAGCGCATGTAGCGCCGCAGCCGGTATTTGTCCGCGACGTGCTCCGCGTACCGCTTGAGTTCCGCGCCCGGCGCGAAGAGACGCGACCAATGCGGATTCGGCTCGAACGAGTAGGAGTAGGTGGCCGACGGGATGTCGACGGCCAGCCCGGGATAGCGGTTCACATGCCAGGTGCCGCCGAGATCGGCTTCGCGTTCGAGGATGAGCAGGTTGTCGTAGCCGAGCCGGTTGAGCTGGATCGCCGCGCCCATCCCGCCGAAACCGGCGCCCACGACGACGGCGTCGTATTGCGTGGTCATGCGTTTTCCTCCCGGTGGGTGTCCTGGTCGAGGCGGGCGCGGTAGCCGTTCCGCTCGGGTGAATCGGGGCGCAGGGCGCGGTCGTCCCGCACCAGACGGCGGAACGCGTTGAGCGCCGGTTCGGGGGTCACCGCCGCGAGGGTCGCGAGCGCGCCCACGTAGCCGGGCACGGCGATCTCGGCGGCCCGGGTGCGGACGGAATCCACGACGGCGTCGGCGATCCGGCCCGGTTTCACCTTCGGGATCGGCCGCATGTCGAGCCCGGAGGCGAGCGCGGTGTCGACCGCCGACGGCAGCACGGCGGAGACGCTCACGCCGTGCGGCGCGTACTCCAGGCGGGTCGCCGCGGTCAGGCCGACGACGGCGAACTTGCTGGCGTTGTAGATCGCCAGCCCTTTCACCGGGAACTTCCCGGCCAGCGAAGCGACGTTGACGATATGCCCGCGCCCGCGTTCCAGCATGCCGGGCAAAGCCAGCCGCATACCGTGGACGACGCCGAAGACGTTGACCTCCATGGTCGCCCGGTTCAGCGCGTCGGAAAGATCGAGGAAGCCGCCGTTCGGCATGATCCCGGCGTTGTTGACGAGCACCGAGAGCGGTCCGTTCGCCTGTTCGGCCTCGCGGAGGAACGCGGCGAACGACGCCTGATCGGCGACGTCCAGGTGATGCGCGGTGCCGCCGATACCGGCGGCTGCCTGTTTCGCGGCTTCGAGGTCGAGGTCACCGATGGAGACGCGCGCGCCGAGGGCGGCCATGCGTTCCGCGGTCGCGCGGCCGATGCCCTGCCCCGCGCCGGTGATCGCCACGTGCGCGCGGGCCAGGTCGAGCTCCGGGTACTTGGTCATGCGCGTACTCCCGCTCGTTCGAAGGCTTCGGCGACCAGGCCGGGCGCCGTCCTCGACGCCGTGGCGAGCACCTGCTCCCGCCGCCGTCCGTCCATGAAGTTCGCGCCCATCGCGGCGAGATCGGCCGGACCCGGCTCGATCCGCACCACCCGGACGCCGGCCGCGCGCAGCCGCCGCACCTCGTCGTCGACCCGCCTGGTCATCGCCGTCCGCAACAGGCGTTCCAGCCGGGCCGCACCGCGCGCCGGAGCGCCGCCTTCGCTGCTCATCGGCGCGATCAGCACGACCTCGCCGACGTCGTGACCGAGCAGGAGATCGGCCGACGTCGGGGAGACCGTGCCGCCGTCGACGAGCGGCCGTCCGTCCACAACGGACGGTGGGAACCAGCCGGGGATCGCCCACGACGCGGCGATCGCCTCGCCGAGCCGGGCAGGCGGCGCGTCCGGGGAGCCGAGCGCGATCCGCTGTCCCCTCAGGTCGGCGGCCATCAGCCAGGTCGCGGGGTGCGGGACCCAGCCGCCGGGCGCCAGTGCGTCCCCGAGTTCGCGCAGCCAGCCGGCGTCTCCCCTGCCCCGGGGCAGAAGACCGGCGAGACCGGCGAGCGTGTCGACGTCCCGCCGCAACGCGGCCCTGGCCAATCCGGTCGACGGCCAGCGCGGAGACGGCACCGGCGGGAGCCTGCCCGGCACCCGGCGGACGTGCTCCGCGACGACGGCGTCACCACCGGGCGCGCCCGCCACCGCGTCGAGGATCGCCTTCGCCGGGATTCCCGCTCCGAGCATGGCCACCGCTTCGGCCCCCGCCGACGTGCCGACCAGGACGTCCGCCTCGCGGGGATCCCAGCCGAGCACGTCGAGGACCGCGGCCGTCCAGGCGAACCCGAGGGTCCCGCCGCAGCCGAGCACCAGCGCCCTCGCGGAATGACGTGTCATTTCCGGAACGGTATGTCATTCGAACGCCTCAGGCAATAAGCTGGCCGGATGACGACGGAGATCCCGGTCAGCAGGGCCGCACGGAAGAAGCAGGAACTACGGCGCGAGATCGTGGAGACCGCGTTCGACTGCTTCGCCGAACGGGGCTACCACGCGACCGGGATCGCCGACATCGCCGCCCGGCTGGGCATCGGGCACGGCACCTTCTACCGGTACTTCCAGAACAAACGGGACATCGTCGACCACGTCATCACGGACCTGGTCGAGAAGGTGGTCGGCGCGCTGGCCGCGGACAACGCGCCGGACGCGGTAAACAGCCTGGCCGAATACCGCAAGCAGAGCGCGCGGATCGGCGACGCGCTCGCCCGGATCTTCGGCAGCGACCCGCGGATGGCCCGGTTCCTGCTGCTCGAAGCGGCGGGCATCGACGCCGAAATGCGGGAACGGGTGCTGGACTTCCACGAGACCGCCGCCGAGCTGACCGCGGGCTATCTGCACCACGGCGTCCGCCTCGGGTATCTGCACGAGGACCTGGACGTGGACTCCACCGCCCGCGCGATCAACGGGATGATCCTCGCGTCGATCCTGTCCGAACTGCGCGATCCCTCACCGGAACGGCAGGCCGCGATGAGCCGGGCGGTCCGCCGGGTGATGTACGACGGGATCGCGGCGCACCAGTAGGCGGGGTCCGGGCGGTACTGGTGCCACACTCATGGAACAGGGTCCGGACAGCCGGGTCTAGCGGCGAAAACGCAGACCCGCACCGACGAAAACGAACTCAGCGGTCCCGCAGGGTGCGGCTGGGCGGCTCGCCGAACGCCGCGCGGTACTGCGCGCTGAACCGGCTGCCGTCCAGGAAACCCCATCTCGCCGCGACACCCGTCACCGTCGTGCCGTCGCCGGGTGCGGCGGCTCGGAGGTCCGCTCTGGCCAGATCGAGCCGGACCCGCCGCAGATAGGCCATGGGTGTGGTGTCCAGATGCCGCCGGAACGCCAGTTGCAGTGCGCGCACCGAGACCCGGCAGGCGCGGGCGATGTCGGCGACACCGAGATCGAGGTCCGGATTCGCCTCCAGGAAGGCGATCCCGCGGCGCACCGTGTCCGGAAGGGCGTCCCTGCGGTCGGACGGCCGGTCTTCGCCCGCGCCCGTGGTGAAGGTGTCGAGTGCCATGGCCGCCATCAGCCTGCCCGCCGCGCCGAGCACCAGCGGGCCGTTCTCCACCCCCGGCTCGGTGAACAAGGTGGTCATGTACCCGACGGTCCGGCACCACCGCCGCGCCTTCTCGGGACTCACGGGCTCGTAGCGCAACCGCTCGATCACCTCGCCGTCCTGCAGCCCGTCGAACAGCGAGAGGTCGATCCCGGTGATCTGCAGGCGCGTGCCGTGCAGTCCCGTCCGGTACTCGCGACCGGGATGCGGGCCGGCGAACACGTCTCCCGGACCGAGCCTGCGATCGTTGACCCCGTCGTCGAGTTCCTGCTCGCCGTCCAGCACCCGCAGCAGCACCATCCTGCCCAGCGGCTGGACGACGACCTCCGTGGTCAGCGTGTTGTGCAGGGAGTCGAAATGCACTTCGCCGAGATCACAGCGATTGTGCTCGAAACGGTAGCTTTCGGCACTGCCGCGGACCCGCAGGCGATTGTCGCGGTAGGTCTCGGCGAGCAGGGCACAAGCCTGTTCCGGATCGGTGGTCGCGAATTCCGTCACCTTCGGTTCGTGCATCGGACCACGCCTCCTTTCCGTTCGCGCGTAACGAAAAGTCCGCCCGCCGGAACGCTACCGCCGCTCCAGGGGCGCTACCAGGCCCATCGGCGTCATCCGGCTGGTCGGAATGGCTCACCCGCGCGCTGGAGGATCGACCTCGCCCTGGCTTCGACCGGTTTGTCGATCATCTGGCCGCCGGCCACGGCCACCGAGCCGTCGCCCACCAGGGCGGCGATGCTTCTCGCCCACTCGATTTCGCTCGCCGCCGGGGCCAGTCCACGATCGGCGACCGCGACCTGGCGCGGGTGCACGCAGAGTTTCCCGGTGAAGCCGAGGGTCCTGGCGTGTTCGAGGTCGGCGGTGAGCGCGGCTTCGTCGTCGAGTGCCGTGGTGACGCCGTCGATCGGGGCCGCCCGGCCCGCGGCCGCCGCGGCGACGACGAGCGCGGACCGCGCGTACCGCAACGCCTCGTGCGACCGGTGGTCGACACCGAGCTGCGCGGCCAGGTCGACACTGCCGAAAGCGGGCCGCACCACCGCGTCCGCGCCGCAGACGGCCACCGCGTTCGCGATCCCGGCCGCCGTCTCCACCAGCGGCACGATCGGGACCCCCGGCAGCCGTCCGGCGAGGGAATCGATCTCGGCGGGATCCTCGGCCTTGGGCGGCATCACCGCGAGCGCACGGCCGATGGCCGCGACGTCGTCGTGGTACCAAACGGTTCCGGCGGCATTGATCCGGACGATCGCCTGATGACCTTCGTCCAGCCACGCCCGGACGTGTTCGCGGGCGGCCTCCTTCCGCTCGGGCGCGACGGCGTCCTCCAGGTCGAGGATCACGACGTCGGCACCGCTCGCCGCCGCCTTGGCGAACCGGTCCGGCCGGTGACCGGGGACGAACAGGAAGGTCTTGGCGCCGCTCAGGATTTCGTTCACTGGTCGAGGCTCCGCACCGTCCCGGTCGCCGTCCGCCGTCCGTGACGATCGCGTACGGAGGTGACGCCCTCGCCCGCCCGGACGATCATGCCCTGATGATCGAACAGGGGCGAGACGAGGCGGTAGTCGAAGGCCAGTCGGCCGGAGCTCCCCCGCCGCCGGGCGGCCTCGGCCATCGCGAGCGCCTGCAACGGGCCGTGGGTGAGCAGCCCCGGATAGCCCTCGACATCGCGGGCGTAGTCGCGGTCGTAGTGGATGCGGTGGGCGTTGTAGGTCAGCGCAGAGAAGCGGAACAGCAGGGTCGGCGAGACGTCGATCGCCCATTCGTCCTCCGCTGGCGGCACTTCCGGCTGTTCGGCGGCCGTCTCGGCCCGGCCGGAAGCGGCGTCGCGGTAGACGATGTCCTGCTCCTCTTCGACCACGACTTCGCCGTCCTGAACGATCTTGTGGCCGGTCACGACGAAGGTCAGCCGTCCGGTGCGGCCCTGTTTTTCCTGTGTGGAAAGCACTTCCGTATGCCGTTCGGCGGGCAGCCCGCACCGCAACGGCCCCAGCGTCCGCACTCGCCCGCCTGCCCACATCCGGCGGCGACCCGGCTCCGGTGGCGCGGGGATCACGCCACGGACCGGATGGCCGTCCGGTCCCAGATCGGCCTGCGCGGGCCGGTCGAGCAGGTAGAACCAGTGCCACAGCAGGGGCAGGCCGTCGCGGTCCAGATCCGGTAGGCCGACGTCGAGCAGCGAGGCCAGCGCCTCCGCGGGGCCGGGCTGCAGGATCTCCTTCACGTTCGCACCTCCTGCCGGGCACCGAACTCGGCCCGGATCGACTCGTTGTGCGCTCCCAGCGCGGGCACCGGCCCCATCGCCGGTTCGCGGCCGTCGACCTCGACCGGCGGGAGCAGCGCCTCCAGCGGGCCCGCCGGGGTTTCCACCGCACGCCACCGGTTCCGCGCGGTCAGCTGCGGATGCCGGGTGAACTGCTCGGGCGTCCGCAAGCGGGCATTGGCGATCCCGGCCCGCTCCAGCAGGTCCCCGACCTCGTCCGCGGTCAGGCCGCTGAAGGTCTCTTCCAGGATCTCGGTGAGCTCGCCGTCGTTGCCCACGCGGTCGTCGTTGGTGCGGAAACGCGGATCTCCGGCGAGTTCGGGGCGCGCCAGGACGTCCCGGCAGAGCACGACCCACTCCCGTTCACTTTGGACACTCAGGAAGACCTTGTCGTCACCGGTGCGGAACGGCCCGTACGGCGAGATCGACGGATGCGCCGCCGCCGTGCGCCTCGGTGGTTCCTGGCCGTAGCGGGAGAAATAGGCGGGCTGGCTCATCCATTCGCCGAGCGAATCGATCATCGCGACGTGCAGGCTGGCCCCCTCGCCGGTGCGCTCGCGCTCGTACAGCGCGGTGAGGATGCCACTGTAGGCGTACATCCCGGTGGCGATGTCGGCGATCGAGATCCCCGCCTTGGCCGGGGTCTCCGGCGTTCCGGTGGACATCACGAGCCCGGTTTCGCACTGCACCAGCAGATCGTAGGCCTTCTTCGTCCGATATGGACCCTCCGGACCGTAGCCCGAGACCGAACAGTGGATCAGCTCAGGACGTTCCGCGCGCAGCGTCCCGGCGTCGAGGCCGAGCCGTTCCACCGCTCCCGGGGCGAGGTTCTGCAGGAAGACGTCCGCCCGGCCGATCATCGCGCCGAGCAGCGCCCGGTCCTCCGGATCCTTGATGTCGAGTTCGACGCTCTCCTTGCCCCGGTTGAGCCAGACGAAGTAGCTCGATTGCCCGTGCACGGTCCGGTCGTAGTCGCGGGCGAAGTCGCCGACGCCGCGGCGTTCGATCTTGATCACGCGCGCGCCGAGGTCGGCGAGCTGGCGTGAGGCGAAAGGCGCGGCGACCGCCTGTTCCAGCGCGACGACGGTGATTCCCTCGAGTGGTTGGCGCATGAAGCCTTCCTCGGTGTTCAGGACGGGATGCGGTGCCGTTCGATCAGCTGGCGTGCGATCACGCCGCGCTGGATCTCGTTGGTGCCCTCGCCGACGATCATCAAAGGGGCATCGCGGAAGTACCGCTCGACGTCGTACTCCGTCGAATAGCCGTAGCCGCCGTGGATGCGGACCGCGTCGAGCGCGATCTCCATCGCGGCCTCGGAGGCGAACAGTTTCGCCATCCCGGCCTCCAGATCCGCGCGTTCGCCCGAGTCGTAGCGGCGCGCCGCGTGGTGCACCAGCTGGCGCGCGGCCTCGAGTTTGGTCGCCATGTCCGCGAGATGGTTGCCGACCGACTGGTGCCGCCAGATCGGCTTGCCGAAGCTCTCGCGTTCCTGGGCGTAGCGCAGGGAATCCTCGAGCGCGGCCCGCCCGACGCCGAGTGCCCGGGCGGCGACCTGGATCCGGCCGATCTCCAGGCCCCGCATCATCTGCGCGAAACCGCGCCCCTCCACTCCACCGAGCAACGCCGTCGCCGGTGCGCGGAAATCATCGAAGGACAGTTCACAGCTCTCGACGCCCTTGTAGCCGAGCTTGGGCAGATCCCGCGAGACCTCGAAACCGGGTCCCTTCTCCACCAGCAGGACGGAGATCCCCTTGTGCGCGGGTTCGGCGGCGGGGTCGGTCTTGCACAGCAGCGCGACCAGCCGGGACCGGCGCGCGTTGGTGATCCAGGTCTTGCTGCCGTTGATCACGTACTCGTCGCCCTCGCGGCGCGCGGTGGTGCGGAGTGCCTGCAGATCCGAGCCGCCACCGGGTTCGGTGAGCGCCATCGTCGCGCGGATCTCGCCCGTCGCCATCCTCGGCAGGTAGGTGTCCTTCTGCTCCTGTGTGCCATACGTGGCAAGGAGTTTCGCGACGACGGTGTGGCCGCCCATCGCGCCGGCGAGGCTCATCCAGCCGCGCGCGAGCTCTTCCGTCACCGACGCGTAGCACTGGGCGGAGACCTGGGTCTCGCCCCACGGCTCGGGCACGGCCAGCCCGAACACGCCCATCGCCTTCATCTTCTCGATGAGCTCGCCGGGATAGGTGTTCGCGTGGTCGAGCTCCCGGGCGACGGGCCGGACCTCGCGATCCACGAACTCGGCCACGAGGGCGACGATCTCGGTCTCTTCCTCGGTCATGTGGTTATCATGAGCGATGATGAGACGGTATGTGAAATACCGAATCATGATAGCCGCATACCGGTCCGCGATGTGAAAGGACGACGGTGGACTTCAAGCAGCTCAAGGCGTTGGTGACGGTCGCCGAGGTCGGCAGCGTGACCCGCGCGGCCGAGCTGCTGCACCTGGTCCAGCCCGCGGTCACCCGGCAGATCCGCACCTTGGAACAGGAACTCGGGGTGCCGTTGTTCGAGCGGACCCGCCACGGAATGCGCCCGACCGAGGCGGGCGCGACGCTCGTCGAACGGGCACGACGGGCACTCACCGAACTCGACCGGGCCCGGGCGGAGCTGGCCCCGAAACCCGGGGTGGTCACCGGGATCGTCACGGTCGGCCTGCTGGAGAGCGCCGCCGAACGGCTCGCCGCGCCGCTGACCACGGCTGTGCTGCGTGAGCATCCGGGGATCGAATTGCGGCTGCTCACCGCGTACTCCGGGCATCTCCAACGGTGGATCGACGACGGTGACGTCGATCTGAGCCTGCTCTACAACCTGACCAGTACGCCGTCGCTCAACGTCCGCCCGCTGGTCCGCGAACGGCTCTGGGCGGTCGCTCCCCCGTCGGCCGGGCTCGATCCCGCGCGGCCGGTCCCGTTCGCCGAGGTCGCCGCGCATCCGCTGGTCATGCCGTCCGAGGGACACGCGTTGCGCACCCTCATCGACGGCGCGGCCCGTGAGGCCGGCACGGAAGCGGAGGTCACCGTGCAGACCAACGCCATGACCTTGCAGAAACGCCTCGTGCTCGGCGGGCACGGCTGGACGATCCTGCCCGGCATCGGTATCGCGGCGGACGTCGCCGACGGCGCGCTGAGCGCGGCTCCGGTATGCGAACCGGAGATCTGGCGGACCGTCGTCCTCGGCACGCCGAGGACGGGACGCGTCACGCCCGCCGTCGACGCCGTCGCCCGGGCATTGGTCCGGCAGATCCACCACACCGTGAGCGAGGGCGAGTGGCCCTCGGCGCGGCTCTGGGAAGACCGAACAGGAGAAGAATGAGCACGCTCCCCCGCACCGGCCACGTCGTCGCCGACGACGGCACGCGGCTGGCCTACCAGTGGCATGGCACGGGAAGGCCGCTCGTCCTGCTGGCCGGGCAGGCGAACGACCACACGTGGTGGGACCGCACGCGCGGGGACTTCCCGAGCACGATCACCATGGACTATCGCGGCACCGGCGCCAGTGACGCACCCGATTCCGCCTACTCCACAACGGGTTTCGCGGACGATGTGATCGCGGTGCTCGACGGCCTCGGGGTCGGCGAGGCCGATGTCTACGGCACCTCGATGGGCGGGCGCGTCGCGCAGTGGGTCGCCGCGCGGTATCCCGATCGCGTGCGGCGGCTGGTTCTCGGCTGCACCACGCCGGGCGGCACGCACGGTGTCGAGCGATCGAACGACGTGCGGCTGGCCCTGGCGCGGCGATCTTCGGTGGAGGCGCGAGAGACGCTTGAAGACCTGATGTACACGCCCGCTTGGCGAGCGGCCAATCCCGGCCCGTACCGGGTGCTGGGCGCGCACGGCATGCCGCCACACGCGGTGCGCGGGCATCTCGTCGCGAGCAACACCCACGACGCCTGGGACGCGCTTCCGGAGATCACGGCGCCCACCCTGGTCCTGCACGGCGACGACGATCTGCTCGCACCGGTGGCGAACGCGCCGTTGCTGACCGACCGGATTCCCGACGCGCGGATGCATCTTTTCGCCGGGGCACGGCACGCCTACTTCGACGAGTGCCGTCCCGAATCGAGCGACCTGGTGAGCGACTTCCTCGGGTAGACCATGCCGGCCGGGTATGTGTCCATCGCGGATTTCTATTTCTCAACCGCAGGGATCACAGCTCATGATGGTCGGCAATTCCCGGAGCGAAGGAGCTTCCCTTGCCGCACAAGAAGCCCGGCGTCGTCGCGAACGTGGTGCGCGGCTGCCTCGGAAACCTGGTCGAGTGGTACGACTGGTTCGTCTACGCGTCCTTCAGCATCTACTTCGCGGCCAGTTTCTTCCCCGAGGGGAACCTGACGGCGCAGTTGCTTTCGACGGCCGTCGTGTTCGCCGTCGGGTTCCTGATGCGTCCGCTCGGCGGCTGGCTCCTGGGCCTCTACGCGGACAGGTTCGGCCGCCGGGCGGCGCTGACGCTGTCCGTGACGCTGATGAGCTTCGGCTCGCTGGCCATCGCGCTCACGCCGGGCTATTCGTCGATCGGCATCCTCGCGCCCGTGATTCTGGTGGTCGCCCGGCTCGCGCAGGGTCTCTCGGTGGGCGGCGAATTCGGTTCGAGCGCGACCTACCTGTCCGAGATCGCCACTCCGCGGCGACGCGGGTTCTACTCGAGCTTCCAGTACGTCTCGATCACCGTCGGGCAGCTCTCGGCGCTGCTGGTGATGATCGTGATGCAGTCGCTGCTCACCGAAGCGCAGATGTACGCGTGGGGCTGGCGGATCCCGTTCGTGCTCGGCGCGATCGCCGGGCTCGTGGTGATGTACCTCCGCCGGAACATGGTGGAATCGGAACACTTCCAGCGCTCATCCGCCGCCGGTTCGCCGCCTGGCGGCTTGCGGGTCCTGCTGCGCGAACACCGCCGCCAGGTCCTCGCCGTCCTCGGTCTCGCCATCGGCGGGACGGTGGCGTTCTACACCTTCACCAGCTATCTGCAGAAGTACATGGTGAACACCGCCGGGATCCCCAAGCCGACCGCTTCGCTCATCGGTTTCGCCGCCCTGTTCCTGTTCATCTTCATGCAGCCGGTCGCCGGCGCCCTTTCCGACCGCTGGGGTCGTCGCCCGGTCATGTTCGGCTTCTCCGTCGGCGGCATGCTCCTGACCGTGCCGATCATGACGCTCGTGGGGCGGACGGCGAATCCGTGGATCGCCTTCCTGCTCATGATCACCGCCATGGTGTTCCTCAGCGGCTACACGGCCTTGTCGGCCATCATCAAGGCGGAAATGTTCCCCACCAACGTCCGCGCGCTCGGCGTCGGCCTGCCACACGCCCTGGCGACCGCGGTGTTCGGCGGGCTTTCGGAGCCGATCGCGCTGGCTTTGAAACAGGCGGGGCACGAGAGCGTGTTCTTCTGGTGGGTCACCGGGTGCATCGGGCTGACCTTCGTGGCGACTTTGGTGGTGCGGGAGCCTTCGCGTGACTCGTCCTTGGAGGCCGGAGTGCGGCCCGTCCGGGATTCTGTTGTGCGGTAAGGCTTGTGTCGTATGGGCTGACGCCCGGCTGTCGCCGAATTTCGGCAATGCGGGATATTTCGAGAGCGGGCAGGCAGCAGCGGTCACCGGCGCCCGGGCCCGCTTGGTTGCCGGATTTCGACGACGGATGTGCCCCTGACGAATAGTGGCCGCGTGACGACGTCCTCGACATCGAGCGGTGGTCGTCTTCCGGCGACAGCGGCACCTGATGACTCGGCCCACGCCTGAACCATTGCCGATTTCCGGCAACACACCTGCGAACTTGTCGAGGGGAAGGGGCGCCGCACACCGATCGAACATCTGATTGGGGTCACGATGTCCGGTTCACCGGGGCGGGCGAAAGCTCCTTTCGTCGCATCAGACTCGGCTCGGCGAAGAGAATCTTCAGCCCACCGCTGCCTCGCCCGCGACGTTTGCCTCACCCCTCGCGTTCCCGGCGACGGCTCGGAACGGTGGCTCGCCGGCGCGAGGCTCGCTGTCGTTACTCTGGACCGGCGAGCTCGGTTTCGTTACTCCAGACCGGCCAGCTCGATATCGGGCCGGAGTTGCCCTGTGATCAGGACCTCGCGTGAAGCCCGCTCCCACGCGTTCTCCGGCCACACCCATACCGATCGGCGACCTCACAGCGTCGTTGCCGATTTCCGGCGACAGCTCAGAACGGTGGCGGCTCGTCGGCGCGAGGCCCGCCAACTCCGGACCGGCCAGCTCGATATCGGACTGGGGTTGCCGCACGATCAGGACCACGAGTGAAGCCGCTCCCACGCAGCCACGCGATCACCGGCCACACAGCCTTGCCGATCGGCGAACTCACAGCATCGTCGCCATTTCCCAGCGACAGCTCAAAACGGTGGCTCGTTGGCGCGAGGCCCGCTGTCGTAGCTCTGGACGGGCCAAGCCCGATACCGGACCAGGCTTGCCGCACGATCAGGACCACGAGTGAAGCCGCTCTCGCACAGCCACGCGGTTCTCCTCATTCTCCGGCCACACCCATACCGATCGGCGAACTCACAGCATCGTCGCCATTTCCCAGCGACAGCTCAGAACGGTGGCGGCTCGTCGGCGCGAGGTCCGCTAACTCCAGACCGACCAGCCCGATATCGGACCGGGCTCGCCCCACGATCAGGACCTCGCGTGAAGCCCGCTCCCACACAGCCGCGCAATCCCCGGCCACACAGCCATACCGATCGACAGACTCCCAGCATCGTCGCCATTTCCCGGCGACAGCTCAGAACGGCGGTGGCTCCTCAGCGCGAGGCTGATGCAGTGGTGGGGGTGTGCTGTCGTGTCGTTGTCCGGTGGGTGTGGTGATGGTGAGGGTGCCGCCCGAGCTCAGTTGGTAGTTCCAGCCGGGTTCGTCTTTCAGGCGGTGGTCGCGGCGACACAAGTCGACCAGCTCGGTATCCGCGGTATGGCCACCGTGCTGCCACGGCAGCGAATGATCGAGGTCGCAGGCTTGGGCGGGGCGGTGGCAGCCGGGTCTTCGGCACTCACGATCCCGCACCCGCACGAACTCGTCCAACCCGGCGGTGGGCCGGTACCGGTTGCGGCCGAGATCCAGAACCTGCCCGGAGAGGGGGTCGGTGATGATCCGCCGCAGCACGGTGTTCGGCCCGCTGGCGATGTGCCGGGCCAGCGGCGCCGGGATATGCCCGTGTCCGGCCATCTCGGCGGGATCGTCGTTGAGCCCGAGGTAGGTGTTCAGATCCATGTAGAGGAACACCTCAGACCGCTCACTCTTCCCGCCCTGGCC
>NZ_JBHXIB010000023.1:42662-120073 GCF_042723975.1 Amycolatopsis sp. NPDC058340 | reverse complement strand
TCCTCCGGGATGGTGAGCCCGAACAGGCCCATCTCCTTCATCCCCTCGACGATGTCGGCGGGATAGGTGTCGGAATGCTCCAGCTCCTGCGCGCGGGGGATGACCTCCTTGTCCACGAACTGGCGGACCGTGGCCAGGATTTCGGACTGCACGTCGGTCAAACCGGCGGTCTGGGCCAAACGGGGCATGTCTCAACCTCTCGATGCGGCGACAACACGGGCGAATTCGCGCATCGCGGGCTCGGGAACCGTGAAGTAGGTGAACCCGAACTCCTCGCGATACCGATGAAGTGTTTCCGCGACTTCAGACGGGTGTCCTGAAAGGACGGTGGGAACCCGTGCCAGGTCGTGGTCGGACAGCTGGTGCTCGAACCGGGGCAACCGGTCGACCGCCTCCCGGCGAGCACCGTCGATCGCGACCGCGTGGACGAGCAGGTTGAGCTCCAGATCGGCGAATCGGTGTGACGCGGCCTGCCGCACGTGAGCCACCCGCTGGGCGAGCGCTTCCGGGCCGAGGAACCGGAGCATGCCGGGATTCCGGCCGGGTGCGGCACCGCTGAACGCGACGGTGTCGGCGTGCATCGCGGCGATCCGGAGCACTCGTGCCCCATTGCCCGCGACGCTCACGGGCGGCGTCGGCCGTTGGACCGGTCGTGGCCGGTGCCGGGGATCGGCGAGCAGCCGGCGCACCTCGAGCACGGTGCGCTCGAGGTGGTCGACCCGCTCGGCCGCGCCGCGCCAGGGAATCCCGGCGGTGTCGAACTCGGCTTTGACATAACCCGTTCCGAGCCCGATCTCGAGTCGCCCGTCCAGCAACGCGTCCGTGCCGGCGAGGTCGCGGGCGAGCAGGGCCGGATGGTAGAACCCGGCGTTGAGGACGAAGACCGAGAGACGAGGACGGGTCGTGGCTTCGGCGGCCGAAACGAGGGCGGGCAGCGGTGCCGGCAGGCCCAGATGGTCGGGCACCGCGATGACGTCGTAGCCCAGGTCTTCGGCTTCCCGGCAGCGTGCTTGCCATTCGGCGCGTGACGACGGGGTGAGCAGGTTGACGCCGAAGCGGAAGGGCCGCTGGTTCATCGATCCGTCTTCTGGATCTTGTCGAGGGCGTTGTCCCGGTCCGCGGCGACGTAGACGGTGCCGTCGGGGCCGATCGCGATTCCTCCGGACCGGGCGTACGGCACCGTCAGGTGACCGGTCGCGAGGCCATCGGCCAGCACATGCTGCTCTCCGCGCGCGTCGACCGAGATCGCGCGGCCACCGGCCGCGTCGAGGACGACCACCGATCCGTCCGGCCGGACGGCGACCGCCCGGGGTGCGCCGAGTCCACCTGCGATCTCGGTGACCCCACCGGTCGCGAGATCGATTTCGAGCAGCCGGCCACCTGTCGTGTCGGTGGCGAGCATCCGGCCCTGCCGGGTGAGGGCGAGACCGGTCGGAGCCCCGAGGTTCTCGGCGAGCGGACGAGGTTTGTCGCCCACGACGTGGAGTATCCGGCCGTTCGAAGGTTCGGAGACGACGAGACTGCCGTCTGGTAGCTCGACGGCGTCGGACGGCGTGGTCAGGCCGTGGACTTCGCGGACCGGGTGGCCGGTCGTGCGATCGATGACCTGGATGGTCCCGATGAGCTCGGAGGTGAGCACGATATGCCGGGTGGTGACACTGATCCCGGACGGGAATTCCAGTTCGGAGGACAACCGCCGCGCGATCTCGCCGACCTCCCCGGTGGCCGGGTTCACGGTGCGCAGCGCCGTGCTGTCGGCGACGAAGAGGGTATTTCCGTCGAAGTCGATGTCCTGGGGAAAGGCGAGCGGGCTCGACGTCAAGGTCTTGGCGGCGCCGCTGTCGAGGTCGACATCGGTGATCGAGCTGTCGGCCATGTTGCTGACATAGGCGTGGTCTCGCGGCCCGATGACCATGTTGTCGGCAGCGGCGGGCAAGGTCGAGACAGTGTTCTTGGCGCCGGTCGCGGGGTCGATCCGGATCAGTTGTCCGGTCGCTCCATCGAGAGCGTGCAGGCGATCACGGGAATCGAAGCGGACCGACACCGGCTGCCGGAATCCGGTGGCGACGGTCGAGGCGGCACCGGTCCGCGGGTCGATGCGGGCCACCTGCCCGCGCTTGCCGAGCGGGCCGTAGATCATTCCGTCCGGACCGAACGCGAAGGCGTTGAGCGAACCGAGATCGCGCGCGACGAGCCGAGGCCCGGCGGCGCCCTGCGGGTCGATCTCCCAAAGCGCGTCGGCGAAAAAGGTCTGTCCGACATACAGATGCCGCCGGGATCGGTCGAATGCGATGGAGTTGACACCGGGAAGGTCGCGGGCGACGGTGCGGATCCGGCCGTCGGGCGCGCGCCCCTTCACGGCTCCGGCCAACGGGTCGGTCCAGAAGATCTCGCCCGAGGGACCGACGACGAGGTCGTCGGAGCGCCCCTCACGCGGGCCAACCAAGCCGCTTGTCGTTCCCGTCTCGCGGTCGAACCTGGAGAGGGTTTCGCTGGCGAGGCCGGTGGTGAGGAAGTCGCCATCAGGAGTGAGAGCGAGGCCGTTGATCGTGTGCAGGGCGGTGCCGTCGACGAGCCGTTCGACCCGATAGCCGGCTGGACGGTCGGCGGTGGCACGGTTGCCGGTGGCGCAGGCCGTCGTCAGAGCGAGTGAGGCGATGAGCCCGGCGGTGGTCACACGTCGGTGGGTGAGCACGGTTCTGTCCTCCAGGGTCGCGGGTCTCCGGAGCCGCGGGGGAGCGGCTCCGGAGACGTGGTGCTCAGTGGTCGAGCTGGTCGGCGCCGGCGTAGATGGACTGGAATTCCAGGTAGTCGCCGACGGCCTCGGGGCCGAGTTCGCGGCCGATGCCGCTGCCTTTCATGCCACCGAAGGGGGCACCGAGGTCCTGCAGGTAGTAGTTGACGCCGATCGTCCCGGTCCGTACCCGGCGGGCGAGCGCGAGGCCACGGTCCTCGTCGGTGGTCCAGACCGAACCGCCGAGCCCGTACTCACTGTCGTTGGCGATGCGGACCGCCTCGTCCTCATCGTCGTACGGGGTGATGGTGACGACGGGGCCGAAGATCTCCTCCTGCGCGATCCGCTCGCGGTTGTCCACGTCGGCGAACACGGTGGGTTCCACGAACCAGCCACGGGAGAGATGCGCGGGACGGCCACCGCCGGTCACCAGACGAGCGTCGGAAGCGCGTCCGAGGTCGAGGTAGCCGAGGACCCGGTCGAGCTGTGCCTTGCTGGCCATCGGACCGCAGGTGACGGCCGGGTCGAGCGGATCGCCCACGATCATCTCCCGCGCGAACTGCGCGACCGCGTCGACCACCTCGGCGTAACGCGAGCGCGGCGCGAGGATCCGCGACTGCACGGTGCAGGTCTGGCCGTTGTTCTGGAAGCAGGCGTTGTCCAAGCCTGCGACGAAGGTGTCCAGATCGACGTCGTCGAGCACGATGGCCGCGGACTTTCCGCCCAGTTCCAGCGTGCACCGCCGGATCAGCCGCCCGCATTCGGCGCCGATGACCCGGCCCGCCGCGGTCGAGCCGGTGAACGCGATCTTGTCCACCAGCGGATGCGTGACCAGCGCGGCACCGGATTCCCGGCCGGCGACGACGATGTTGAGCACGCCCGGTGGCAGCCCGGCCTCGGCGGCGGCATCGCCGAGGACGTAGCCGTCCAGCGCGGTTTCGGGAGAGGGTTTGAGCACCACGGTGCAGCCCGCGGCCAACGCCGGGGCGATCTTCATCATCGCGAGCACCTGCGGGTAGTTCCACGGTGTGATCGCCCCGACCACGCCGACCGGGGCGCGGCGGACGACCGTGGACCCGGAAGGGCTCGGCCGGATCTCTTCCAACGGCATCGTCTCGATCTGGTCCGCGTACATGGTCAGCAGGCCGGCGGGAGCATCCCCGTTGAAGGCGTTCGACAGCCCGATCGGCATCCCGTTCTCCCGGCTGACCAGGGTCGCGGTGTCGGCGGCGCGGGCGGCCAGCGCCTCGGCGAACCGGCGCATGACCGCCGCGCGTTCGGCCGCGGTCGTCCGGCCCCACGGTCCCTCGTCCAGTGCACGGCGGGCGGCGCGGACCGCGGCGTCGATGTCGGCGTCGGTGCCAAGGGCGGCAGTGCCCAAGGGGGTCTCGGTGGCCGCCTCCAGGGCCACATGGGTCTCGGTTCCCTTCGGCGCCACCCATGCGCCGTCGATGAAGAACCGGGTCCGATCCAGATCGGTGCTCGAATCCGTGGTGATGGTCAACGTGACTCCTTGTCCTGGTGTTTCGCGTTGTCCGGCGTGGCGATCACCCGCCGGTCGTGCAGGCCGCCGAGTTCGGCGGCGGTGAGGCCGAGCACCTCGGCCAGCACGGAATCGGTGTCCCCGCCGAGCACCGGGCATTCGCCGACGGGACCGCGTTCGCCGGAGAACCGCAGCGGGGACCGCGCGGTGATGGCGGAGCCGCCGCTCGGCAGCCGCAGGTCGGCGAGCACCTCGTGCGCCTTCTCCTGGTGGTCGGCCACCAGGTCGGCCATGCCGCGATAACGGCCCCACAGCACCCGTGCGGCGTCCAGTTCCTTGCCCACCTCGTCGAGATCGCGCGCGGCGAACCAGGGCCGCAGTACCGCCGCGATCGTCTCGCGCAGCCGGTACCGCTCGGCCTCGTCGCGCAGATCCGCGTCCAACGCCTGTTCCAGCGCGGCGAACACCTCCGCGGTACCGGTCGCGGACTGCAGCGCCCGCCACTGGCCGTCGGTGAGCGCCACGACCATCACCCGCGCGTCGTCCCGGCAGGCGAAGTCGACGCCGAAACTGCCGTAGACGTGGTTGCCGTGCCGTGGCCGTTCCCCGTGCCGGTCGGCGGCCTCGGAGAGCCAGCCGAGATTGGCGACGCCGGCGAGCGCCACATCGGAGAGGGCCAATTCGACGTAGGCGCCCGTTCCCGTGCGAGCGCGCTGGTTCAGCGCCGCGAGCACCCCCGTGGCGACGCTCAACCCGGTGACCAGGTCCCAGGCCGGCAGCACGTGATTCACCGGTGCGGCCCAGCCGTCGCCGCCGGTGATCCGCGGAACCCCGGACTCGGCGTTGACGGTGTAGTCCACCGCGGGGCGGCCGTCCGGATAGCCCTGTACGCGCACATGGATCAGGTCGGATCGGCGCGCTGCCAACCGTTCGTGGGCCAGCCATGGCCGTCCGATCGCGTTGTCGATCAGCACCCCGCGGCCGGGCCCCGCGGCGGTCGCCAGCGCGACGACGAGCTCACGGCCTTCCGGGTCGCGCAGGTCGATCGCGACCGAGCGTTTGCCCTTGTTCAACGAGGCCCAGTAGTAGCTTTCGCCCGTCGGCGCGATCGGCCAGCGAAAGTGGTCGCTGCCGCCGCCGACCGGATCGACGCGGATCACGTCGGCGCCCAGCTGCGCCAGCGTCATGCCGCCGGTCGGGCCGGCGACGAAACTCGCGCATTCGACGATATGAGTGCCGGTCAAGGGTCTGGTCATCGATGACCTCCAGATCGGGAACCGGGAACGAGGACGGCGCGCCCGGTCACCCGGCGTTCGTCGAGATCGGTGAAGGCGCCGACGACGTCGTCGAGGGGATAGGTGGTCATCACGGGCCGCACCTTGCCCTCGGCGACCAGGTCCAAGGCATCGGCGAAGGTGGTCAGCAGGGTTGAGCCGGAGCCGGTGATCGTGGCTTCCTTCGCGAACACGAAGGCCGGATGGACTCGGATCGGCTCGCCGCCGACCTGTCCGGTCAGCACGTACCTCCCGGCATGGGCGAGAGCGCGGAAAGCCTGCCGGAACACGGCCGGATGCCCGGTGTTGTCCAGTACGACGTCGACGCCCCGGCCTCCGGTCGCGTCGAGGATGTCCTGCCAAGCGGTGTTCCCCGCGGTCACCACGTGCGCGGCGCCGTATTTCCGCAGCTGCTCCGTCTTGTCCGGATCACCGGTGTATGCGAGCACCCGGGCGCCGAGCGCGACGGCGACCTGAACGGCGTGCAGTCCGAGCCCGCCACCGGCCCCGGTGACGAGCACAGTCTCGCCGGGCTCGACTCGCGCGATGCGGCGCAGCGCTTGCAGTCCGGTCCCCACCGCGCAGGCGGCGATCGCTGCTTCGGCCAGGTGGACGCCGGGCGGCACCCGCAACAGAGCAGACTGGGGGAGTACGGCGTATTCGGCGAATCCGCCGTACAGGAACGCTCGTCGCGCGCACCGAAGCTCGTCGCCGTTCGCGCACGGTCCGCATCGGCCGCAGGTGCCGAACTGCTTCGCCGCGACCTGGTTCCCGACGGAGAACCGAGTAACGCTTGGGCCGACGGCCACGACGGTCCCGGAGATCTCGTGTCCGAGGACCACCGGCAACGGGACACTCAGCAGCCCGGCGCGGTCGGCCTGGTCGTGCCCGCACACTCCGCAGGCCGCGACCTCGACGAGCACCTCGCCAGGCCCGGGCTCCGGACGTTCCAGCTCGGCGATCGTCATCGCCTCGGGACCGCCGGGACGAGTCAAGATCGCCGCGCGCATGACGCGATCACCTTGCCCGGATTGAAGATTCCCCGCGGATCGAGTGCTTGTTTGACCGCCGCGTGCATGGCCAGCACCGGTGCCGAGAGCTCCCGGCTCAGGCCGCCGCGCTTGAGGAGCCCGACGCCGTGTTCCCCGGTCACCGTGCCGCCGAGCGCGATCGCCTCGGTCAAGATCTCTTCGAACGCGGCCTGTGCTCTCACGCGCGCGGCCGGATCATCGGCAGGGACGACCAGCACCGGATGCAGGTTCCCGTCACCGGCGTGCGCCACGTTCGCGATCCGCACCTCATGGCGCGCCCCGATCCCCTCGATCCTCCGCAGCATTTCCGGTACCGCGGAGATCGGCACGCACACGTCCTCGGTGAGCACCGGGCCGAGTCGTTCGAGCGCGGGATAGGCGAGCCGTCGTGCGGCGAACAAGGCCTCGGATTCCACCGCGTCGGAGGACGCGGCGACCCACGTGGCACCTGCCAGGGAGAAGCAGTCCGCCATGATCTCGGCTTCGTACTCGCCGGCTTCGCCGGGTGCGTCGGTGCGGCCGAGCAGCACCACCTCGGCTTCGGAGGAGAGCCCCATGTTCTTCCAGGCGTCCACCGCGGCGAGGGTGTGCCGGTCGATCAATTCCAGCGCCGACGGCACGACGCCGGACGCGCCGATGGCCGCGATGGCGTCACCGGCTTCGGACAGGCCGGGAAAGTATCCCGCGACCGTGCGTTCGCTCGCCTGTGCCCCGCGCAACCGCACGGTGATCTCCGTGACCACGCCGAGGGTGCCCTCGGAGCCGACCATCAGCCCGGTGAGGTCGTATCCGGCGACGCCCTTGGCCGTTCGGCGACCGAGCCGGACCAGCTCCCCGGTGCCGGTGACGACCTCCAGTGCGAGCACGTAGTCCCGGGTGACCCCGTATTTGACACAGCACAGCCCGCCGGCGTTGGTGGCCACGTTGCCGCCGATGGTGGACCACGGAGCGCTCGCCGGATCTGGTGGATACCACAGGCCGTGTTCCGCACACGCCGTCCGTAGCGTCTCGTTCACGACGCCGGGTTCGACCACGGCAAGCCGTTCGGCGGTGTTGATCTCGCGGATCGCGGTCATCCGTTCCGTGGACAGGATGATCCCGCCCGCCACCGCGTTCGCCCCGCCGGAAAGACCGGTGCCGGCGCCGCGCGGCACGATCGGGATCCCCTGGCGCAGGCACTCCCGCACCGTCTGCTGGATCTCCTCCGCGGTGTGGGCGCGCACCACGGCCAACGGCATCTCGTGCGGCGCCCACGTCGCCTCGTCGTGCGCATACGCGGCAAGGACGTCGGGGTCGGTGAGCACCCGTTCGGCGGGCAGCGCGCGGCGCAGTTCCTTCAGCATGGCGCATCGGCCTTCGCCGTACGGACCTCGGCCATCCGCCGCGTGAGTGTGCGCCGGTATTCCTCGACCGTGCCGAGTTTGACGTCCTCGTAGCCGCGCACCAGGTCGGGCAAGTTGGCCACTTCCACCGCCGGCGCATGAGTTTCCGGCGCGAGCCTCTCGGCAAGTTCACCGATGACGCGTTCGTACTCGGCGACCAGGTCGCGTTCCAGCCTGCGGATCGCCATGCGGCCGAACGGATCCAGCCGGGTCCCGCGTAGCCGCCGCGCTGTGACGAGGATGCGGAAGACCGGTTTGAACCAGGGACCCAGCTCGACTTTGCCGCGCATGCCGAGTGCCTTGAGCACCGGCGGATGCAGCCGGTACCTGATGCGAGCGTCCGCACCGAAACGCGCGCGGATATGGCGTTCCTGCGCTGGATCCAGGGAAAGCCGCGCGACCTCGTACTCGTCCTTGTAGGCCATCAGCTTGTGCAGGTTCCGTGCCACGGCCTCGGTCAGCGCCGTCGCACCCGGGACCGCGCCGGTTTCGGCACGACGTACCCGTTCGACGTGCTCCAGGTACCGGCGCGCGTAGGCGGCACTCTGATAAGCGATCAACTCGGGCACGCGGATGCGGAGCAGCCTGGCGAGTTCGGAGCCGTCATCGGCACCGAACTCGGCCAGCAGCGCACGCGCGGCCCGCGAGAGCGCGGGTTCGGGTTCGGGTTCCCCGCGCAGCCTGCTGAGCAAGGCCTCCAGCGCCGGACGGTCCGCCACCCACTGCCGGCCCCTGCGGAACGCCTGCACATTGGTCTCGACGCGGACCCCGTTGCGGGAGATGGCTTCCTCGATCGCCTTCGCCGGTAGGGGGAGCGCACCACGCTGGTAGGCGACCCCGGTCAGCAGGAGGTTGGCGTACTGGTCCTGACCGAACAGTGTCTCGGCCAGCTCCCGGGCGTCCAGATCGGTCACGGTCGCGGTCGCTTCGCGGAGCCGGTCGAGCAGTGCCGCTTCCTCGGGGAAGGTGACACTGGTGTCGGTGACCATCGCCCCGGTCGGGACCTTCGACGTGGAGACGACGGTGGTGGTGCGGCCCGGATCGGTGACGGAGAGGTAACGGGGATCGGCGGCGACGAGGATGTCGGCGCCGAGGTAGAGGTCGCACTCGCCTTCGCTCGCCTTGTTCGCGTGCGTCGTGCCGATCTTGACGTCGGAGACCACCGCGCCGCCCTTCTGCGCGAGCCCGGTTTGATCCAGTGACCGCACCGGCAGGCCGGCGATGCTCGCCGCGGTCGCGAGGATCTGCGAAAGCGTGACTACGCCCGAACCGCCGACCCCGGTCACCCGCACGGTGAACCGCTCGGCCGAGACGATCCGGGTGGGCTCCGGCAGGGTGTCCGGTAGCGCGTCTGCGAGCGGCCGGGATCCGGCGTCCTTGCCGGGAATCACGGTGAGGAACGATGGGCAATCCCCTGCCAGACAGGAGAAGTCCTTGTTACAAGAGGACTGGTCGATGCGGGTCTTACGGCCGAACTCGGTGTCGACCGGCTGTACCGATAGGCAGTTCGAGTTCTCTCCGCAGTCGCCGCAGCCTTCACACACCCGTTCGTTGATGACCACCCGTTGCGGTGGTTCCGGTGCGAGCCCGCGTTTGCGTTTGCGCCGTAGTTCCGTCGCGCATTCCTGGTCGTGGATCAGCATCGTCACGCCCGGGACGCGGGCGAGCGTCTCCTGTGCTTCGGGCAACCGGTCGCGGTGCCACACCCGGACGCCGCGTCCCAGGCGGACCCGGCGGTAGCGGGCGGGGTCCTCGGTGGTGACGATGATCCGGCGTACCCCCTCGGCCCGCATGGCGTCGATCACCCGGGGGATGGTGAGCACTCCGGTCGGCTGCTGCCCGCCGGTCATCGCGACCGCCGAGTTGTACAGCAGCTTGTAGGTGATGTTCACGCCGGAGGCCACGGCCGCGCGCACCGCGAGGCTGCCCGAGTGGTGGAAGGTACCGTCGCCGAGGTTCTGCACGAGGTGTTCCTTGCCCACGAAGGGCGCCATGCCCACCCACTGGGTGCCCTCGCCGCCCATCTGGGTCAGTCCGGTGATCTCCCCGGTCTGTTCCTGGTCCGTCATCAAAACCAGGCTGTGGCAGCCGATGCCGGCGCCGACCAATGAACCCGCCGGGGCTTTCGTGGACGAGTTGTGCGGGCAGCCCGAGCAGAAGTACGGGGTGCGGGCGGCCAGAGGGAGTGCGATGGTGCGCCTGGGTGGTCGCCAAGCAGCGACGGAGGGGAAGTCGCCGTGCGCACACAGCCGGGACGCCAGGGCTTCCGCGATGCGATCCGGGTCCAGTTCGCCGTCGGCCGGGACCAGTGCGGCGCCGCCGGGGTCGCGTTTGCCGCTGACGACCGGAGCCCCGGCCCGGCCGTAGAGCAGATCCTTGACGGCGGCTTCGATGAAGGAACGTTTCTCTTCCACCACGACGATTTCGCTCAGCCCCGCGGCGAACCGGCCGATGATCTCCGGATCGAGCGGATGCACCATCGCCAGCCGCAACAGCCGCACGCCGCGGCGGTCCAGCTCCGGTTCGTCCAGGCCCAAGATCTCCAGCGCCTGCCGAAGGTCCGAAAAGGTTTTGCCCGCGGCGACGATCCCGACCCTGGCCTCGCCGCCGACGATCGTGTTCAGACCGTTGGCAGCGGCGTACCGGCGCGCGAGTTCGAGGCGGGCGCCGTCCCGGCTGCGTTCCAGCCTGCCGAGATCCGGTTGCAGCATCCGCGCGGTCATCTCGTGGACGAACGTCCGCCCGTCGACGATCGGATCCGGAGCGACCGGGCGGACGCGGTCCGGCCGCACCACCACGGTTCCAGTGCCGTCCGCGACGTTGGTGGCGATCTTGAAGCCGACCCAGAGCCCGCACGCACGCGACATCGCCACCGCGTGCTGTCCCAGGTCCAGCACCTCCTGCGGATCGGCCGGGTACAACGTCGGCATGCCAAGATCGGCCAGCAACAACTCGGAGCTGCCGGGCACCGTCGAGGACTTCGCACCCGGATCGTCGCCGACAAGGGCCAGCGCCCCGCCGAGCCGGTGGGTGCCCATGAGGTTGTTGTGCCGTAAGGCATCCGAAGCGCGGTCCAACCCCGGTGACTTGCCGTACCAGTAGCCGGTGACCCCGTCGACGCGCCGATGCGCCGAGCCGGCGGCCAACTGCGCACCCTGCACCGCGGTCGCCGCGAGTTCCTCGTTGACGCCTGGCCGGAACACCACATCGTGTTCGGCGAGCAACTCGGTCTGCCTGCCCAGCTCGAGGTCGTACCCGCCGAGCGGAGAGCCCTCGTAGCCGGACACGAACGCGGCGGTGCGCAGGCCCGCGCGCCGGTCGGCGCGGCGGACGTCGATCGGCAACCTGGCCAGCGCCTGGACGCCGGTCAGCTGGAACCGGCCCTCGATCGCGCGGTATCGGTCGGCAAGTCGATCGGTCACGGGGTGGTTCCTCCATGCGGTACGAGTACGGGAGCCAGCGTCCGGAGCTGGTCCAGCACGGGTTCCGTGCCGTGGCTCCGGGTCAGCGGGTGGAGCGCGACGTGGTCCGCGCCCGCGTCCAGGTGTTCGCGCACCCGGGCGGCGACCCGCGGCGCGTCACCCCAGGCGACCAGGGCGTCCACCAGGCGGTCGCTGCCGCCGCCATCGAGGTCGTCGGCACCGAATCCCAGCGCGCGCAGGTGGTTCGCGTAGTTGCGCAGGGCGAGCCGGGTAGCGATGTGTTCGCGCGCGACCGCCCGTGCCCGCCCGGGATCGGGGTCGACGACCACGGCCTGCTCGGGAACGAGCAGCGGGCCGGGACCGAGACGTTCGCGGGCCGCGGCCGTGTGGGCGGGTGGCACGAAGAACGAGTGCATCCCGGCGCTCCGGTCGCGCGCCAACTCCTGCATCCTGGGCCGCAGGGCGGCCAGGACGCGGGGCACCGGCCGGTCGGGCCGTGGTCCGCGATAGGGGTCCGCGTCGAGCAGGTCGAGGTATTCGCGCAACGCCGTCAGCGGCCGGTCGTGACCGTGTCCGCGCCCGGCCTCGGCGTGGCTGGTGCCGAGGCCGAGGACGAACCGTCCGGGAAAGGCCTCGCCGAGGGTCTGCGCCGCGGCTCCGGCGGCGATGGCGTCCCGCGCCCAGATGGTGGCGACGCCCGTGGCCACGGTCAGCCGTGAGGTCGCGCCGAGCAGCAGGGCGGCGTGGGTGAAGATTTCCTTGTGCGCCGGGGATTCCCCGACCCACAGGGCACCGTAGCCGAGTTCCTCGACGACGCGGGCCGCGTTCGCGCCCTCGTCGGCCGGGACCTCCGCCAGCACGGACAGCCACACCCCGACCGATCCGATCCGCGCCGCGAGTTCACGGGACGTGCTCATATGTGGTCACCCGGCCCGAATTCCGGCAGCCACACGGAATCGCCGACCTCGCGGAAGGACACCCTCACCGGTTCCCCTGGCACCGGATCGGCCGTGCCGGTCCAGGTGGTGGTCAGATTCGGGCCGCTGTCCAGCCGGACCTGCACCACGACGTAGGGCACCTCGTCCCCGGCGAAGTACCGCTTGTGGAACCGGACCCAGCTGTGCACCCGTCCGGTGCCGGCGTCGGTCACCCACTCGATGTCCCCGCGGAAATCGCGTGGGCACACCGGGGACGGCGGCCAGAACCGGTGGCCACAAGAACCGCACACCGGAAGGCGCAGCTCGCCGCGGGCCGCGCCGTCGAGGTGCTCGACGTCCTCTGGGTGGCGGACGGGAAGAGGTCGGGTAGTGGTCATCGTGCTCACCGGTCCTTCGTGAAGACGATCGAGTCGCCGAACGGGGTCGCCCACTGGACGACTTCGCAATCGGTTACCTGCCGGTCACCGGCCTCACCGCGCAGCTGGCGGGCGGCTTCGGCCAAATGTCCCCAGCCGCAGATATGGGCCTCGGACAACAGCCCGCCCGCCGTGTTCACCGGCAGCTCGCCACCGAGTTCGATCCGGCCGTCCTGCAACCAGCCGAGGGCTTCCCCTTCGCCGGTGAAGCCGAAGCGTTCCAGCACGAACACCACATTGGGCGAGAACGCGTCGTAGAGCTGCAACGAGTCCACGTCGCCCGGTCCGTCCAGTCCGGCCATCGCGTATACCGGGTGGTCCTCGATCCGGCGGGTATCGCCCTGGGTGAAGACTCCAAGCCCGGGAGGGGCGAAGATGAACTCGTCCCGGCCAGCGCGGAGGCCCTGCATCCCCGAGATGATCACCGCGGGCCGGCGCAGGTCGCGCGCTCGCTCCACAGTGGTCACGAGCAGGCAGGCGCCGCCGTCACTGAGCAAGGCGAAATCCGGACGGCGCAAGGGTTCCACGATGTAGGGCTGAGCCTCGTAATCCGCGAGTCCGAGCGGTTTCGTCATCTGCGCGTTCGGATTCAGCCGGGCGTGCCGTCGCATGGCCATCGGCACCGCCGCGATCAGTTCCGGGTCGGCGCCGTAGCGTTCGCAGTACCTCCGGAAAGCCATCGCGGCGCCCGCGCCGGGAGCGGTCATGCCGTAATGCGGCAGTTCCCCGTGTGATCCGCCGCCCTGGCGCATTCCTTCCAGGTCATCGGCGCCGCCCACCATGCCCAGTCCGGAGAAGGACACGCCCGCCAGGCAGGCCGCCACCTCCGTGGTGCCGAGCGCCACGGCCTGCGCCGCGGCTTGCAGCGCGGGACCGACGAACCGTCCGTGACTCCAGGTCTGGACGGCGGCGCGGATCCGCAGCCCGAACGCTTCCGCCATCCGGTCGTAGTCGATCGACAGCGGGTAGCCGACGTTCGTGAACAGGCCGTCCACGTCCCCGGCGGTGAGGCCGGCGTCGTCCAGTCCCGATCGGAGCGCCTCGGCGGCGAGGTCGAGACCGCTGCGCTCGGAAGACCGGGACAGCTCGGTGATGCCGATGCCGACGATCGCCACTTGGCGTACAGGCCCTAACGGCATGTTCTGTCCTTTCTCGACGCGTCAGAGGATCGCGTGGGCGTTGGCGGGACTGCCGACCCCGCGCGGCAGCGGCAGCACACCGGAGACGAGCAGGAACTCGTGGCTCTCGCGCTCGGCGCAGGCCCGCGCGAGCCGGTCCAGATGCCAGAGTTCACCCAGCGGCATGCCCTGCAAGGCGATCAACCGCCGATGGAGGAAACCCTTGGCGCGGTTCACCGGGAAGACCTCGACCCCCACGTTGTCCACCGCGACCGCCGCGAACTCCCGGTCCCAGAGAAAGGCGGCCATCTCCTTCGCCGACTCCAGACCAGGGCACGCGAACCCGTCGCCGATGGTCCCGCGCATCCGGGCCCGCTCCGCTGCCGGCAGCTTCAGGTACCACTCCGTCCAGCCGGTACGGACGACGAGGATGTCGCCGGACTGGAAGACGGTTCCCTGCGCCGCGGCGACCTCGTCGAGCATCGCCGCGGTGATCTCGACGGGCTCGTCCGGAGCGAGCGGTTCGCCTCGGGCCTTCAAATGAGCGGCGACATCGACGAGCACGCCCCGGCCGCCGAAGCCGTGCTCGGCCCACCGGTCCACTCCCAACACGTCGCTCGTCGCCAGGTCGGTTTCGTTCCGACCGCCCCAATAGCCGTGCCGACCGGCGTTGATATGCCGCAGCCCGTCCCATTGCGAGGAACCCTGCAGGTAGAAGCCGTCCAGCTTGTCGTCGTGGCCGGCCGCGGTGTCCTCCACGACGTGCTGGAAACGGTCGCGCTCGTCGAACAGGCCCGGATCGGGCTCGTTCAACGGCAACGTCAGCGAGACCATCCGGCCGCTGCGCACCGTTCGCGCGGCGGCCAGTCGCTGCGCGGGCCCGATCAGGTTGAGCGTGCCGATTTCGTCCGCCCGCCCCCACACGTCCCACGCGTGGTGTTCGTCCCGGTCGGGAAGGGTGGGCAGCTCCGCGAACGGAGGGGTGCGGCGGGTCATTCGGCCGCCTCCAGCATCTCCCGAAGCTTGAGCTTGCTGACCTTTCCGGTGTGGGTCTGCGGAACGGCGTGCGAGTCCATCACCACGACCCGGGCCGGCACCTTGTAGCTGGCGGCGCGGTCCCGGATGTACTCCCGGAGCCGATGCGCCAGCCCGGTTTCGTCCGCGGCCCGGTACTCGTCCGGGACCACCACGCAGGCCATCTCCTGGTCCCCGTCCGCTGTGGACAGTCCGATGACGTAGGCCTGGTCGACCTCGGCGTGCTCGCCGAGGATGCCCTCGATCTCCAGCGGTGAGACGTTGATTCCCTTGATCTTGAGCATTTCCTTCCAGCGGCCCCCGAACACGAGCCGCCCGTCCGAGTCGATCGAACCGAGGTCGCCGGTGCGGAACCAGCCGTCCGCCGAATGCGTGTCGTTCGAATCCACCTGGCCGAGGTAGCCGTCGATCACGCAGCCGCGAACCTCGATCTCGCCGCTGACGCCGGGAGCGCATATCGCTCCGGACCTGTCCACGACGCGGAGATGCTGAGTGGACAATGGAGTCCCTTGGGTGTGCAGCTTGACATCCAGCGGGTCATGGGCGTCGGTCATGGTCACGAAGCCGTACGACTCGGTGAGCCCGAAGGCACTGCACGCTTCGGTGATGCCCAGCTCTTCGATCGCCAGGCGCTTGTCCTCGGCGTTGAATCCGACCGGCCCGGTGCGCAGCGAGGAGATGTCCCTGGTACCGAAACTCGGCGCGGCGAGGAGGGCGCGTACCGCCGTGGCGAGCCCGTAGGAGACGGTGCAGCGCTCGCGCTCGATGAACGCCAGCGACGCGTCGCCCTCGACCTTCTCCTCGACGCAGAGGGTCACCCCGTGGCTCAACGCCACCGGAAGCGCGTTGCAGGCCCCATAGCCGAAGAACAACGGCATGGCGAACCACAGCCGGTCGCCCGGCTCCACATGCATGCGCGTGCCCATCGCGTGCCCGTTGCGCAGCAGCTTGCCGTGTTCGAGCGGCACCGCCTTGGGCAGCGCCGTACTGCCACTGGTGTAGAGGATCATCGCGATGTCCTCCGGTCCCGCGCCCTGCTCGGGAGCCGGGCCGTAGTCGATGCCGGGCGGAAGCCGGTCGGCGGCGGACCAGCTCAACGCGCCCAGATACCCGTCGGTGCGGGCGCCGGCCTCGAACACCTCTCCATGCCCGGCCGCGGACAGCTCGGCGACGATGTCCTTGCCGAAAACCTTCTCCTCGGTCACCACGAGACGTAGCCGCGCGGTGCTCAGAAGATGGGCCAGTTCGGCGGAGCGGTACCAGGTGTTGATCGGCACCGCCACCAACCCGGCCCGCTGCGCGCCGATCATCGTCACCAGCCAGCGCAGCCCGTTCGGCAACAGGATCCCGATCCGGTCACCCGGCCGTAACCCGGCGGCGGCGAACGCGCCTGCCAGCTCTTCGCACCGCCGCGCGAACTCGGCGAAGGTCATCCGTCCCTCGGGCGCGACCACCGCCTCTTGCTCGGGGAACCGCCGCGCCAGTGCCGCCAGGGCCGCCGGGAAGGTAGAGGGTGCGGACACGTCATTCCTCTCGCTGCGGCTCATCGCTCACCGTCCCAGTGCACGACCACGTCCGCGCGCAGCAGCGTCCCGGTTTCCGGGTCGGCGAACTCCGCGAGCTCGACACCCGCGCGCGGCTGGCACCATTGCCCGCGTTCCGACAACCGTTCGTGCGCGGGACCGCGGCGCACCGCCAACCCGTCTTCACGAGGCCACTCGCGCCGGGCCGCGCGGATGCGTTCGCGCTCCTGATCGGTCGCCGCAAGGTCGGGGCGGCCGGCGGAATCGACTACGACGCCGTAGGAAACCCTCGCCGCCGCCACCGTGACCACACCCGTACGCACATCCGCGGCGACCAGGTCCGGCTCGCGCTCCAGCGGGTCGCCGTATCCTCCACCGCCGCCGACGCGCAGTACGACCACGTCACCGGCTCCCACCGAGAGCCCGAACTGCTTTCCCTGCAAGGGTTTCGGTGCCGCCGCGAGGTCGTTCACCCCGCGGGGGACCTCACCCCGCCCGAACGCCTCGTCCGCCTTGGCCCCGGACACCAGTGCCGAGCCGCTCGTGGAGCCGGGATAGCCGCCGAAGACGCCACACGGCGGCACCTGCCAGCACGCCGCCATGACGTGTTCCTGGCCGCCTGGCGTGTACCACGGCGTGAAGGCCAGATCGATGCCCGCGCCGCCCCGTGTTCGGCCCGGCCCACCGGAATTCGGATTGAGCTTGCGCCACAGGTACAGCACCGGGTAGGCGAGTTCGTTGATCTCGATGTCGGGGATGCTGTTCTGCGGCTGGGCGAGCACCCCGCTGACGTCCATACCGTCCGCGATCGCCTGCGCGCCCGCGCCGCTGCCGCCGCCGTTCATGTCGGGGAACGGCACCAACCGGCCTGCCTCGTCGGGCGCGTAGAAGAAGCTGGCGCTCCACGAGTCCTGCCACGGCGCCATCACATGCTCGCGAACAAAGGCGTTCTCGCTGCGCGCCTGAAGGCCGGCGAGCAGCCTGGTGACCACTTTCCCGATCCGGAACCCGGTTTCGATGTGGCCGGCGCCCATCGGCGCGGGCATCCGCGCATCGCAGATCGTCCCCGGTTCGGTCACCACCTCGATCGGGCGCAGCGTTCCCTGGTTGATCGGCAGGTCCGGAAGCAAGGTGATCAGCAGGGGGGAGACGACCGCGCCCAGGGTGGTCGCGGCGCTCACGTTGATGAAGCCGTCCGTCTGCGGCGCCGACTCGGTCAAGTCGAACCGCAACGTGTCCTCGCCGACCGTCAGGGTGCAGCGGATCGGATACAGCTCGTCGCTGTGCCCGTTGTGCTCGGCGAACTCCTCAGCGGTGAAGACACCCTTCGGCAGATCCGCGATCCGGCGCCGGACCGCGTTCTCGGCGAGATCCTTCGCGGCTTCGACGTACCGGTGGAAGGTTTCCGCGCCGTACTGTCCGATGAGTGCTTGCAGCCGCTCGTCGCAGCGGTGGCAGGCGGCGATGAAGCACCGGATGTCGTTGAGCACCAGTTCCGGCACCCGGATGTTCGTCTCGATGATCCGCCACACGTCCTCGACCGGACGTCCCTGATCGACGATCTTCACGCCGGGCAGCCGCAGTGCCTCCCCGTAGACCTCGGTCGCGACCGGGTCCATCCCGCCGGGAGCGGCTCCGCCGAAGTCGTTGACGTGTGCTTCGGCCCAGCACCACGCCACCAGCTGTCCGCCGGAGAAGATCGGCCGGACCACCCCGACGTCCACGGCGTGCGCGTTGCCCGTGGTGAACGGGTCGTTGCAGAGGAACATGTCCCCGGCCCGGATTTCCGACCGGGGGTACGTGGCGAGGATATGGCGGACCGCCTGGCGCGCGGCGCCCAGATACATCGTGATGTACCCGGCGTAGCTGATGATGTCGCCATCGGCGTCCGCGATGAAGGTGGAGAAGTCGACCGCCTCCGCGATGGCGGGGCTGCCCGAGGCCCGCATCATCACCACGCCCATCTCCGCGGCGACGTTGTCCAAGGCCTTCGCGAGAATTTCGACGTCCACCGGATCGAGCCCGGTCGCGTTTACGGCGGTCATTCGGATTCCTCCGCGGTTGCCCGTTCGGTGTCGGTCAGCAGGTAGTTGCCCCAGCCGTCCACGCACAGTTCCCAGCCCTCGGGCAACGTGACGGTGGTCAGCGAGTGTTCGAGCAAGGCAGGGCCGGACACCCGCGCCCAGGCCGTCAGCCGGCGCGCGTCGTGGACGTCCACCTCGATCTGCCCGGCCCCGGCACGCTGGATCCGCCTGCGCCCGATCGGTTCGACCGCGCGCGCTTCCGCCGGTTCCTGTTCGGCAGGCTCGATGAGATCGACGCGGCCGGTGGCGGTGACCCGCACCGACATCAGGACCACCGGGCTGCCGACCCAAGCTGTGCCTTCGCCGTACTCCTGCTCGTAACGCGCCGGAAAGCCCTCCTGGATCGAGACCAGGTCCGCCTCGCCGAGGTCGGTGCGGCGCGGGATCGGCACCCGCAGTTCCCATTGCTGTCCAAGGAATTTGAAGTCGCCCTCCCAGCGCACCTCGATCCGTTCGTCCGGATGACCCGCGCTGCGCAAGGCCTCGACCAGCTCCGTGTCGAGTTCCTGGAGCGCGGCGAGCACCGCGCCGGCATCGCCGCCTTGCCACATGGCCGAGCGGGTGCGAGTGCGCATGTCGTCGCTGGAGAGCAGGCCGCGAGCGGAGAACACGGCCGCCTCGGCCGGGATCACGATCCGCCGGATACCGGCCGTGCGGGCGATATCCGCGGCGAACAGGCCCAGTGCCCCACCGAAGGCCACCATCGCGAACCGTCGCGGATCGTGCCCGCGTTCCACCGTCACGGCGCGGACGGCGTTGGCCATGTCCGCGACCACCATCCGGTGCACTGCGGCGGCGGCCTGTACCGCGTCTACGCCGAGCGGTTTCCCGAGCTCCCGCTCGATGGTCTCGCGTGCGCTGTCGACATCGAGCGCCCGGCGACCGTCCAGGAAGGCCTTCGAGTCCAGCAAGCCGAGCACCGCCGACGCATCCGTCACCGTCGGACGCTGGCCTCCCTTGCCGTAGCAGATCGGTCCCGGATCCGCTCCCGCGCTGTGCGGCCCCACCTGCGGAACGCCACGCGAGTCCAGCCACGCGACACTGCCTCCACCGGTACCGATCGGGAGAACGTCTATTTTGGACAGCGCCGTCAGGAACCGCTCGCCCAGCACGACCCGCCGGGTGACCTGCGGCGTGGCATCACGCAGCACCGAGACGTCGAACGAGGTTCCCCCCATATCGGCGGTCACGATGTCCTTCAGCCCGAGCCGATCGGCCAGGGCACGTGCCCCGATCACCCCGCCTGCCGGGCCGGAGTCGATCAGCGTGATCGGCCGCTGTCGCGCTTCCGCCGCGCTCAGCGTGCCTCCGAACCCTTGCATGAACGCGACAGGTGTACGCAGGCCGCGCGCGGCGAGCTCGCGTTCGATACGTTCGGTGTACTCGGCGACCCGGATCCCGGTGAACGCGTTGAGGACCGTGGTCATCGTCCGCTCGTATTCACGGATCACCGGGTGGAGCCGTGACCCGACGCTCAGGAACAGCTCCGGGTGCTCGGCTTCGACGATGGACGCGAGCAACTCTTCGTGCGCCGGATTCGTGAAGCCCCACAACAGGGACACGGCGATCGATTCCACGCCCGCGGCGACCAAGGCCTCGACAGCGTCGCGTGCTCGGCGCTCGGTCAGCGGGACGATCACCCGGCCCTTGCGGTCGATCCGTTCCGGTACCTCGATCACGTGCTCACGGGCGACGATCTGCGGGAGATTGAGTTGCCGGTGGTGGTCCCGGTGGGCATTGCGCGCGGAACGCGCGATGAGCAGGTTGTCCCCGAAACCCTGGGTGGTGATCAGGCCGACCGTGGCGCCCCGCAACTCGGCGACCGCGTTGGTGACCACGGTGGTCCCGTTGACGAAACGCGTTGTCGACGCGAGCAGGTCGGTCAGCGGCATACCCACGCGGGTGGCGAGATTCCCCAGTGCCGCGAGGAGTCCGGCCGCGAGGTCGTCCGGAACGGTATCGGACTTGTCCACATAGGACTGTCCAGTGGAGTCCAGTGCGACGACATCGGTGAAGGTTCCGCCGATGTCGCAGCCGATCTGGAACGTGACTTCGGAACGCAACGTCATTGTCCTTCCGTGGGGAGGCACTCGGCCTGCGATCCACATTAGATACGACATAGTGTCGAGTCAAGCAACAATATGTTGCCTGAATGCTCAGTGCAGGTGCGCCGCGAGATTCGCGGTGTCGAGGCAGGATTCGGGCGCCCGAACGGTTCGGATGATCGCGGAAGTTTCGTTGCCCAGGACCGGATCCGCGTAGGTGTGAAACTTTTCGACGATCGCCGCCGGCGTCAGGTTCACGTCGTCGCGGCTTGTCGCCGAACGGGTGCCGCCATCGGCGAACCGCACGGTCACCCGTGCGTCCTTGCGCGTGGGAAAGGCGCGATCGGCGGCCGGATCTACGACCACGAAGGTGCGCGCGGCCAGGCTCGCGAGCCCGGGATCGAGCGGCCCGGAGTACCGTTCCGGCCGGAGGACGCCGTCGGTCAGCGTGGCCGCTACCGCGAACTGCAGGCTCATCTGGCGCGATATCGGCGTCGCCAGAGAGCTTCCGTTGTCGCAGCCGGGATATCGCGCCGCGGCACCCGAGGTGTGTACCGTCGCCTCGACGACCGCGTCCGGATCGACGCCTTGGGCGGCAAGCTGCCGGGCGGCGTCGATCGCTTCCTGAGTGAGGGCGCACGAGGGATGGGCTTTGAAGAATGTCGTCGTGATCGCCATCCGGTCCAGCCGGATCTCCGGCTCGCCGACTTCGCCCCGGACGCCGCTGAATGCCTGGCGAAGGCCGTTCGCTCCCTCGATCGCCGATGCGGAGCCTGTCGCGCCTTCCCGTGCCAGAAGCGCGGCGACTAGCCCTGCGCGGCAGGCGTTCGCGTTCTGGAAGAAGACCTCCGTGGTCCCATCCCGCGCCCACTGGCACACTCCGGCCGACGAGCTGCCCGCCATCCCGAGTGCGTGCGCCGTGGCCGTCTCGTCCAGGCCAAGCAGGTAGGCGGTGGCCGCTGCGGCTCCGAACGGGCCGAAGACACTGCTCGCCCGCCAGCCGCGCGCGACGAAGTCTTCGGTCAGAGTCACGGCGGCGACCTGCGCGACCGCTTCGTAGCCGAGGACGATCGCGCGGAGCACCTCGGGTAGGGGAGACCGGAGTCGCTCGCCGATCGCGAGCGCCGCCGGTATCACCACGGTGCCGGGATGCACACGGCTCTCGGCATGCGTGTCCTCGTGCAGAAGGGCGTGGCAGGCAACGGAGTTCGCGAACACGGCGTCCGTCAGCCCGCTCCGCCGCCCGCCGCTCGCCCAGATCGTGGCGTCGTCACCGCCGTCGGCGATCGTCCTGGCTTGTGCGGCCCAGGGCATGTCACGCCCGCCGTACGCGCAGGCGAGGGCATCGAGCAGGCAGGTGCCTGCCTGCTCGATCACCTCGGAGGTCAGGCGCGGCGCGACGGCACTCAGTTGCTCGGAGAGGCCGACGAGAAACACGGGTCAGACCCCTTCGTGAGACCGCTCACCCGCCGTCACGGCGATGTCCGGCACGAGGGTCCGTGGCTGCCTGCGCCGCACGAACAGAGCCGCCACCAGGCTCACCAGCGCTCCGAACATCAGCAACAACGCGGGAGCACGGCTGTCGCCGGTGATCTGCACGAGAGTTTGGCTGATGTACAGCGCGGGACCGCCGAGCAGCGCCGCCGCCAAGGCGAAGCCGACCGCGAACACCGTGGCGCGCACCCGGGCCGGGAGGACCTCGACGTAGGTCGCCGGCGCGACCGAGGTGTACAGCGCGGGAAGCACTCCCAGCGAGACGGTCATCAGGATGACCATTCCCAGGCTCGTCGCGGAGGACAAGCCGACGAAGATCGGATAGGCGAATACCAACGTCCCGGCGGAAAGCCCGAAGAGCATGGGCCACCGTCCCCATCGGTCCGACAGCGGCCCGCCGATCGCGACGAGCACCACCGCCACGGCGATGCTGATCACGGTGGCCAGCGTTGCCTGCGCCTGCGTGAAGCCGAGCTGGATGATGTACGACTGCGCGTAGGTGAAGGCGACGTAATAGCCGATTTGCTGGAACGCGGCGACTCCGAAGATGAGGACGATGAGCCGCCAGTGTTTCGTGAACGACTCCTTGGCAGGCGAAGACGTGACCTCGGCCTGTTGCTCCAGTGCGCGGAACTCCGGCGACTCGTCGAGCCGGGCGCGGATGTACAGCCCGACCAGCCCGAGCGGCAGCGCCAGGAGGAACGGGATCCGCCAGCCCCAGGACGCCATCGCCGCGGGGGTCAGGGTGGCGCTCAACAGGAGAACGATGCCCGCGGCCAGCAGCAGGCTGACCACACTTCCGATCTGCACCCGGCTCGTCATCGCGCCTCGTCGACGCTGTGGCGTGAACTCGGCGGCATAGGTCATCGCGGTGCCGTACTCGCCACCGGCGGCGAGCCCTTGCAGTAACCGGCAGGCGACGAGCAAGATCGGCGCCCATATTCCGATGGAGGCGGCCGTGGGCAGCAGGCCGATCGCCACGGTGGCGCCGGCCATGAGGACCAAAGTCGCCACCAGTGCGGGCTTCCGTCCGGCTCGGTCCGCGATGGAGCCGAACATCAGCGAACCGAGCGGCCGGATCACGAAGGCGACGCCGAACACCGCGAACGCGGAGAGCAGGGCGACCCCTGGCTGAGCGACGGGGAAGAACAGCTTCGAGAGCATCACGGTCAAGAAGCCGTAGACCGCGTAATCGTAGGTCTCGACGGTGTTGCCGATCGCGGCCGCGAGGGTCACGCGTCGCATGAGCGCCGGGGGAGGAGGGACCACGCCGGGATTGGAGGAGGGCATTCGGTGCTCCCAAGTCGTCGTTGACATGACGGCGAAGGCCAGCGTGCTGAGGCACCTTCCCTGGTGACACCTCGACCGCCGACGACGGAACGAGCCATTCCGCACAGGGTTGCGGTACGACTCGCCTGACCTGCGCACTCGCGATGAAAACACGGGTGGCGCAGGTCTCACGGGAAGCGTAGAGACGACACTATGTCGAGTCAAGCATCAATGTGTTGATCAAATCTCCTCGCTCGCTAGTCCTCCAGGCCGAGCGCGTCGACCCAAAGTCCGGTCACGACGTCCAGTAGCGCCTCCCTTTCGATCGCGAAGACCTTCTGCACGATCGCGCGGAAGCACAGCTGATCGAGCTGCACCATGAGCAACTCGACACGCAGTCGCTGCTGTTCGCGCCGTTCCTCGGGAATCGTCGCGAGGTAGCCGCCCAGCTCGCCGGCCAGCTGATCGAGCTGGTCCTTCCAGCGGGTCGCGACCTCCAGGTCACTCGCCATCGCCTCGTGAATGGCCGGCAGCAGCGCCGCCTGGTCCTCCCACCAGACCAGCGCCTTGTCGAGCCAATCGCGCACACTCGCCGCCTTGCCCTCGGCGAGCGCCTGTCCGAGCAACGACCAGTACTGTGCGCTCTGCTGTTCCCGGACGGCTCGGTAGACCTCGGTGAAGACCTCGGCCTTGTTCGTGAAATGCAGATAGAAGGTCGCTCTGTTGACCTTCGCCGCCTTGGCGACATCTCCGATCGAGGCCTGCCCGTAGCCACGCTCCTCGAAGGTCTGCCGCGCCGCGGTGATGATCCGCTGCCGTGTCATCCGCCGCTGTTCTTCGCGCACCGACAGCAGCTCCGTCGATTCATTCGACACCTTGTCGTCCACGGGGCGATGATAGCGCCGGCGAGCGGCCCGTCCGCCGAAGCCGGCGCCGGCCGCGCACGACGATTTCCCGCTAAGATCTTCACTACGTCACGGCAAAGAAACCGGTCTCCCAGGACCGTCCGTGAGAAAGTCAGCGGCGTCGGCACACATGCGGTGATCACGAGGAACCCCATCCCGATCACCTGATCGTCGCGAACCAGGACAAGGCCACCGACGTGGCGATCTCCACCCTGGATCCTCGGTCGGCCACGACGACTTCGGGGCAGGGATGGAGATCAAGAGCTTCGGCCAGCGTGACGACTGGGTATCGAACGGCCTGCGGATCGTCGCGGTTGTAGTCGATCAGCTGGACCGTCCGCATGAACGTGTCCACCGGCAGTCCGCTCGAGCGGACTGCCGGACGCAGGCGCCGCCTGGACCTTCGGCGAACGCCCCGTTCCTCCTGCGAGATTTCGCCGAAATGGTTTTCGCGTCGCACACGACGGCCGACGATGTCCTGGGCCTCCGCGACGATATGGTCCGCGTCGATCCCGGCGGCGTGGAGACGGCTCCGAAGGCCATCGAATGCCGTCATGAGAACGACTGAAGCCCCGCCCCTCCGAGGAGGAGCAGGGCTTCTGACCTGCGAAAACAGATGGTGCGCGATACTGGGATTGAACCAGTGACCTCTTCCGTGTCAGGGAAGATCGAACTAGCTCCTGACCAGGCGTTTCCTGTGTTTTCGCAGGTCTGCGGTCTCTCGTTCCTCCTCGTTGGGGCGGCTTCGAACGCGTTGCGGCGCGTTCCGGTCGCCTGAATATCGCCAGTTGATCTTTGTGCTGCTGGTTACGAGGAGTTAGTTCGTGTCTGTCAAAGCTATCGGGTTTCCGGTTGAGCGTGACGCTGTCCTGCAGCTGGTCACCGTCATGGTCGGGGTGATCGTGGGGCTGACGTTGCTGTTCGGGTTCGGGAACGTCTTTGCGTTCGGTCTGCGGCTCGGGGTACCTGGTTGGGTCGCTCCGCTGGTCGCGCCCGCGGTGGACTTGTCGGTGCTGGCGCTTCTGATCGCGATCCGGCAGTTGTCGCTGCGTGGAGCCTCTGCCGAGGTGATCCGGCCGGCGCGGCGGCTACTGCTGATCTCGAGTTTCGTCACGCTGGCCTTGAACGTGGCGGAACCGCTCATCGCTGGAGAGATCGGCCGGACACTGTTCGACGCAGTCGGCCCACTCTTGTTGGTCGGCTGGGCCGACGTCGGCCCAGCGCTACTTCGTGAGCTCGCCTCCGCGGCGCCGTCTGCAGACGAACCTGCAGTTCTGGCGCCGTCGCCGAACCGCCTTTCTCCGATGGTGCATGAAGCTTCCTCGGACTCACAGCCTCAGGAGATCGATACGTCCCCGTCCCCATCGCCTACGAAGCGGTCGAGCTTGTCGAAGCTCGACGACGACCTCATCGGGAGAGCCATTGAGGTGGACCGTCGTCATCGCGAAGAGCACCAACGCCCGATCTCGGCGGAAGGCCTGATGCGACACTTCGGCCTGGGAGCGGAGCGCTCACGCCTGCTGATGCGCACCGTCCGCGCGCGGTGGGAGAGCGAATACACGGGCTCCGGAACAGGATGATCAGCCTAGTTGAGCTGTGCTTCTGTATGCCGGCAGCGCGATCCGCTTGGGTGTGCGACAAACGGTCAGTGCGGAACGGTCGGCCGAACAGTAGACGTTTGGCGATGGAGGCGGATGTGGGCATGGAGGGCGGGGTCTACGCTTCCGTTGAGGTGATGGGATTGAGGAAGACGAGGTGATCGCCGGAGGCCATGCGTAGCCCGCGTCGCGTGGAGGCCCCCAGTAGCGCCGGTCGTTTCGGATCAGGCCGTCAGCGGTCGCGGATCGCATTCGGCGACCTGTTGTCCGATCTCGGACGGTCGGGCAGGCCGTTGATCGAGCGTCCACGGGGCAGAGGTCGGTCCGCGGTGACCGAGCAGTGTCTCAGCCAAAGTCTTTCCGGCGGTTTCGGTGGTGACCACGGCTTGATCGGCGCCATGACACCGAACCAGGTCCAGGTGAGGACTCTCCTGCACCGCGGTCGCGATCGTCGCCGAGGGATACAGCTCGTGGGCCAAGGCTTGGGAGCAGATCTGGCGGGTCGGAGAGCGTGCCTGGCACGGCCCTAACGCGGTTTGACGTGCACGTCCTCGGCCTGGTCGCGATTCCGGTCCGAAACCACACCTGGTCGAACGACTCGGGCCGACTTGTCACCACGGGGACATGGACGAGCTCGCGTCACGTCTCCAGCCCGATATCTTCGTCGAGGCGACGGGGGGTGGGTAAGCATCAAGGCGCAAGATGGCCGATGCGTCAGCACGGCCACTAATGTGAAGCTACATAAGGATGTGCTGATTGTCGCCGTGGCTGACAACAAACCTCGAGCCCGGCTCCGGACGACGGAAAGCGCAGCGCGGCAGGACCACCCGGCTGATCCGCTGACAAGCGTTGATCGAGACACCGCCGAACGTGAGGACGGCGAGCTCGGCCAGCAGGCCGCCGAGCAAGGTCAGGCAGGCGGCGGACACGCCCGGTAGCGGAGTGCGGCTCAGTGCGGCGGCCGCACCGGTCAGGCAGGCGAGGTGCGCTGCCGCGGCGACGGCCACCCGCCCGACGCGATGTCGGGCCATCAGGTTGCCGCGCAGATGCGCGCGCAGGATCCACAGCATGGGGATCGGCAGCAGTAGCGGGGCGGCCTGCAGGCCCAGTTCGGCCGGTCCGGCCGGCACGGCGAGCAGCCCGGTCAAGTAACCGTCGATGAGTCCCGAGCACAGGATGGTGGCGAACAGGGCGGTGTAACCCATCATCAGCAGCAATGTGAGTCGCCGTGCCGCCCGGCCGCCGTTGCCGGCGCGCACCGCGTTGGCGGTCACCGATTCCCAGTCGCCGGTGGGTGAGGCGAACAGCATGGCCAGCTCGTACAGTGCGGGCCACACCACCAACGACGGTGCCGGTGACGCGGAGTGCGCGATGCCGATCGTGGTGACCGCCATGGGGGCCATGTAGAGCAACCGGGCGGCGGACAAGTGAGCGTGCGCCAGGATCAGCATGCGGAGCCGCCCGTGGGACGCAGGCTTGGACACCGCCGGAAGCTTGCCCACCGCCGCGGCGAGCAAGCCGGTTTCGATCAACGCTCCCGCCGACAACGCCGCGCCGGCGACCAGCGTTCCGTGCTGCGGCCACAAGGCCACACCGAGCCAGGCCAGCCCGCCGGACCCCCCGATCCTGATGATCGACGCACGCGCGATCGCGCTCGTCCTGGACAGCTGAATACAGCGGCCGTGCAGGTACCGGCGCATCGCCACCGCCAGCGAGTTCGGTGCCAAACCGAGTAACCCGGCACGGACCGCTCCGGTGAGCTCGTGCTGGGAACCAACCAGAGCGGTGATCACCCTGCCCGCGGCCGGCAGTGCCGCCAAGGAAAGTAACACCAGTACACCTGCGGAGCCGGTCGCGACCACGTATCGCCACCACCGGCGTAACGAATACGAGTCATGGTGCGTCACCACCAGCGGCGTGATGGCCAACGCCGGTGAATTCACCACGACAAGCACCGCGATACAGACACCGAGCGCGGCGAGCTGCGCCGTACCGGACGAGTGCGACACCGCCGCATAAACCAGTGGGATCTCAACGACCAAGGTCGAAGCCCCGAGCGCGGTCGGAACCCACGTCCGGAACAAGCTCCGGACGGAATCGGTCATATCTTCCCGATACCCGTGGCAGCGCCGTCGAAACGATGGTGCCCCAACCAAATGGGCGGTATTTGTTCAATACATGGGGGTTCGGCCCGTGGGGTGGCCACGACTGTGCTTAAAACCGGCGATAACGGGTACTTGGCTGGTTCCGACATCGAAAGGAGCGGATTGTGACCAACTCGGAGGCCGGTGAGGTCACCGGTACGAAGGACAAGGACTACAACATCATCTGGTTCACCGAGGCCTGTCTCTCCAACGCACTGCGCATGGAGACTTACGCCGCGGATGCAGAACGCGACGGTGACGAGGAACTGGCCCGCTTCTTCCGACGCGCCCAGCAGGAGAGCCGGAAGGGGGCCGAGGAGGGCAAACGACTGCTGGCAAGCCGCCTCACCTCCAGCTGACTTCTCGTCGGCGGTTTCGTGCGTTGACACACCATCGTGGCCGGCCCGCACAGCCGCCCGACACGGTGGACACACCGTTGTCGCCGACCCAGGCCGCGGATGTACTCGGGCGCGCCGTCGCGATCGCTGTCTGCGCGGACGTGTCCACGTTCCGCGCAAGCGGTGTGTGGGTGAGGAGGCACGGTGATGGCAAGTGACGTTCCTGGTCAGCGGACGGCCCGTTGCCGGTTCTGCGGACGGCTACCCTGTCCCGGTCAACACCGTGTTCCCGGCCCTGTAGGGCCGATCTGCCTGGACTGCGTCCAGTCCGGCCTGAGGTCGGTGCAGGGTGACGTATTACCCATCAGCGATGGCGGGAACGCCTTGGTGCCGGTGAGTTCGTCCGGCGCGTATGCCTGCGAGTACTGCGGCCGCCACGAGCGCCGCAGTTTCCTGGGGTTTCGGCGGCCGCTGCTCCGGATGACCACCTCGCAGTTCGGCGCGGTGATCTGCGTCGAGTGCCTGGACCGCGCCGGGGACCTCCTCAACCGCTCTTATCGCCACTAGCTCCCAGGGAACACAGCAAGGCTCCACGGCGGCGGAGTTGTCGCGATCCGTCCGGCGGCCACGCGTGATGGTATTCGGGGATCCCGATGCCGCCGCTCCGGAAAACCGACCGGCCTGTGTATTGCTGGATATCGGGAAGGACGCGCGACTGCTCGTCGTTGCTACGGCACGGTCCACCATCTCCTGCTCGGTTCGGTCAGCCACGCTGTCCTTTGCCACGCGAACTGTCCGGTGCCAGGAACCGAAACGCCAGTGGAATGACCGGGTTGCGTCGGCGATGTCCTACTGAGGAATAAGGCAAATGTGGCGTGCTGCGAATGCCACTTTCGCAACGTCAGATACCAGTGGCGGTCACGTACCGTTTCCCACCGGCGGCACATCCGGGTCGTCGTCCGCGGGCCCCTCGGCTTCTCGTCCTTCTTCGGCACGGGTCGGGCCGGTGCCCCGGAGCGTGCCTTGCAGTTCGGCCTTCAGTTCGTCGTCCTCGCGGGGGGAGTGCAGGTCACTTTCGCGGTGCATGAAACCTCCTCGGAATCGCGTGTTCTGCTTCGCGGCTACCCGCTCGTCCGGCCGGGAAACGGCGTTGTCAGGCCGGGCAGTAGTTTGTCGAGAGTGATCGGCAGGTCCCGGACGCGGATCCCGGTGGCGTGATGGACGGCGTTGGCGATGGCCGCGGCGGTGCCGACGATGCCGATCTCGCCGATTCCCTTGCTGCCCATGGGGTTCAGGTATGGATCGGTCTCGTCGAGCCAGTCCGCGCGTAGATCCTCGATATCCGCGTTGGCGGCGATGTGGTACTCGGCGAGATCGTGGTTGACGACGTGCCCGAAGCGCGGGTCGAGCACGCTGTTCTCGTGCAGAGCCATCGACAGGCCCATGGTCATCCCGCCGAGCAACTGTGAACGCGCGGTGACCGGGTTGATGATGCGTCCGGCGTCGAAGGTGCCGTACAGCCGTGACACCCGGATCTCTCCGGTGTCGACGTCGACCCGTACTTCGGCGAATTGGGCGCCGAACGCGTACATCGCGTAATCGTCTTCCGCCGGGTTGTCCGGCGTGTCGGCGCTGACTTCGTCCCCATCGGCGGGTTCGGTGCCGTACTTGTCCCGGAACGCTCGTGCGGCCGCCACGAGGGCCGAGCCCCACGACGCCGTTCCGGTCGAGCCGCCTGCCACGGTGGCGGACGGGTAGGCGGTGTCGCCGATTCGGACGTCGACCGATCCAGGAGGTACGCCGAGCGCGTCGGCGGTGATCTGCGGCAGGACGGTCCACGCGCCGGTTCCCAGGTCGGCCGCGCCGATCTCGGCGGTATAGCGGCCGTTCTCGAACCGGATGACCGCGGTGGAGCCGGGCATCCGTTTCGCCGGATACACCGATGCCGCGACGCCGGTGCCGATCAGCCACGGTCCGTCTCGCCGGGCACCGGGCCGGGGGTCGCGCTCCGCCCAGCCGAAGCGTTCGGCGCCGCTGCGCAGGCAGGCGATGAGGTTCCGGCTGGAGAAAGGCTTTCCGGTCTCGGGGTCGCGCTCGGGTTCGTTGCGGATGCGCAACTCGATGGGGTCGAGGTCGAGCGCGACGGCCAGTTCGTCCATCGCCACTTCCGGACCGAACATCCCGGGACATTCGCCCGGTGCTCGCATCCACGACGGCACCGGCACGTCGAGCGCCGCCAGCCGGTGGCGGGTGGCCCGGTGCGGTACGGCGTACATCATCCGGGAGGGCACGGCGGTCTGCTCCGCGAATTCCTTGATGCGCGACGTCTGTTCGACGACGTCCATGCGGAGTGCCCGCAGCCGCCCGTCTCGTCCGGCGCCGAGCCGGATCCGCTGGATCGTGGGCGTACGGTAGCCGGCGAGGCTGAACATCTGTTGCCGGGTCAACGCGAGTTTGACCGTCCGTCCCGGCACGGCGCGGGCCGCCATGGTCGCGAGCACGACGTTCGCGTGCGGGGTACCCTTCGAGCCGAAGCCGCCGCCGACGTACGGGCAGATCACCCGGACCCGTTCTTCCCCCAGCCCGAAGATCTCGGTGATGGTGGACCGCACCGAATGAACGCCCTGGGTGGAGTCCCAGAGGGTCAGAGTTCCGCTCTCCCACAACGCGGTCGTGGTATGCGGCTCGAGCGGATTGTTGTGGTACATCGCCGTCTTGTAGGTCTCGGCCACGGTCACTTCGGCATCGTCGAACGCGGTCTCGATGTCGCCTTCCGACGTGTCGGTCGGGAAGTCCGGGTTGACGGTGTCCGGCTTGTACAGGCCGGGACGGTCAGTCGTGAGCAAGGCGTCGTGGGGGTCGGTCTCGTAGTGCACCTCGACGAGGCCAGCGGCGTGCCGAGCGGCCTCGGAGCTCTCGGCCAGCACGAGCCCGATGACCCAGCCACGGAAGGGGATCTCGCAGTCCTGCAGCACCGCCAGCTCGGCGTCGTCGGTGGAAGCGAGCCGCTCGGCGATGAAGGGGGTGATCACCTTCAGCACACCGTCGAGCGCATCCGCCTCGACGGTGGTGAGTCCCGTGCACCTGCCGCGGGCGATGGTGGCCTGGATCGGGTGGCAGTACACCGGCCCGTCGACCGGGACCTCGTAGGCGTACTGTGCCGTCCCGGTGACCTTCGCCGGCCCGTCCTCACGGGTACGTCCCTGCCCGATCGCGTGCGGCTCCAGCAGCCCGGTCATCGTGCGTCTCCTTCGGCGGTCAGGTGCCGCAGCACCGCGGTCAGGGTGCGCGTGGCAAGCGGGATCTTGAACGCGTTGCCGCCGTCGATGCCCTCCAACGGCCGCGCGTCGGTGAACTCGGCCTCGGCGGCGGACCGGAAGACGTCGTCGCCCGGACGCGCGCCACGGAGCACCTGTTCCGCACGCGACGCACGCCAGGGCTTGTGCGCCACTCCACCGAAGGCGACGCGGATGTCACCGATCCTTCCGTCCGAAAGGGACAGCGCGGCCGCGACGGAGACGAGCGCGAAGGCATACGAGGCCCGGTCCCGGACCTTGCGGTAGGCCGACCGGCGTGACCACGGGACCGGCGGCAGGGTGATTTCGGTGATGAGCTCTCCGTGATCCAGCACGGTGTCCCGTTCCGGATGCTCGCCCGGCGACCGATGCAGTTCACCGAACGGGAGGACCCGCTCACCCGCGGGGCCGACGACACGGACGTGCGCGTCGAGCGCCATCAGGGCGACCGCCATGTCCGAAGGATGCGTCGCGGCGCACTGGTCGGACGCACCGAGGATCGCATGGTGCCGTGTGTAGCCGCCGAACGCGGAACAGCCGGAGCCGGGCGACCGCTTGTTGCAGGGTGTCGTGACGTCTTGGAAGTACACGCACCGGGTGCGTTGCAAGGGATTGCCGCCGACCGTCGCCATGTTCCGCAGCTGCGGGGACGCGCCGGAGAGCAGCGCCTCGGCCAGCACGGGACAACGCTCGCGGATCCGCGGGTCGGCGGCCAGATCGCTGTTGCGCGTGCCGGCCCCGATCACCAGGCCACCATCGTCCTCCTCGCGGATCCCAGCGGGGGTCACACCGGTGACGTCGATGACGCGGGCCGGCCGCGCGATGCCCAGTTTCAGGTGGTCGACGAGGTTGGTCCCGCCGCCGAGGAAGACCGCCGACGGTTCGCCCGCCACCGCCAGTACCGCTTCCTCGGCGGTGGCCGGGCTGTCGAAGGCGAACGGCCTCATCGGGCTTCTCCCGTCTGCCGGACGGCTGTGACGATGCCGGCGTAGGCGCCACAGCGGCAGAGGTTGCCACTCATCCGTTCGGCGATCTCCCGCTCGGTCCACCGCGGATCCGCGGAAACCGGTTCGGTGACGTGGCTGGGATCGCCGTCGCGGAACTCCGTGAGCAGGCCGGCCGCCGAGCAGATCTGACCCGGCGTGCAGTAGCCGCATTGGTAAGCGTCATTGGCCAGGAACGCGTCCCGCAACGAAGGTGATTCCCCGTCCGCGGCCACACCGGCGGCCGTGGTGACCTCCGCACCGTCACAGCTCAGAGCCAGCAACAGGCAACCCAGCACCCGCCGTCCATCGACCAGGATCGTGCAGGCACCGCACTGGCCGTGGTCACAGCCTTTTTTCACGCTGTACACACCGAGTTGCTCCCGAAGCAGGTCGAGCAGCGTGCGGCGTGGATCGACGGTCAGCCGGTGCGGGACACCGTCGACTCGCACGGCCATCGCGCGCGCCCCACCGGTCGTCTCGGTCGTGGACATGGCTTCGTCACCTTCCAGCCGGGTTTCCCTGCCCGGGCGATACCCGCTCTCCGGCTTCCGAAACCGCGGCCAGCCGTTGGTGGAGGAAGCGGCCCGGCGGCGTCGTGCGCTGCTGATCGTGGGCCAGCATGCCGACTGCCGTCGGCATCACCGCGACGATCGAGTCCGAAAGACCCGTGATTGCAGGCGGGCTGAGCCGGGTAGCCGACCGGGTATGACGGGTCCGCGCACTCTGGCACGCAAGCTGATCGACGACCATCTCGTGGACGGCGACGCGGTCGCCGGTGCCGAAATCGGGTTGCGTATCGACCAGACCCTGACGCAGGACGCCACCGGAACGCTGGTCATGCAAGAACTCGAGGCACTGGGCCTCGAACGGGCGAGGACCGACGTGAGCGTCCAGTACGTCGACCACAACCTCCTGCAAGCGGATGAAAAGAACGCCGAGGATCACGCCTTCCTCCGTTCGGCCTGCCGCCGCTATGGCCTCTGGTTTTCCAAGGCAGGCAACGGTGTCTCGCATCCGACCCATATGCAGCGATTCGGGATCCCCGGCCGGACGCTCGCCGGATCGGACTCGCATACCTGCGCTGCGGGGTCGCTGGGCATGCTGGCGATCGGCGTCGGCGGCCTGGAGGTCGCGCTGGCCATCGCGGGCGAACCGCTCCGCCTGCGCATGCCCGAGATCTGGGGCGTGCGGCTCACCGGCGACCTGCCCGACTGGGTGTCTGCCAAGGACGTCGTGCTGGAGATGCTGCGCCGGCACGGGGTGAGCGGTGGTGTCCACCGGATCATCGAATACCACGGTCCTGGCCTTGGCGGGCTCACCGCGATGGACCGGCATGTGATCGCGAACATGGGAGCCGAACTGGGCGCTACCGCGACAGTCTTTCCCTCGGACGACGCCGTACGCACGTTTCTGCGCGCTGAAGGCCGTGAAAACGACTACCGGGAGCTGCGGGCGGATGACGGCGCCACCTACGACGTCGAGGACGAGATCGATCTCGGCGTAGTGGAACCACTCGTCGCGAAGCCCTCCTCGCCCGGCAACGTCGTGCCGGTACGTGAGGCCGCCGGAACACCGGTCGGTCAGGTCGTCATCGGATCCTCGGCCAACCCGGGATTCCGTGACTTCGCCGTCGCCGCGGAGCTGGTGAAGGGACGGCAGACAGCGGACTCGGTGAGCTTCGATGTCAACCCCACCTCCCGGCAGATCCTCGTCGACCTCACCCGGACTGGGCATGTCACGGACTTGCTGACCGCGGGCGCGAGGATTCATCAAGCCGGCTGCCTCGGCTGCATCGGGATGGGGCAAGCCCCGGCGGCCGGACAGAACTCGCTGCGTACCTTTCCGCGCAACTTCCCCGGCCGCTCGGGCACGGCTGAGGACGCCGTATGGCTTTGCTCTCCGGAGACCGCTGCCGCCTCCGCCCTGACCGGGACAGTTACGGACCCACGCGACTTCGCGGCCGAGCATGATCTGCGGCCGCCCAGCCTCGTACCGCCGGAGCGCTCGGCGGTGAACACACGTATGCTGCTTGAGCCGTTGCCCGCGGCCGAGGCCGCTGAAGCGCAGCTGGTCAAAGGCCCCAACATCTCCGGGCTTCCGGACTTCGGGCCGCTGCCCGACCGGCTCGAAGTTCCCGTTCTGCTCAAGGTGGGCGACGATGTCTCCACCGACGAGATTTCCCCGGCCGGTGCCCGTGCGCTGCCGTTCCGTTCGAACATCCCGAAACTCGCCGAATTCACCTTCACTCGCATCGACGACGACTATCCACGCCGCGCCAGGGAAGCCGGCGATCACCTAGTGGTCGGCGGCTCTAACTACGGGCAGGGTTCATCCCGCGAGCACGCCGCCATCACCGCCCGCCACCTCGGTCTCCGGGTGGTACTGGCCCGCTCGTTCGCACGGATCCACTGGCAGAACCTGGCCAACTTCGGTGTCCTGCCCCTCGAGTTCGCCGACCCGGCCGACTACGACCGAATCTCCGCCGGCGACATCCTGATCGTCGATGACCTGCGGGACACACTCGCGGCGGGGAGGCTGTCCCTGCACAGCAAGGCGCGCGATGAGCGCTACATGGTCACCCACCGGTTGTCACCCCGCCAGCTCGACGCAGTTCTGGCCGGCGGCAGGATCCCGCTCTTCGCCAAAGCCCACTGACCGCGACAGGTATGTGTCAGCGCTGTGTCGGCTATCCGGACTGCGGGTCGGTGTCGTCGTGGGGGTCACCCGACGACGTGCCCTGCTCACCCCGGATGATCTCCCGTTCCTCCTGCGAGATTTCGCCGAAATGGTGTTCGCGTCGCACACGACGGCCGACGATGTCCTGGGTCGCCGCGACGATATGGTCCGCGTCGATCCCGGCGGCGGCGAGTAGCTCGTCGGGACTGCCGGAAGCGGGCATTTCGCGGACAGCGAGTTTGCGGACCCTGACGACATCGGGGACTTCCGCCAGGGCTTCGAGTACGGCGTCACCGAGCCCGCCTTCCGGCCAGTGATCCTCGATCGTGATGAGAACGCCGGTGTCGCGTGCGGCGGTCTGGAGCGCGGCCGAGTCGATGGGCTTGATCGAGTAGCAGTCGAGTACCCGCGCCGTGACGCCGTCGGCCGCCAGCCGGGTGGCTGCCTCCTCGGCTTCGCCGACGGTGATCCCGCATCCGACGAGCGTGACCTGATCGTTGTCCGAGTACCGCACGATGCGGCTGCCGCCGATCCGCACGTCCTCGTCCTTCCCGGTACGGACCGTCGTCTTCCCGCGCAGGGTCCTCAGGTAGGAGATTCCGTCCCGGCCGGCCAGCTCGGTGAGCAGTCGCGTGGTCTGGTTGGCGTCGGAGGGGTGCAGGACCACGCTGCCGTGCACGGCGCGGAACGCGGCGATGTCCTCCAGCGCCATCTGCGATGGGCCGTCGGCGCCGATGGAGACGCCGGCGTGGGATCCGCACAGCCGCAGATCCGCCCTGGAGATCGCGGCCATGCGGATGAAGTCGTAGGCACGGGACAGGAACGCGGCGAAGGTGGAGGCAAACGGCTTCCAGCCGCGGGCCTGCAAACCGACCGCGGCCGCGATCATCTGCTGCTCGGCGATGTACATCTCGAAGTAGCGGTCGGAATGGGCCTTCGCGAACAGTTCGCTGCTGGTCGAGTTGGACACCTCGCCGTCGAGCGCGACCACGTCCGGGTGGAGCGTACCCAGCGCGGTCAGCGCTTCTCCGTACGCGCGGCGCGTCGCCACTTCATCGCCGACATCCCAACTCGGCATTCGGGTTTCTTCAGGTGCCAGGGTGGGCACGGGTGCGGCCGTGTCGGGTTTGCGGACCCGCACGGAGAGGTCGCGGACACCGCCGAGCTCGGCGATCGCGTCGTCCGGATCGTCGAGGGGCTTGCCATGTTTGCCTGGTTGGTCCTCGACCGCCTTGACACCCTTGCCCTTGCGGGTCTTGGCGATCAGCACGGTCGGGCTTCCGCGGGTGCTTTCGGCTTCGGTGTAGGCCGCTTCGATGGCATCGAGATCGTGTCCGTCCAGGGTGATGGCGTGCCAGCCGAAGGCGCGAGCACGTGCGGCGTAGGTGTCGAGATCCCAGCCGAGCATCGTCTCGGTCGTCTGCCCGAGCCGGTTGACGTCGATGATCGCGGTGAGGTTGTCCAGGCCGTGATGCGCGGCGTGCTCGAACGCCTCCCACATCGAGCCTTCCGCCATCTCCGAATCGCCACAGAGAACCCAGACACGGTAAGGGAGCCGGTCGAGCCGCTTGCCTGCCAGCGCGATCCCGACGCCGATCGGCAGTCCCTGCCCGAGTGAACCGGTGGCCACGTCGGTCGGCGGGATCCGCGGGGTCGGGTGGCCTTCCAGCCTGCTGCCGGACTGCCGGTAGGTGAGCAACTCGTCGTCGTCGATCGCACCGGCCGCCTTCAACACGCTGTAGTACAGCGGTGAAGCGTGTCCCTTGGAGAAGACGAGGTGATCATTGTGCGGGGAGCGTGGCTGGTCGAAGTCCAGCCGCAGATGCCCGTCGAGCAGCACGGCCATCAGATCGGCCGCGGACATCGAGGACGTCGGGTGTCCCGATCCCGCCTGCGTGCTCACCCGGATGGAATCCACCCGCAGCTGCTGGCCCAGTTCACCCCGGAATGTGTTGTCGGACATGGTCTTCCACCTCACACGTTGAGCAGCTGGTCTCGTTTCGCCGCGATTCCCTCGAGTAACTTCTGGAAGGAGGCACTGAACTTCTCGACTCCTTCACGTTCGAGGACCTCGACGACATCGCCGTAGTCGATGCCTGCGGAGGCGAACCACTCCAACGTTCGCCGGGCGTCCTCCACCTGGCCGGTGAGCCTGTCCTCGACCACGCCGTGGTCGAGGAACGCTTCCGCTGTCTCACGCGGCATGGTGACCACTGTGTCCGCGCCGACCAGCTGCTCGACGTAGAAGACGTCTGGCCGGGTCTCGTCCTTCATCGAGGTGGATGCCCACAGGCACCACTGCGGCGTCGCCCCCGCGGCGGCCAGATCGGCCCAATCCGGCCCGTCGAAGACGTCGAGGTAGGTCTGGTGAGCGAGGCGGGCATTGGCGACGGCGAGGGTGCCGAGCAGGTCGTCCTGGCCGCCGATGGCACGCAGCCGCCGGTCCGCCTCGGTGTCGACGCGAGAGACGAAAAAGGACGCGACAGACGCCGTCTGCCGCAGGTCACCGCCAGAGGCGTGCAGGCGTCGCAGGCCGCGCACATACGCTTCCGCGGCCCGCCTGTGCCGTTCCAGGGAGAACAGCAGGGTGACGTTCACCGGGATACCGCGCGCGACGGTTTCCTCGATCGCGGGCAGGCCCGCTTCCGTACCGGGAATCTTCACCATCACATTCGGCCGTCCGACCAGCTCGTGCAAGCGGGCGGCTTCGGCGATCGTTGCGCCGGTATCGTGGGCGAACCGAGGGTCCACCTCGAACGACACCCAACCGTCCTGGCGGCTCTCGCTGCGATCGAAGACCGGCCGCAGCAGGTCACACGCGGCGCGGACGTCGTCGACAGCCAGGGTCAGGAACACTTCCTTCGGGTCCTGCTGCTCTTGTAGCACTGCCCGTAGCTGGTCGTCGTAGGCGTCGCCTTCGGCGATCGCTCCTTGGAAGATCGTGGGGTTCGAGGTGATCCCCAGGACACCGGCGCCGACCAGACGGCCGAGCTCGCCGTCTCGTAAGAACGGCCGGGACAGGTAGTCCACCCAGGGGCTCTGCCCATGCCGGGTGAGGTTCTGCAGCGGAGTTCGCAATGTCGGCCTCCTGGGGTCGCAGCGCTGGTCGAAGGCCGAGTGGTGACTCGGGGTGTCACCACTCGGCCGGGCGCCGGACACCGCGTCCGCCCTGCCACGGACGGGGTCCGGAAGTTCGGTCCGATCCAGGACCTCCCTCGATACGGCTACCCGGCCCGTTGGGCGATTACACCCGGCCGAAAGGCGCCCTGCCCGATACGTATTCAGGCCCGGGCCCGAGCGGTTTCGCGGTGGCTCGCCTTCTCCAAAGCGTCCACGAGTTCGGCCTTCGACATGCGTGAACGTCCATGGATCCCCAGCTGTTGGGCCCGCTCGTAGAGATGGGCCCTGCTGGCGCGCGCGTCGACGCCGCCGTGGGTCGGCCGCTCACGCTGCCTTGCGCCACCGGCGGCTTGGTCGTCCGAAGGACCGCGTTGCTGCTTCGGCTCCCAGTGATCGCCCACTTTCTCGAAAGAGTGCTTCACCGCGGCGAAAGCGGTCTGCTGTGCCCGCCGACCAGGCCCGTAGGTATCGAGTGCCGAATCGTGCGCCGCGACCCACGTGTCCTGAGCCTTCCGCGGCGAGCGCAGTAATGTGGCGGGCAGGTCTTCCCGTCCAGGCATCTCGTCTCCTTTCTCGCCCGACATTCACCGGCTTCCCCGCGACCAACCGGCGAAACCCGGAGCCGTGCTTGGCATAAGGGGAAGGTGAGCCGTGTCGGGATCGGGCGCGTGACGACGCGCACTCTCAGCCGTTGCAGCCACTGGATCCGTAAAGCCGGCGCCACGTGCGGCAGCTGCCGGCCGCCGGACAGGTCGGGGCCGCCCGATCGATGGGTATGACTTCCACGTGACTGGGTAACCGGGGCTGGTTACCCGAAAGGAAGGAGATTTCATGAGCAACTCGAACCCGATCGAGGTCCAGAAGCACCTGGCTGGCGTCGACTACCCGGCGAAGCGCGACGACCTGGTGCAGGTGGCCGAGCGGAATGGTGCCGACGGGGACACCTTGGCGGCCTTGCGCGCCTTGCCGGATCGGACCTACGAAGGGCCGAGCGGCGTAAGCAAGGAAATCGGCGGCTGACTCCCAAGCCGAGCGCCGCGGCGTCGGCGCGATGATGAATCCGGCCGCCAGGACGTCGGGCACTTCGATGAATACCAGGCAGGCGGCCGGTATCGCGTCGTCATATCGTTCGGGCACGAACGCGGCCGACGAACCCCTGCTAGTGCCGACCCCGGTCTGCCGGAGCACATCCTCGGCACCGTCGCTGAACGCGGACGTGATTTCCATCGGCCGGGAGGCGGGCGATGTGCCTGCGGCAGGCTCAGGTACATCGCGCGGGCACGTCGGGAACTGTTGGTTCGGTCAGGTGGGCATGTCCGGTTTCGGCCTGACCTCGATCAGTGGACCAGCGGGTTCAGCTCGTCGTAGGTTTTCCGGACCCGCACGGCCGTTTCGGTGAGTTCGAGGTCGTCCCACGCGACGTAGCGGGTGTGGCGGTGCAGCCAACGGATCAGTGCCACCAGAGGTGCGGGTCCGCGCTGGTCGTGGCGCTGGAACCCGAAGAGCCGCATACTGCTGGGGCCGACGATCAGCCCGACGACGGCCACTTCCAGGATCCCGTCTCCGCGCATCCGCGGTTGGGCCCGGATCTCCCGCACCGCGCCCAGTGAGCGCCCGGTGCTGTCGGTGACCGGCCTGCCCAGTAATCCGCTAGCCCGCATCGCCCGCCCCCGGTATCCGGTCGATGATCGTGCGGCGCAGCCATTCCTCGCTGGGACTGATGCTGGCCCGTGCCACCGCGGTCGTGACCACGATGGCGGGCTCGATCTCGCGGATGGCCGAGATCGGGATGCGGTGCGGTGCCGTGGTGTGCAGCCGTGCGCCGATTCGGCGCAGAAGCCGCCCGAGGAGGCCGTCGAGGCGATCGGCGAGCGACCAGGACCCGGTCAGCACCGTGTCGATGACGTAGCGTCCCCTGTCGTCTTCGCGGAGTTCCAGATCGTCGACCTTGCCGACCACGGTGCCGTCCTCGCCGACTATTTGCCGGTCGAGCAGGGAATCGCCGAGGTCCAGTGGATCGAGGTCCTGCCAGGGATTCATTGGCCCGCTCCGGTCGCGATCATGACGGGGACGGCCGCCACGGCGGCCACCACGATGACGATCAGCATGCCCACGCCCAGCACGTTGCTGAACCGCCCGTTCGCGTGCTTGCCGAGGTACTCACGATCGTTGGCGACCAGGAGCACGGGGAGATAGGTGAGCGGCAGCGCGATCGCGGAGAAGATCAAGGACGTCTCGGTGAGTGCGATGGGGTCGATTCCGGTCTGTACCAGCACGACCGCGAGCAGCAGGGAGACGGCCACCGCGATGTGGAAGCGCGCGGCACCGCGTGGGGGCCGCTGTTTTCCCCATTCCCAGCCGAAATACTGGGCCAGGATGTACCCGGAGGACAGCCCGGATTCCAGTGCGGCGCCGAAGGTCGTCGCGAAGACGCCGATGAGGGCGACGACGACGCCCGCGGTGCCCAGAGCCACCGCCACCGGCATGACCAGTTGGCTCACGTGACCGACGTCGATACCGGCCGGATACAGGACGGTCGCGGCACAGGCCATGACGCCGAGCGCGAGCAGCCCGCCGAGCGGGAAGCCGAGGAACACGTTGGTGCGCTGGACCGGAAGGTCCTTTGTGGACCAGCGTTCTTCGACACCCCCGGAGGAGAAGAAGAACACTTCGTACGGTGTCATGGCGGAGGCGAACAAGGCGATCGTGTGGTAGGCGTAGGTCGGGATTGCCTCATCGGCGGGTGGGCCGAGAGCCGCCGCCTGGGCACCGAGTGCGGACCAATCCGGTTCGAGGACGAACAACGCGACGGCGAACACGCCGATCGCGAGACCGGCTAGGCCGAATCCCTGCTCCATCTTCTGGAATTTGACCCGCCAGATCACGAGCCAGACCGCGGCGCCCGCAGGCAGCACCCAGATCAGTCTGTCGACCGAGGAGGCCAGCTCGATCGCGATCGCGATCCCACCGATCTCCGCGGAGACGGTCAGCAGCGTGACGAGGAAGGACCCCGCGAGGTTCAGCAGGGCGACGCGTGGTCCCAATCGTTCCCGGATCAAATCGAACACCGGCCGCCCGGTGACCGCCGCGATCCGTCCGGACATGTCGGCGTAGACACAGATCCCCACGACGCCGAGCACGGTGACCCAGAGCATCGCCATCCCGTATCGGGCGCCGACCACGCTGCTTTCGACCAGATCGCCGATGTCGACGAAACCGCCGACCGCGGTGAGGATGCCGAGTGTGATGGCGAGCAGGCGTTTGTTCATCGGCGGACACCCCAGCCGTCCAGCTCGGCCAACAGGCCACGGAGCCTGTCGTCGATCTGGTCAAGGCCCTGGTCGGTGCCGTCGCCGACGGTGCCGTCCAGCTCCCGTGCCACGCCGACCGCGCGGTCCGCGATCGAAACCAGAGCGGCCCTGACACACTCGTCAGGGATCGCCGCCGCGTCAGTCCCCGCGGAGCCGAGATCTTCGGCGGCGTCGCCGATCGTGACCGATAGATAGGGCACCGGAGGCACCGAAGCGCGATCGGTCGCGACAACCAGCCGGAGGAGTTCGATCTGCCCGCGAAGTTCTCGTCCGGCGTGAACCGTCTCAGCCCGGGCGTCGGTTCCGCACCCGGCGAGGACAGCGACGCAAACGACCACGACGGTGAATCGGAGCCTGGTCACCGCCGGCGAGTCTTTCACCCAGTGCGGGTACCCGTCATGATCTCGGGGAAACGCCGCCAGTCCAAATGAGACTTTCCTCGTCGAACCGCACGGAGGGGGTCAGCGGGCGTACCGGCAGACCAGGGTGCCGGTGGCGAGGACATGCCCGGCCATGGCGTCGCGGACCTCATCAGGACCGGCGTCGGCGCCGAGGCGGGAACCAGGCCCGTCCTTCGCGACTTCGCCACGTCGCGGCGGAATCCTTGTGATCAGGCAATGCGTGAACGTTCCATCGGGTGGGTCGGGGTCCTCGGACAACAGCACCAGGGTCTGCGCCTCTTCGGGATCTCGCGCCATTCCAAATGCGGTGACGTGTTGCCGGTCCGGCATGCGTGCCGCTCCGGGATCAGGGTGCCATCGGTGAACGCCGCGCTGCGAAGTTCCGGCCCGCAGGCGATCGGGCGTGGTGGGATCCCGCTGGAGTTCCCGGCTCGCCGCGGCGTCAGCGTGCTGGTCGGGAACGCCCTGACGCTCGTACTCGTCGCGGGCGCGGGTGCGTATGGGTTCGAAAGCGGGGACCAGTCGGTTTCAACTGCGGCGAATCTCGGTACCCCTCGAAAGAAGAAGCGAGCCAGCGAATCGAGTGATGACATGCCGGATGACCGCCGCCACCAGACGTCTACGGAAGACAGCAGCGGCAACGAAGTGGACGAACGACGTCCCCTCGGGGAGCCTCAGCGGCAGAAGCACGACACCCCGCTCGAAGACGAGGAGGGGCGGTCGAAGCCAGGCCATCCAGAACATCTGGAGAATTTCCGCGGTGAGGCGACGTGACCCTCCCCGGAACGCGGAAGGAGCGGTGATGACCGAGCCGGATAAGCCTGATGACCCGCCTCAGGACACCGGGGCGCCCGAGCCGGTCGAAACCGATCCGGCCGCGTTGAACAACGCCGAGGATCTTGATGAGGACAGGCTCCGCGCCGACCCGCTCGAACAGGGGATGAATCCGCCAGAGCACTCGTCTGGAGTGGACAAGTACGGCGTGACTCCTTGGGAACAGACCCACCCCGTTCCCCTCGCGGAGCGGCTCGCCGAGGAGGAACCGGATCCGGCCGCTGCCGCCGATCCGGGCTCGGGAACCGGTGCCGACAGCCGCGGCGTCGCGCCCACGCTGATCGACGACCGGGTGGAAACGGGACAGCGCTACGAGGAGAACCTGGGGATTGACGCGGATGTCGCCGGGGGTTCGACGGCGGACGAGATCCGCACTCCCCGGCACGAAAGGTGAGAGGCACGCATGGACGGTCGCTCGACGGGTATCCGGCGTCCATGACGACATCACCCTTCGAACCCGATCCTCGAATCGGCGAAGAACGGATCGCGGCCGCCGATGCCGGACAGGGTGCTCCCGGCCCGGCTGAAGGTTTCGGGCCCGAGGCGGCCGAGCCGGACAAGATCGAACCCGCGGACGGCGAGGAGATCGACCCCGATCCGGCGGGCCCGGAGCTGGGCGACGGCTGACGGGCAACGGCTTGCGTGGCCGGCCGCGAGAGGGCCGATGAGGCCGGGGACTCCGTACGCGGACAGGTGGAGTCATGTCGTCACCACCGACTACGACAAGATGTCGTTCGCCGGACACGAATCGGCTGTTCGGCGTCGCAGGGATCGCCGCCGCGCGCATCTGTGAGGGAGCGCTGCTGTTCCTGATCGCCGGCGGCGCCATCTACCTCGTGCCTTGGATCCATGGACTGGTGATCGACCACGGCGCCGATGCCGACCTCGTGCCGGTCAACACCGCCGACAACTGGCTGCACCCCGGTCTCGGCGTCGGCATGATCGCGCTGGGCCTGCTCGTCGCGCGTGGTGCCCCGCTACCGAAACCGCATGCCGCCCGCAGCCGCGGGACTCGGGTGAGTTCTGAGGCTCCGCTTTCAGGGGCACACCCGCCTACGCGCCTCGATTCAGGATTGTGACGCATGTGAGTGGCTTGGGATGTTCGAGCTTGAGCCGCGTCCATACCGGGAAGTCAACGGAAGCACGGTGATACATCGGGAGGTTCGCTGGCACAGAAAGGAGTAGTCGAATGAGGAACACGGCACCGGCGTCACAGCTGTTGACGATCGAGATCGAGCGGCCTGCTCCGGACACAGCGCTAGTGGTCGTTCGTGGGGAGATAGACCTTTCGAACGCGAAAGCCTTTACCTCACAGGCAGAACACGCGCTCCACCGTGATCTCGCCTTGCTGCTTCTTGACCTCCGTTCCGTCACCTTCTGTGGTTGTGCCGGTTTGTCAGAGTTCGTCCGCATCCGAGACCTCGCTCACGAACGCGGGGCGCGGGTTCGGGTCGTCCCTTCCGGGCCGGTGCGACGAGCGATCGTGGCGACCGGCTTGACCGACCACCTCGACGGAGCGGCCGCGGCGGATGCCCCGGTTACCCGGTAGCCATTTCGAATTCGGCTGTGCGGAAAGGCGTTTCCCTCATCCTTGGCGTAAGCCGCCCGCCACGGTGCGGTTCGGCATTCGTCGAACGTGGTATTGCCACCGGATCCATTTTTGCCCGAGCCCGACCCCGTCAGCTCGACATCTTCGCACGCCTGATCTGGGTGTTCGAGAAGGCGGGTTGGGCGACCGAGGTCCGCTGGCCGAAGGCCGACCGCCTCGGCCACAAACTCAACCCCGGCCAGGCCCTGTCACTCCATGGAGTCGGCAAACTGGAGCGCCGTCTTTCTCGGCTCACCCCCTCAACGCCCTTGAGGGGTGAGCTGAAGCGGACCCTGAGCACGTTCGGCCCGGTCGGTACCCACATCGGACGGGGTCGGGCAGACTGACGTGGTGAGCGGGGATCGTGCCGAATCGGCGGCGGGGGACGGCCAGGATGGGCTGGTGGGGGTGGCGCACGCGTTGAGCCGGGTCGCGCGGTCGCTGGGAGGCGAACCCGATCTCGACCACACGCTCGAGGGAATCGTCGCGGCGGCGATGTCCACGGTGGACGGGGTCCAGTACGCCGGGATCAGTCTCATCGATCACGGCACGCTGCGCTCGGTCGCGCCCTCAGATGGCCTGGTCGGCAAGATCGACGTGGCGCAGTACGCCTCGGGGGAGGGGCCGTGCGTGGATGCGGTCATCGAGCGTGGCACCTTCCGCACCGGCCACCTCGGCGCTGACACGGTCCGGTGGCCGAAGTTCGCGCCCGCCGGCGCGGGCCTGGGGATCGTGTCGATGCTGGCGTTCCGGCTGTTCACCAGTAGCACCACACTGGGCTCGCTGAACCTCTATTCCACTGAGCCTGACGCGTTCGACGAGGACGCCGAGGCCATCGGGGAACTGTTCGCCGCGCACGCCGCCATCGCGCTGGCCGGGGCGCGCCGACAGTCGGAGCTGAAACGGGCGCTGCGGAGGCGGGATGTGATCGCCACGGCGAAAGGGATCCTGATGGTGCGCCATGGACGTACCGACGACCAGGCGTTCGCGATGTTGGTGGAGACCTCGCAGCACACCAACATGAAGTTGCATGATGTCGCGGCTTGGGTCGTCGACGACGCCAACGAGGCCACCTCGGGATAGTGAAGCGGCCGCCTCTGGGGCTGGGGCTGGAAACCCAGATGCCTCGACCGCCACTGCGGTCACGGTGACCGTCAGCCGAGCCTCATCGAGAAGTACGCATCGACTGCGGCTACGAACGGACGGGCAATGTCTTCGCGGCGGTCTCCCGAGGGCAGATGGGCCGGATGCGCCGCGTGACCAGGACCCTGCGGCGCGTCGGCGCCGACGTGCAACTGGGGACGAGGCAAGAACTCGGCATTCCCCTCGGCTTCCTCGGCGGAATGCGTGAAACGTCGGGGGAGCGGACACGCGGGTACGGCGGAGCTCGATGGTCTTGACGCCGTCGTGGCAGCCGTTGCCGGCGGAGTTGTGCGTGCCTTCACGAGGCTGGACCTAACCTGGAACACCGACGAAAACGTGCTGGGGGAGTTGGAGGTCCGCCGTGTCTGGTGTGCTGGTGGGAGTCAGGACACATGCATGTCCGAAGCCGTGCATGACTTGCTCGACGTTCCCAGCCAGATCGTCGGGATCGGCAGTGCGGTCGGGTTGGCACCGGTCGCGCGCTGTCTCGCTCTTACCGCCACCGTGACACGTGGCCGTGCCTACACCCACCCGACTCTCGCGCCGCGGCGCGCTGCCGTCCGAGCGGAGCGCGCACTTGAGCACCCGATCGCTCTGTCGGCACACCAGACGGTTCTCGTGTTCAGGGCCGATCCGCACGGCGTTGATTCGGTCCTGGCCAAGCCGGTCTCGCCGCCGTCCACGTTGCCGCCGCGCTCCCGTCGGATCACGCCGGATCGGGATGCCGACAGCAGTGCGCTCGTCGGCGTCGGTAAGGCGGCGGCGTGAACGAGCGAGCGGCTAGCGCCGGCCGACCCGAGGCGACGCCACCGATTGCCCGCCGAGTGGCGGTCGTGGCATCGCGGTCCGAGTCCGGACTCGGACGCAGAGCCTGTCCACCGACTACACCGTCGACCGAACCGAACGATTCGAGTCCGGACTCAGACCCGGCCGACCCTCCACTGTGGGCCGTCTGTGATCCGTCGAATGCCGGCCCGCCGGGATGGAGGTGACGACGTTGAGCTTGACCATCGTTCCCGTCACCTTCCGGCAGGCGTGCGAGTTCATCGCCGCACATCACCGGCACCACCGGCCACTACGCGGGATGAAGTTCGCCGTGGGTGTCGCGTACGAGACCGAACTCGTCGGGGTGGCTATCGTTGGGCGCCCGGCATCTCGATGACGGGGTCAGCGTGGAGGTGACCCGCACCTGCACGACGGGGACTCGCAACGCCAACTCCAAGCTGTACGGAGTCTCGTGGCGCGTCGCCCGGACCCTCGGGTTCCAGCGCCTGATCACCTACACACAGGACGGCGAGAGCGGAGCGAGTCTGCGCGCGGCGGGGTTTCGTCCGGTCGTGGACCTGCGGCCGCGGCCGGGTTGGTCCACAGTGTCCCGACCGCGCGAGTCCCGTGGTGTCGACGGGATCCGGCGAACCCGGTGGGAGATCCGAGCGGAGCGGTAGTTCACGCGATCGGGTAGGTCTCCGGCTCGGCTCAGGTTTGCCTTGTGCGCCAGCTGATTCGTTGTCACGAGCCCTCACGTCCGCGGGCGCCGGAACCATCCGGTGCCGCAGACGTGGCGGGCTGGTCTGTGCTGCCCGCGCCACTGAAGGAGGTGAAAGGTTATGACGAACGACACTCCGCGGATGAGCACTTCCGCCCCGGAGCCCGTCGATGGCGGGGCCGCGCTGGCGGCTTCGATCCGGGAGCTCGCCAACGCGATCCGCGCGTTGGCGGCGCATGCGCCGCGCGATCCCGACGCCTTGCTTACGGCCGAGGAGTTCGGTGCGTTGCTCGGCTTGTCGCCGAGGACGTTGAAGGACCGGGCCGCTGCCGGGGCGTTCCCGCATCGTCGGTTCGGCAAGCACTACCGGTTCAGCCGGGAGGACGTCGCCGAGATCGTGCAGTTGACGAAGAACGCGGTGCGTCCGTATCGCGGTGGTATGCGTGCGGCGTGAGCGTCGGCCCATTACGTCCCGGAACAAGCCGGGACCGTCACCAAAGAAAGCGAGGTATCCGTCGTGGCCTACGCACAACCAACCGACGGTGATCCGCCGGGCTGGCGTGCTCGGTTCAAACGTCCTGATGGGATGTGGGGGAGAACGACTGAAGCCCCGCCCCTCCGAGGAGGAGCAGGGCTTCTGACCTGCGAAAACAGATGGTGCGCGATACTGGGATTGAACCAGTGACCTCTTCCGTGTCAGGGAAGATCGAACTAGCTCCTGACCAGGCGTTTCGTCTGTTTTCGCAGGTCCGCGGTTTCTCGTTCCTCCTCGTTGGGGTGGCTTCGGACGCGTTGCGGCGCGTTCCGGTCGCCTGAATATCGCCAGTTGATCTTGGGATGCTGGTTACGAGGAGTTACTTCGTGTCTGCCAAAGCAGTTGGTTTTCCGGTTGAGCGTGACGCTGTGCTGCAGCTGGTCACGGTCATTGTCGGCGTGATCGTGGGGCTTACGTTCCTGTTCGGGTTCGGCAACGTTTTGGCCTTCGGGCTTCGGCTCGGCGTATCCGGCTGGGTCGCCCCGCTGGTCGCCCCCGCCGTGGACCTGTCAGTGCTGGCGCTGCTGATCGCAATCCGGCAGCTGTCGCTGCGTGGAGCCTCAGCCGAGGTGATCCGGCCGGTGCAACGGCTCCTGCTCGTTTCGAGCGTCGTCGCGCTGGCATGATCTGGAATGAGACCCACCTCCGGCACGCGTTGCGCGAGTGCGAGCAGCACTACAACCAGTATCGAACCCACCGATCATGGCCGCCGCGGCGCCCCTGCGAGCCCGGCCTCAAGCCCTTGAACCTGACCGGATCGAACGCCTCGTGATACCCCGACAGGACCGACTCGGCGGAGTCCTCCATGAGTACCGACATGCCGCTTGATGTGCATGGACATAATTTTCGGCACCCACAACGCACATTTGGGCGAGGGGTGCGAGGCCGCTAGCGCTTCGGAAGCCGGTTCAGCACGGAGCCGGCGACGGCGCGTACCCGCTCGCAGGCCCGTTCACCGCTGTATCCCTGCAGCCACACGGAAATGTACTCGGCGTCACCGTCCGGGAGGGTGCGGTGCGGCCAGGAGAGCTGACAGGAGGACTCGGAGTCATCGGTTACGTAACCGGTGACTCCGTTGCCGAGATCGACGGGGTCACCGTTGTCGGCGTCGATGTAAAGGCTCCGCTGGAGTCTCACGTCGAGCCGTTCGTCTTTCCGCTGCCACCGGCAGTTCCGCAGGCCCGCGGTGACCGCCCGGACGTCGGTCATGGTTTGGGCGACCACGGTGGCGTCAGGGAGGGCGCATGGGTCGAGGGGGAGTACACCGGCCGCGTCGTCCTGACGATCGACTTCGTGGGTGCGCAGGCGGGCGAGCACGACGGTGAGCGCGCTGTCCGCGACCGCACATTTGTCGCCCACGTTCGTGTCGTTGTAGACCATCACGTAAAGCGCCGGCTCGTCGGTGATCGGAATCAGCGAGTGGCAGCCCCCGCTGAAGGAGGCGCGCAGCAGCGGTAGTCCTTCGGCGGTGCGGTTCGCCATGCCGATGCCGCCGTTGACCACAGGTTCTCCGAGCTGGAGACCGAAATAGAGGCCCTTGGGTCCCTTGTAGGTGCACCTGTCCGGTGACATCGGGTTCGAGTCCGGCTCCAGCGAGCCGAGGTCCTCGGTATACCGGCCGTCGAGCACCTTGCACGTGTCGACACGGCGGAGCCGGGCCAGGGTCAGCGCCTCGGCCACCGGCATGGCCGCGGGGCCAGGATCCGGTGGTGAGGTGATCGCCTTGATGACGACGATCAGGGTGCCGATCAGGGCCGCGACCACCACCAGCGCCACGGTGATGGGCAATCCCGGCCGGCGTTTCTTGACCGGCAAAGGTCTCGGGGGTGGCTGCCACGCGGGAATCGGCAACGAGAGCACCGAGCGCACTTCTGCGTCCTGATGCCGGATGCGGGCGTGTACGGCCTCGGGCCAGGGTTCGGTGTCCGACGGAACAGGACCGAGGAAGTCCTGTAGCTGTCCGGGGGTGGGCCGCCGGGCGGGGTCCTTTGCCAGGCATGGTTCGGCGATGCGCCGGATTTCCGTTGGCACGGTGGACAGATCTGGTTCTGTGTGGACCACGTCGTAGAGCGTCTGTGGTGCCGACGCGCCGCTGAAGGGGCCACGTCCGGTGGCTGCCATGACCAGGATGGAGCCGAGGGAGAACATGTCGGTGGCCGGGGTGATCGGGCCGCCTCCGGCTTGTTCGGGTGACATGAACGCGGGTGAGCCGATGATGGCACCCGTGTGGGTGAGGTTCTGCGCTTCTTCGACGGCACGGGCGATGCCGAAGTCGATGACGCGGAGCCCGTCGCTGGAGAGGATGACGTTGCTGGGCTTGAGATCGCGATGGATCAGCCCGGCACGGTGAATGTCCGTGAGTGCGGCGGCGAGTCCGGAGGCGAGCCGGCGAACGGCTTCCACGGGGAGCGGGCCGGTCGTGTCCACGGCCGTGCGCAGATCGGGTCCGGTGACGAAGACCGAGGCGAGCCAAGGGGATTCGGCTTCGTGGTCGGCGTCCATGACGGCGGCGGTGTAGGCGCCGGAGACCAGGCGTGAGGCGGCGATCTCCCGGCGGAAACGTTCCCGGAAGCCGGGGTCGTGGGCGAACTCGGCGTGGATCTGTTTGACGGCCACGAGCCGGCCGTCGGGAGCGAGTCCGAGTACGACCCTGCCCATGCCCCCTTCGCCGAGTTCGGCGATGATCCGGTGGGGACCGATCTGCCGGGATTCGCCGGCACGCAAGGGTTTCACAGACTGGTCCTAGGGTTTCGGCAACCAGGTGAGCAGTGCACTGACGACCTCCTCGGCCTTGGCGCAGGCCTGTTGCATGGTCTTGCGGCTTCCACGCTCGTACGTCACCTTGACGTTCTCACCGTTGCGCTCGCTCATCGGCCGGTGCTGCCAGGTCAGGACACAGGCCGGAGGCCCCTGCGGTGGACGCTCGTCGCGGTACACCGTCGTACCGTCGACCTCTACCGGCACGACGCCACCGGCGGCGGCCTGCTCCGGTCCGTGTGGCGGATACGCCTGCTCCACGGTCAGACGGAACGTGTCGTCGCCGTGGTAGACGCACTGGTGCAGATCCTCGAGGACGGTGGCCCGTACGGGGCCGATCAACCGGGCGACCCTTTCGGGCCAGAGCAGCGTGCAGGGGTCCAGCCCGATCAGCGACTGGGGGGCCATATCGCGTCCGTGACCACCCGCTCGGATCCGCCGCACCGCCTCGCCGAGTCCGGCCTTCACCACAGTGCACTTCTCGTCCGAGGAGAGAGAGCCGCGGATCTCGGTGAGGAGCACGACGCTCTGGAGACCGGCGACCGGAACGGCGGCCGCGCACGAATCGCCGAAGGTGCTGGTGTACAACGGCAGCCCTTCCAGTTCCCCGGCTGGAGCACCCTCGAGCAACCTGGGGCCGATATCGAGTGTCAGGGCACCGTAAAGGCAGTCCAGTCTTCGTCCGGGCGAAGACGCTGTCAGCGCGCCGAGCATGGGCGCCTCCCAGCCCGCCAGCACCTTGCATAGATCGACCCGGCGCAGGTTGTCCGGACCGAGCGGATCCGGGTTGACCGGCGTGGTCACGGCCGCTCCGGGTGGCGGCGCCGACGCGGCCGTGGGTGCTGGCGCGGGCCGTTGCGGCAGGTTCACCGCCACGACGACGGAGGCAACCACCAGCACCGCCGCGGCCGCGGCCAAGGTGGTGTAGAGCCCGCGTCGGGAGCGCTTCGGCGCGGGCGGGTTCAGCAGTTCCCGCACCTCGGCCTGCTGCGCGTCGATCAGCTGGGGCACCGGCGGTGGCCACGGGGCAGCCGCCGGCGCGATGGGGCCGAGCTGACGCAGTACCCAGGCCGAGTCCGGCCGGTCGCCGGGACTCTTCGCCAGACAGGCTTCGACAATCCGGCGCAGGTCCTCCGGCACCCTGCTCAGATCGGGCCGGGTGTGCACGACGTTGTAGAGGGTGTGCGGAGTGGACGATCCGGTGAACGGGCCCTGCCCGGTCGCGGCCATCACCAGCAGGGACCCGAACGAGAACAGGTCGCTCGCGGGGCCAATCTCCTGTCCGCGTGCCTGCTCCGGCGACATGAACCCGGGCGAGCCGATGATCGCTCCGGTGTGGGTGAGTTCGGAGTCGCCCTCGATGGCACGGGCGATGCCGAAGTCGATCACCCGCGGACCGTCTCCGGTGAGAATGACGTTACCGGGCTTGAGATCGCGGTGGACCAGCCCGGCACGGTGGATCTCTCCGAGCGCCAGCGCCAGCCCTGCGGCCAGGTACCGCAGCGAGGACGGCGGCAACGGCCCACCAGTGGTCACCGCCTCCGAGAGCGAGGGACCCGGTACGAACATCGACGCCAGCCAGGGCGTCGGCGCGTCGGGATCGGCGTCCATCACCGCGGCGGTGAAAGCGCCGGATACCATCCGCGAAGCAGCGACCTCCCGGCGGAACCGCTCACGGAAACCGGCATCGTGGGCGAAGCCCGGATGCACCTGCTTGACGGCGACCAGTCGCCCGTCGGGCGAACGGCCCAGCAGCACCCGGCCCATTCCGCCCTGCCCGAGCACGGCGAACACCCGGTACCGACCCACCTCGGTGGGTTCCCCATGGTTCAGAGATCTCACGACGCCCCCTCTATAGAGAGCGATGATACAAAAGTCGACGTGCTCATCGGCGACAACCATGGAAAGGCACGGTGCGTTCGTCTCGGTATTCACCTCAACGGGTTTGAGTTGAATCGAGGCGTTTGCGGAGCCTGGCCCGGCGGGCAGGTTCGAGGATCAACGTGGTAGTGCCCCGAGCGACCCGGCTGGTGGCGGCGATGCCGCCGAGTGTCACGGATTCAGCCGGTGTCGATTCAGTTGGCATGCATCGCCGACGCCCCGCCTGTCCTAGCTCGAACTGTTGAATGTCACTTCGCGGCTCCAAACCTCGTACTCAGGCTGGCAGCACGACGAAAATCAGAGACGAGGGAGCTTCAGCAACGCGGTCCGGCATTCCGGCGTCGGCCGGATCACCGTCAGCGTGGAGGCCGGACATGAGCTCGTCATCGAAGTGACGGACAACGGTGTCAGCATTTCCGGGAGGGGGCGGCTAAGCGGACTGGCTAACCTGTCCCAGCGTGCCCTGCGATGCGGCGAGACGATGGAGATCACTCCGGTCACCGGTGGCGGCAGCCGGGTGCTTGTGGCACGTGCCTTCTACATCGCCCAGGCCGAGGTGACCGTCGGCGAAGCCGGGCAGTGGCGCGACCCACGCAGGGAACGAGCACCAATGCGGCGGGATCCGGGCATCGAACGACTGAATGTCGGTGCCCTGCCAAGTTGCATGTGTACCCCTTCGCCGTGGCCGGTTTCGTTGGCGGGTACGGAGAATCAACGGGCGCCGATGTCAGGGGCGTCGAAGGAGGCGTCGACTGTGGAGGTGTCGGCGTTCGGCGGGTCAACTGCATGCAGGTTCTGCGTGCCATACCTCGAGCCGCACGGCAGCCGTGATGGTCCATTCACTGGACGGCTGAAGAACGATGGTGTTGGGGTTGTGGCGGCCCAGCCAGTGCCGCTGCTGGGAGGAGTTGAGAGGCGAGGCCGGGACGCTCGTCTGGGACGCCGGGGCTGGAAGCTCTAGCACTCCACAGGCGCGGAAACGGCCAAAAGGGAAGGTCTCAGCTCGATGCGACTACTGAAAAAGTTGAAAAATTAAGACCAGACCGCCATTGCATGAGTCTAGTTCTGGACCGGGCAACTGCCCTAGAACCTCTTGTGAACGCATTTCGATCCGGTCTGGCAGTTCAACGTAAAGCCGAATAACTTTCGGTATCCTCGCCTTTATGGTGCCCGTGCTGGTATCCTGCGCGGGTTTCGCTTCAGGTCATGTTGTGGGCGCGGAGTCGGCGTCGTAATCAGTCGGCGGATACGGCGCGTCGAGCGATCAGTGTGGTGGGGTCATATGCCCAAGTAGACCGTGGGTGTCGATGAGCAAGGGGGCTGTCTCTGCGATCCGACGCTGAAGTCGGCGACATCGCGTAGCGGGGTTGTCGGACCCTTCGGCTCTCGTGGGATGTCCATGCCTTGGCAGTCAGTGGACATTTGCGGGCCGGCAGGACATTGATCTGGTTGTTCGATCGATCGGGTGAACGTGGCGACAGAGTGCTTGTTGGTCGATATGCGTGTTGGTACGTTGATTGGTGATGATCTGATGAGGGTCATCGAAGCCGGAGGGGGCTAACGGGGGCTATTTCTTTTTGTGGCGGCGCGCGTGCTGAATCTGCCGTGTGTCTGCTCGGCTATCGATTGCAGTTCCCCCAGTGGTTTCGCCGGTTGTGGTTTCTGGCGGGCTGGGAATTCGTGACAGTGGCGGCCTGCTGTGAATGTGATGTGTCGTGAGTGATCGGCTCGGCCATCACAAAAGTGGTCGATTAGGGGAGGATTGAGATAGTCATGTCAACTATTAAGGTCAAGGCTGCGAAAATGGCTTCGGTCGCTTCGCTGGCGCTTTTCATGACCGCGGGGGTTACGTCGGTCGCGCAGGCGGCTCCGAGCAGCGGGGCAGAGGCTGCCGGGACTGTGTCGATCCAGGGCTGTGAGAACGTGGGCGGCGGGTCGTGGTGCCACGGAACTCAGCCGGACGGCGCGCTCAAGCAGTGCTACTCGAACTACATCCACAATCGCAACTACCACAGCGCGACCGCGGCGATGGCGGGTGGGACCAGCAAGCGTTACGCCAACCCGGGTTACTGGGCCAAAGCCGCCGTCACGGCGGGCTGGGCGTACACATGCAACACCTACTACAACCCCAACGCCTGATCCGGTCGTGAGGTGACCCGGAGCAAGTGGTGAACCGGTACCGGGCCCGGCGAATGTCCGGCCCGGTACCGGTTTCGGCGAGGGGAACCGTCCAGATCGACGGGCATGTCCAAGCGGCAGGGTGAGCGTGACGAGTGGTCCGCCGGTTTGCGACGTGTATGTGCGTGACGAGGAGAGCGAGCATCGGTGCGGCTGACCCTCATCATCCTGTTCATGGGAGTTCTCCTCGCCATTCCAGCGGTGGTCCTGGCGGATGCGGTCTTCGAGCGGGAGTCGCGAGGGGAGACCGCCGCGTATCGCGTCGGTACTCAGTTCGTCTGGCCGGAGCACCCGCGGGCGGCCGACCCCGAGGCGGCGGTGCGCGTGCTCGCCGAGGCGGCCGTGGCGACCGGTTCGAACGTGTTGCGCACCACCGTGAGCACTCCCCGGTCCGGGCAGAAGCGCATCAGGCACTACGTCTTACTGGGGCGTGATGGCACTGCCTTGTGCGACGGGTTCGTTCTCGCGGAGGGGCGCTGGTTGAGCCCGGTCGAGTCGCGCGATAGCACGGCGACCGTTTCCTCGGTGCGAGCTGGTGAGCGGGACAACGTGGGGGTGCCTGCGGTCTTCGGTGACCGGTACGAACTTACGTTCGCGCCGCTGCGGCGCGGGTTGGATTCCTTGCCCAGCCCGGGGAGGTATGTGGTCGAATCCCTGGACAGTGCCGCTACCGGCCGTTTCCTTGCGATCGTGCACCAGCGGCTGATCGAGGCGGGGGTCGATGGGCTGACCATCGCGGATCTCACGCCCGAGAACGCCAGGGTTCCCGTTGAAGGCAGTGGGTACCTGGAGGTCCTGGCGTACATCCTCGCCGGTGTGGCCACGCTGGTCATCGCCTTTATCCTTCTGCGCGAGGGAAAGCGAATCGGTGTGCTGCGATTGGTCGGGTTCCCCGCGCTGCGAATCTGGTACAAGGTCGTGGGGCGATTGCAATTCGCCTCGTTCTTCACCGGACTGGTTGGTTGCTTGGCTGTCTCACTCGCCGTCCCCGGGGGCGACACCTTGTTCCTGCGCGCACTCGCGATCACACTCGGCCAAGTCGCAGCGGTCACGCTCGTGGCCACACTGGGAGTCGGGCTGATCATCATCAATCGCGTACGAGTCTCCGACCTCATCAAAGGAAGCCTGCAGTGAACGATCAGATGCGGAGCGCCGGCCACAAGCGAAACCGTTCCTCGCTCGGAGCTGCGGTCGCGGTGCCGGCCGTGGCAAAAGCCGTGTGCGGTGTGGTGCTGGCCGTCTTGATCGTGGTGGTGTGGCAACAGTTCGCCGACTTGGCCGAGCGGCAGAAGTCAATGGCTCCTTGGGAGAACGTCCAGAACTATGCGATCTTCCACCCGCGCCTCATCGGGGACGATCAGCAAGAGCTGGAAATCGGCGGCAACGCTTCGACGATCGCGGAGGCGCGTGGCCTGTATCCCGTCCTCGACAAGGCGGGCGCGCTGTACATCGACTCCGTCAACTATCAAGCCGGCGCACCGAGCGACCCGTCGTCGCCTTGGCCGGTGCCGCCCATCCGCGTGAACAGCAACTACCTGAAGGAATACCCGATTCTGGATGAATCGCGGAAGCGGATCGATGTTGCGGATGACGAACAGGCATGGGTGGTCGCCGTGCCCGAGCAGTTCAAGGCGCGTGAAACCGAGCTCAAGGAGCTGTTCCGGGAAATGCGAACCGGAGGACCCGGGATCACCGGCGTCATGGAGGCGGAGAGGCGTATAGCCGGCGAAAACGCGCCGGAGCGGTTCGCCGACCAGCAGGTCCGCATCATCTGGACGGCTTCGGGGCAGGATGTGTTCAGCTTCGACCCCAAGGTCAACCCCCGTCAGGGGAACATGATCACTGACCCCATCGTCGAGGTCATGACGCCCGCGAACAGCCTGACGGTGGATCGGCTGAACGCCATCACCGGCGAACTGGACACCGGGCTGAAAGTCCGCGTCGACGGTGACCCCGCGGCCATGCTCACCACATTCACCCCGCTGCTGCGGGAGCTCAAGCTCGACGACAACCTGCCGCGCTTGGTGAGCGTGCACGACGCCATGGGCACGCAGCTCCACGAGTTGCGCAGCGCTGCGACGCAGGCCATCGCGTTCGCTGGAGGCGCGCTGCTCGTCATGGTCGTCCTGAACGCGACGGCAGTGGTCATCGGCTCCGATCGGTTACGGAGACGACTCACCGTGCGCAGGCTCCACGGCATCGGTGTCACCCGGTCCTACCGGGAGTTGCTCGTCGTGCTGGGCGGGGCGTGGCTGGTGCAGAGCCTCGTTGCCGCCGTCGTGGTCGTGTGGCTGGCAACGCAGACGACGTCGATGCCGGGCGTCGAGGCGAATCCGTACGCCCAGTTGCCGAAACTGCTGGTCGTGGCGCTCGCGTCGTTGGTGGTCGAGGCTCTGCTCGTGGTCGTGACCGCACGCCTCGTGGAACGCCGGAACGCGGTCAAGCGATTGAAGGAGCTGTAGTGGTGGGATTCTGTTGCGAACTCCTGGGATTGCGCAAACAGTATGGCGCGCGCCGGGTCCTGGACGGCTTCGACCTCCGCGTCGAGGCGGGCGAGTTCATCGCGCTCACCGGTGCGAGCGGCATGGGGAAGTCCACGGTCCTCAACATGATCGGGTTGCTGGACGCCCCCGACTCCGGCGAAGTCCGGCTGCTCGGTACCAAGGCACCGGGCCCGCACAGTCGCGCCGCTAACCGCCTTCGCCGTACACACCTCGGGTACCTTTTCCAGAACTTCGCACTCATCGACAGCGAGTCGGTCGCACACAACCTCGACATCGCCCTCACCTACGCAGGTCGCGGGACCCCGAAGCGTGAACGAATCGCCGCGGCACTCGCGCAGGTCGGGTTGCCGGGAGCGGAGAACCGCAAGATCTTTTCCCTGTCCGGGGGTGAACAGCAGCGAGTCGCCGTGGCGCGGCTACTGCTCAAGCCGTGCGACATCGTCTTGGCGGACGAACCGACCGGCTCCCTCGACGCTGAAAACCGCGATATCGTCCTCGGGCTACTCCGCGGCCTCAACCAGTCCGGCAAAACCATCATCGTCGCGACGCATGACGATGCCGTAGCCGGTCAAAGTTCGCGGGTAGTGGACGTCGCCTACTCGAAGGTGGCCTAGCGCCCGAAGGGACGAACTTCCCCGCGTAGCGACCCTCAGCCCGACGCTGAAGGCAATGGCCGGCGCGGCCGCGGATGCGTTGCCACCAGTCCGGGTCTAGGTGATGGCCGTGTCATCGAAATTTCATCGCTGCGTACAACTCTGAGTGCCATGCGTAGCTGTGACGTCGGGAACAACGACGGTGGCGGCCGTCGTCGGACAGACGGTTGACCGTGGCCAGCGCAGCTCGAGCGGCGCGGCGAAACCGCCGACGTCGTGCCGGATTTCCCCAGAACCAATGAGGTGAGCATTGATGGCCGACACCGAGCAGCCCGGCCCGGACCGGGTGGCAGTGCCTTTCACCGAGTCCCATTCGGCGACACCCGCCGCCAGCTGGTCGCCACCTGCCGCACCGACGGTGCAGGCCGGGCGGGGCCCGCGACGGCGGTTCGTCGTGATGGGGGTCTGCGCGGCGCTCGTGCTGGCTGTGCTCGTCGGGTTCCTATTGTGGCCGAAGAGCTCCGACGGGACCGGCGTGGCCTCGTCCGTGTCGCCGTCCGAGCTCGGCGCGGTGGCGGCAGAGGCGATCGCCGCCTGGCCGGCGACCGAGGTGTCGATTTCGTATTCCCCGGCCCAAACCGCCACCGACGACAAGCCCGTCACCGAGGCCGAGCTGACGGTCACCGCCGACGGGAAAGCAGCCGGCATGCTGCGCCAGCCCGGCGCGGGGAAGGCGGACGCGGTGTGGTCGGCCGGGAATCTCTACCTCAACGGCGACGCCGAGTTCTGGGCGGTTCAGCAACCGCACCATGCCCATGACCTGTCCGCTGCGGGCCGGTGGGTGAAACCTGAGAAACGCTCCGGCTACTACATGCTCAGTTCATTCGGTCTCGACGCCTCGACGGTCACACCGAAGGCGCTGGCCGAGCTGGTACGGCAGATCACCGCCGACCCGTCCGTACAACGGCACGAATCCCAGCCGGTCGCGGACGGCCACACGGCCACGGCGTACTCGTCGCGTGAGTGGACCGTTCTGATCGAGGACACCACCCCACACACCGTGCTCGCGCTCGGCGGGAACCCCCATACCCGCAACAGCCCGATCCGCCCCGCCTCCACCCAGAGGACCGGCCCGGGGACCGCGATCCCGGCGGTCCACCGGCCGCTGCCCGCCCAGGCGGACGCACCCGACGACCACTACCACAACCCTTACGTGTCGATCAGGCCACAACCGGCCGACCCCGCGAAAGCCGCCGCCGTGCCCACGGCAGTCGACAAAGCCGCGGCTGCGGCCGGTCCTGGTGCCGGTGCGGCCAAGGCCGCCACTGGAGCGGTGGAGCCGCCGAGCTTCAAGATCGACCCGCTGAGCCCGTCGTTGTGCACGACGCCGACTTGCGTGCACACCGTCCAGGTCACCAACTCCGGCGGGCAGCCCGCAGATGCCACCCTCTACACCAACGATCCCGGCTCGACCGGCGCGCCGAACCCGCTGGGCACCCTGCAGCCCGGCGAGTCGCGATCGGTCACCTTCACCCACGGCAACCTCGCGCGCCCCGGCCAGACCGTGAACTATCGCGTGAACGTCTGGGTGTACTCGTCGATGCTGTACGGTCCTGATCCCGAGGTGAGCGAGCGGCTGCGTGCCCGTGGCTTGCAGCCCGACCAGGTGAGCGAGCTTTCCAGCGTCGACGCGCCGCTGCGTCCGGCCGCCACCCGCCTGCTGGACGCGATGACCAAAGCCGTCCCGCCGTCGGACCCGGGGGCCGAGAACATCAACGCCTCCGCGCGGAAAGTGCTCGCCCGTGCCAACCAGGACGGTAAGCTGCCGCTGCTGGAGAAGGTCGTCGGTTCCGGGCGTCTGCAGAACCCCGACGATCTTCGTCGCGTGGTCAGCGAAAACAACACCCTCGGCAAGCACCGCGAACTGGAACACATCACGCATTTGCTGCAAGCCGACCCGACAGCCCAGATCTGGTACAACGGCAAATACACCGCCGCCAACGGCAAGCAGTACAAGGCCGACCTCATCTATACCGGCACCGAGAACGGCACGCCGGTGAGGCGCTGCGTCCAGATCAAGACCGCCGAGAGCGACGGCAAACTGACCTCGAACATGCGCGATGGCGCCGAACAGCTCAATCTTGAAAAAGCGAGTTCCGACGAGGACTGCCCGCCGGACTTCGAACGAGTCCTGCAGATCTACCTCGAACCCAAGGTGGGACCGGGCCTGCACGACGGTACCCGGGCGGCCATCGAGGAGTACTTCAAAAACAAACGGCGCCTGCAGGCCCGCCGGAACCTGTGCAAACCCGACGGGACCAGCCGCGTGGACCGGCTCGTCATCGTCAACGCCACCGGCACACACCAGTGGACCGATCTGCAGAAGGACCTCGACGTCCCTTGTGCTCCGGGGGCCCGGTAGCCACCCGCCGCACGGCCGCCACCGGACGGGCCGCCGACAATTTTCGCAGGCTTCTGATAGCACTGTTTTCGGATAACTGTGCCCCCACGAGCCTGTGCCGTGTCGGACACCAGGCCCGCGACGGTGGGTGGTATCCCGGTGCCTGTCGGTCGACAGGCACCGGGATACCTTTCCGCTCGGCGACGCGGTGCCTGACTCGGCCTTGTCGGCGAACCTCGCGGCTGGTGACAATGCACCCAGGATCTCTTCCGCCGCAGCAGAATCGCGATCGACTGTGTTCAGCGAGTCGCATGACCACAGGCTGGTCGCGGCACCGTGACCACCGGAAACGCTGAGATCATGCCACACTCAACAATTTCTTCGCCGATTTCTCAGTGCGTCTGTTCTTGAAACAGACCGTAGGGTTTGGGGATAGTTACGGCCATGGGACGCAATGACAATGACGGCTGGACCGTAGAGACGTCACCCGATGGAAGTCTTAGTCGTTGGAGGGTCGATCCGAGCAAGGTCGCCTGGTTCGAAAGCTGCCAAGGTGACTTCTTCTCCGACCAGCAACTGGCCGCCCTTGCCGAGGATGCTCGTGTCCGGAAGATGACACGGCTCGAGTACCTCAGCTGGGTGTGCAGGTTGCCCACCTCAGAACTGCATAAGTACCGCGACCGGGTCATCGCCGGCGACGGTGGGCCGAACTTGCCCGTGTTGTACGACGCGTGGTTGACCGCGCAGAGCGTGGTGCGGGATGTTCAGATACTCTTCCGGGGCTTGCCAGGCCAACCAGACAAATGGGCGTGAACCGGGGTTGCCGCCGAGTCTGAGCAGCGATCTAACCCCGCCGGGACGAGTTCGCGCAATCGGCGGGACGCAGAAGGTACTGATTGAAGGCAGTGTCCAGCTCTCGGCCACCGCGGGTTGCCTTCATCCCTTCGCCGCCAAGCCCGGCGACTTCCTGGTAACCGGGACTACCGCAGCCGGGTTGGGCTGATGCTGTGGTCAGCGCTCATGTCGCGGTTTTGATCCCGATCTACCAACCATGGCTGGCCCCGGCAGCGAGGGGGGAGGAACTGCCGGGGCCAACTTGTTCGAAGTCGCCGTCGAAGGGGCGGCCGTTACATCGTCTCTATTTGACGCCGAGCCCGCTGCTATCTCGGAGGCTCGGTCGTCCGAGGTAGCCGTGCCGCAATGTGCCAAGGCCGGGAGCCCATTCGCCATTGGGGTTAGCTGAGCTCGCACGGGCCAACTTGGACAAGCCGGCCCGTGTGAGGCTCGCGTATCGGGGCTAATGCTTGCGGGACAGCAGGGCAGCGGGAAGGCGAGTAATGACGATTGCCCGGCCGAGCAGCACCGGCACCCGGGTTCGGACCCCGCCTGGCCTTGGCGTCGTCCGCGGGACCTGATCGGCCACGGCGTGTGGGCGCGATGGCGAGACGCGCGAGAATCGGCCTGGTTGACGGAAAGGGCGGGGCCGATGCTTGCCGGCGGCCGATTCATGCAGGGCGTCGTCGATGGTGGGGCGGGCCTGCGATGGCTACGACCTGAACCGCAGACGTTCGGCCGCTGGGGAGCCATCGGTCGGAGTTTGAGCGTTCGGTGCGTTGATCTGGGATGATCGAGGGGCGACTAGAGAAGGGCACGACCTGTGCAGGCGACAACCGATCCGCATGACGGGCACTCCTCGCTCACCGGCGGCGTCTCGCAGACTGGCGACATCGTGGCGGCCACGGTGATCGTCACCGCGACCGAGGAGCTCGCCGATGCCCGTCGGCTCGAAGAACTGCTTGCGCCGGCCATGTGCTCGGCGGGCGCAGTGGTGGTGGATTTGTCCGCGGTCGCCTACCTGAGTATGGAAGCCGTCGTGCCGCTGCTGGCGCTGGTCCGCGACTGTGCGGCCAGGCAGCGACGCTGCGGGTGACAGCCTCGGCCGCGGCCCGGCGGAAATTGGCGACGCTCGGATTGGAAAGCTCGATCCCCTGGGAGCCCCTGCCCGGTGAGGAATCGCCGGGTGAGGTAGGGCGCGTAGTGGCCGACCCAACCGAGTAGTGCCGACCCGGTGCGTTGCCGAGCCAAGCCAAGGACGTACAGGCCGTCTACCAGCGTGCTCCCGCCGTCGTGGCATAGCCGTCCGCCGTTGAGCGGGGGCCGGAATATGAACCCAGGTGTGGTCTTGGCAGAAGCCGGTCGCTCACACGGCGATTTGACAGTGCGCCTGGAGCGGCCGTGACCGGAAGGCGATGCCGTGCCGGGGACTCGCGGGTGTTCCCGGCGGTGGCGCCCTTTACGGATCGAGGAGCCGGCGCTCCAGCAGACTATGGGCACCGGGACGAAGGCATGCCTCGATATCTGAGTCGCGAGGAGCTTCCGGCCGGCAGAACAGAAAAGTTCTCTCGGAGCCCGAGCTGCGGCAGCTTCTTGCCGGCCCGCAGGGTCAGGACTGGCTGACCGATCACACGCTGAGGCGCGCGAGCGCCTATCCCGACTGGACACTTCCGAGGTCACGGTCCGCTACGACGCGTTCGCGAACGAGGATCGCCCAATAGTCATCGATCTCGTCGAAGTACTTTCCCCTGCCGGTGTCCGGGTGTTCTTCGACGGGCACATCGCGCCCGGCGAGCGGTGGCAGGAGGTCCTCGACGACCGGCTCGGCGTAACCGGACATACCGCCAGCCGACGACCCGTCGGCGGGGCCCTGTCGTTGCACCGCACAGAAAGGCCTGGCGAACCTGCCCGCACATCGCCGCGCAGCTTTAGATCCGCGCCGTCCTCTTCACCACCGCCAGCATGGGGGTGCTGTGTGCGAGGTTGGGTCCGGGCTGGGCGGGTAGCCCGTCGGAGGGCTGTCACCGCGTCCGCGGCGCGGTGGTGGTCAAGGCCTCCGGGTTTCTATCCCGAGTGACCCGGGGGCCGCCCATCAGAGGTGGCGGTGGTGTTGGCGTCGTCGACGACCCAGGCGGCGACGTCGTGCAGTTTTATGTTGGTGTGCTGGGAAGTTTCGACCAGCATGGCGAACGCCTGATCGTCGGTGCGCTGGTGGCGCTGCATCAGGATCCCTTTCGCGGTGGCGATCACGTCCCGGGTCTGCAACGCGGTCTTGAGCTGTGATTGTTTGCGGATGCCGGCCAACGCGACCGCCGCGTGCGTGGCGAACAGTTCCCCGGTGACCTCGGCGTCCTCGTCGAACGCGTCGCGTTCGGTGGAGTAGAGGTTCAGAGAGCCGAGGGTGGTGGAGGTGGTGAACAACCGGAACGCCACCATGGACACGATCCCCAAATCCGCGCCGGCGGGCGCGAACGTCGGCCACCGGGTCGTCTCCGCGCCCAGATGGCCGGTGCGGAAGGTGTCGTGCTCGATGATCGCGTCCACGCACGGCCCTTCCCCTGCGGCGTACTGTGCCGCGTCGACCTGGCCGACCAGGTCGTCCGAGGGTGCGACCGAGCGCAGCTTGCCGTCCTCGATGAGGCTGATCCCGGCGTACTGGACCCCCGCCACCGTGGGCATGACAGCGGCCACGATGCCCTCGAGAGTGCGGTCGAGGTCAGGCTCGTCCTCCAACGACCGCGCAACCCGGCTCAGCGCGTGCGCCACCCCGGCCAGCGCTTCGTGCTCGTCGTCCACTGGCGAGGTCTCGGTCTGATCGTTGCTCACCGCGTCAGTCTGCCCGATCCGGACTCGCGCAGTACACGCTGGAGCGAACGCGGCACGCGGAAGAGGACGTTCGTGGTGAAACAGGCATGCTCAGCAAACCTGCTGAGCCCGGGTGCAGGGCAGCTCCAGTGGCTCCGTGACCAGGCAGGACGCGAGGTTCAGCCGGGTCGCCGTCAGCACTACGGCGCTGGCGGCCTCACCTGCTCGTAGCCTGTCGAGCGGAGTGTCGTCCGCGGTCGACAGTACGGTCAGTGCGGCGCCATCGTGGGCGTCGGTGTCGGTGAGCAGGGCGTTGGAGAAGTCTCGGACCAGCGGCGCAGCGGTGGTCAGGACGGCGTTTCGTGCGGGTACGCCGTCTGCTGCGTACCGCCGTCCGCTCCAGGACGCGAGTTCGAGTCCGTAGTCCGGGTCGGCCCGGTGCAGGTCCCGAGCCTCCACCGCGGCGGCCGTCAACGCCGAACGCTGTGGGGCACCGTCCAGGAATCGCAACATCGCGTCGTGGACTGTCGCGCTTCGTACGAGACGGTTCTCCGCCCAGGCCGTCAACGGCCGAGTGGCATACCGGCGGCGATCCGTTCGGCGGCGGGGTATCGCCGTGGCCAGCGCGATGTCCTCTTCACGCGGTTCACGAGGAAAGAGTTCGATCCGGGCCAGCAGGTCAGGATCGGGCATTCGGTCGACGCGGGCGGCCCAGCCGAGCGCGGCGGCCGCGGTCGTGAAGTGATGGAGCACGCACCCGCAGCTGATGAGCAGATCGCGGCCCTCGGGGTCGGCCTGCCGCAGCCTGCGGCCCGTGTCCGCGCGCAGCTCGATCGTGCGGCCGCTGAACCGCCAGTCCCAAGGTTGGCTGTTGTGCACCGAGGGCGCGCGTACTGCCAGTGCGATGGCCGCCCTCACCGTGTACGCGTCGGGCAGGTTATGGTCCATCGCTTTCCTCCTCGGATCGAACTGCTTCTCATGCTCACCGTCTGCGAGTCGCGGTCACAGGGGCGAACGACCCCACTGGGCATGACGGAGCCGAGGGCCCTTTGGCCCTTTCGCTACGGCAACCGTCCATAGTGGAGACGATGTCCGGACGAGAGTCGGATGTCTCTGGTCACTCATGACCAAAGACCTCTCCACCGTCGACGTACGGCCGAATCCCGATGCCGCCTGGATACCTACCGTTGAGGGCATGGCCAGCAAGGGCAAGGCGCGGATTCCGCGCGTGGTGTACGAACGGGAACTGCTGCGGTTGCAGGCCGAGCTGGTCAAGCTTCAGGAGTGGGTGCGGCACGAGGGCGCCCGGCTGGTGGTGGTGTTCGAGGGCAGGGACGCGGCGGGGAAGGGCAGCACGATCAAGCGGGTCACCGAACATCTGAATCCGCGCGTCGTGCGGATCGCGGCTCTGCCGAAGCCTGCCGATCGTGAACGGACGCAGTGGTATTTCCAGCGCTACATCGAGTACCTGCCCGCGGCCGGTGAGATCGTGCTGTTCGACCGCAGCTGGTACAACCGTGCCGGGGTCGAGCGGGTGATGGGTTTCTGCACTCCCGAAGAGCACCAGCGGTTCCTTCAGCAGTGCCCCATCTTCGAGCGGCTGTTGATCGACGACGGCATTCTCTTGCGTAAGTACTGGTTCTCGGTCAGCCGGGACGAGCAGGAGCGGCGGTTCCGAAGCCGGATCGACGATCCGATGCGCCGCTGGAAACTCTCCGCGATGGACCTGCGGTCCGTGACGCAATGGGAGGAGTATTCGCGGGCGAAGGACGACATGTTCGTGCATACCGATACCACCGAGTCTCCTTGGTACGTGGTCGAAAGCGAGGAGAAGCGGCGTGGGCGGCTCAACATGATCGCGCACCTTCTCTCGAGCGTGCCCTATCACGACGTCGTCCATGAGGCGGTTTCGCTCCCCTCGCGTCCGGAATCGAACGGCTACTGCCGTCCCGACCGGCTGCTGCAGACCTACGTCCCGGACCACGCGGCGACCTTGAAGGAGGTAAGTCCATGAGCGCGACCGCCGCGACCGCACCCGATACCGTGTACTTCGACACGGCTTCCCTGCGCCTGCTCAGAAATGACCTGACGTTGAGTGTCGACAACGGATCGTGGTGCCTCGCAACGCCGGACGGGCTGATTCACTTCGCCGGTTCGGACCTCGCCGTCCCGCCGGCCCTTTCCCGGCTGGTTCGTGCGTATACCCGTGATAACGACCTGGTGGCCGTCGCGCGCGTCGGCGACGGCGGGACGACCGGACTTCACGCGGTGCTCGATCACCGGATCGCGCGATCGCCCCGACCTCCGGATGACTCCGCACGGGGAGTGGTCCTTCGCTACGTGCGCGCGCAGATCGCGGCCCTCGCCGCCGCGGATCTGGCCGCGCGGCAGGACAAACCGGACGCGGTGCATCGGATGCGGGTGGCCACCCGGCGGCTGCGCGGCGTCTTTTCCGCCTATGCCCGGGTGCTGGGCGGCCGGAAACTCCTCAAGGCTCTGGGTGACGAATTGCGCTGGCTCGGCGGGGAACTCGGCCCGGCGCGGGACATCGAGGTCCAGTGGGCACGTTCACGGCCTTGGGCCGGGGAGCGGACGAACGCCTGCTTCGCCGTCCTCTCGGAGGAGGCGCGCGAGCGGGTTCGGTGCGCGCTCGACGGCCGTCGGTACCTGCAGTTGCTGACCGCCTTGGACGTCCTTGAGGTGGTGCTGAGCGAGAGGCCCCGGCAGCAGTGGCCCAAAGCGGCCCGGCGACCCGCCGAGCGGGTACTTCCTCAACTGGCTCGCGCGGTGGCCGAAAAAGTCGACGCTCGCGTGTCCCGGGTCGACGCGCGACCGGCCGGTCCGGAACGTGACCGCGCCGTTCACGGTGTACGAAAAGCGGCCAAGCGGCTACGGTACGCGCTGGAAGCGGGCGCCGAGGCGCTGCCGGTCGATGCCAAGCCGGCACTGCGTGCCTTCCAGGACCTTCTCGGCGAATTCCAAGACGCGGTCGTCGCCCGCGAGCTCTTGGGTGCCTTGGAGGTCGCGGACGGTACCCACGCGGCGGTGCGGGCGCAGGAGACGGCCAACGCCGATCGATGCGTGGCCGCGCTGCCGGAGGCCTGGCGCGATCTCCGCCGTGCACTTCGTCCGTTATGGACTTAGCACCGACGTCGGGAGGGACGAAAGTCCTTCGTCTGGCGAGGCCGGTCCGAAGTGGCCGGTGAAGCTCAGACTCGACGGAGGGTGGTTTCCCTGCTGACCGGAATCGAACTCGATCACGACCTGCGGTGCGGGCTGGCGGGCTACCTGGTCGCGGTGACCGCCGCGGTGGGAGTGGCGAAGGAGTCCTGGGCCATGGATCTCGATCACCCCGCGTCCGCCTATATCGCCCTGGACCAGCGGTTACCCCGTCAGCCGGAGCGCGACACAGCCCTGCAGTGGGACGAGCGCCATGGCTGGGCCTTCGCCATGGAGACCCAGTCCGGAGAGGACCTGCTGGTGCTCGCCTACTTCGAAGGCGAACTCGTGCCCTCACCGGACACGGTCGGCCGATCCGTGACCGCGATCCAAACCACCGGTGGCGCCTCCGCCACCCCTGTCCCGCCGGAGCCGCGAGCCGATCGCGACCACGTGAGGGCTCGGCTGCCGCGGTACCGGCGCGACATCTGGGCCGCGACGGCACCGCGCAGTCACTTGGTCATTTCTCCGGGGTGTTCGTGACTTCGACGCCGCCGAAGATCGCGGTCCCGTTCACGGCGAGTACCGGGGCGTCCGCCGGGAGGTCGCCGGTGCTGTCGGTCTTGTCCTCGAGACCGCCCATGAACGGCAGGCCGCCGAGTGAGATCCGCCAGCCCCGCGGTACCAGGACTTTGACGCCGCCGAACAAGGCGAAGGCGTCCACGGTCGCTCCCTCGTCGATCCGGGCTTGACGAAGGTCGAGCGTCGAACCGCCGAAGATCGCCGATACGTCGGTGTGCCGCAGGTGGCGGGACTGTTCCCTGGTGGTCGCTCCACCGAACATCACGAGCGGCGTCCTGGTGCCGTGCTCCCGGCGCAGTCCGGCGAGCACGGCGAATCCCGCCACCGCCAGCAGGACGGGCCACCACAGGCCGCCTTCGGCCAGGTCCAGGGTGCCCGCGAGCAGGACGAGCCCGATCACCGTCACGGCGGCCGGTCCGATCGACATCCGCCGCTGGGACAGCATCGCGACGATGCCGAGGCCGACCAAGGAGGCCGGCCACCACGCGCTGAGCAAGCCGCCGGTCTCGAGGGCGCCGGTCGCGTCGAGGATTCCCAACACGCCCAGGGCGACCAAGATCAGCCCGACCCAGACGCGAACGGGTTTCACGACGGCTTCTCTTCCGACGCCGGGTCGCCGCGGCGTTCGACCGCGATGGACCAGGGGCCCGCGAGCGCGGTGATCGCGCCGGCCGCGGTCACGACCGGTGCGAAAACCGCGGCGACCAGGCCGGCGTTCACAGGGACATCGAGGATCACCCGCTCCTGGGGGTCCTTGACGACGATGCGCCGGACGTTGCCCTCGCGAACGAGCCGTTGCACCTTCTCGGTGAACACTTCGCTCGGCTTCTTCGGTGCCGCGGATTCGGTCACTTGCCGGTCTTCCTTCTGCACGGTCATGGTTTCTCTCCCTTCCGTGTCCACGGTGAGGCTTCGGCTCGCCGGGCGGCAGTGACCTTCGGTCCTTCCCCGTGGCCGAAAGGCGGATGATCCTGGACGGAGGACTTTCCGACGGAGGAGGCCGTTCGTGAAGATGCGCGCATGGCGGGTCACCCGGCCCGGGCCGATGGCCTCGAACCCGCTCGACTGGGCGGAGGTGCCGGCCCCGCGGCCGGCCGCGGGTGAGGTGCTGGTCAAGGTGCTGGTGTGCGGGGTGTGCCGGACCGATCTGCACGTCGCCGAGGGAGACCTGCCGGTCCATCGGGCGAGGGTGATTCCGGGTCACGAGGTCGTCGGTGAGGTGGTCGCCGCGGGTGAGGGAGTCTCGGGCTTCGCCGCAGGCGACCGGGTCGGAATCGCTTGGCTACGTGAAACCTGCGGCCGGTGCCGATACTGCCTTCGCGGCCGGGAGAACCTGTGCCCGGAGTCGCGTTACACCGGTTGGGACGACGACGGGGGATACGCCGAATTCGCGGTCGTACCGGCCGCTTACGCGCTTCCGCTGCCCGATGGGTACACCGACGACGAGCTCGCGCCCTTGTTGTGCGCCGGCCTGATCGGGTATCACGCGCTGGAGCGGGCGCAAGTACCCGAAGGTGGACGTTTGGGGATCTACGGATTCGGTGGAAGCGCCCATCTGACCGCCCAGGTGGCGATCGCTCGCGGCGCCACCGTGCACGTGATGACCCGCAGCGAGGAAGCCAGGAAGCTGGCTTTGGCGCTCGGGGCGGCCTCTGCGGTCGCGGCCGCCGAACCGCCGCCCGAGCCCTTGGACTCGGCGATCCTGTTCGCACCTGTCGGCGAACTGGTCCCGCCCGCCCTCGAAGCTCTCGATCGGGGTGGGACGCTGGCACTCGCCGGGATCCATCTCTCCGACATCCCGTCACTGAACTATCAGCGGCACCTCTTCCAGGAACGTCAGGTGCGCAGCGTCACGGCGAACACGCGCGCCGAGGCGCGGGAGTTCCTGGCGTTCGCGGGTGCCCACCGCCTCGAGGTGAGCACGGTGCCGTACCCACTGGACGAGGCGGATCGGGCGCTCACGGACCTGGCGGCGGACCGGGTCAACGGCGCGGCCGTGCTGCGGGTCGGCTGACCGCCGCGCCGGTCACGCTGGAACGAGCAGGATCCACAAAGGACCATCGGACACCGGAAGTGGCTGCCCGGACGTGGTCGTGAACCGGGTCGGCGCCGTTGCCGTCGCACGGCTCCAGCTACCCGCGAACCGCTGCCCGTCCCGCCACATCGTCGCCTTCCCGGTGCCGACGGTCTGGGCGATGGGGGAGTTGGGCACCGTGCCGGTCTCCCCGCGTTCGCCGAGCCGGACGGCGACCCGTTGCTCGACGATCGTCGCCGCGCCGGCCTTGCCGCCGTCCACCGAGGTGAGTGGCGAGCCGTCCAGACCGATCAGGTATCGGCCGATGTCCGGGGACCAGGTGAACGTGAAAGCGGCCGCCGGGTAGCGGATCGCCGCGGTGGCGGTCGCCGTGCCGGATCCGGGTGCGGCGCCTGCGGCGGGAAAAGCGTCTTGCGGCGCGACCTCGCCGTCGGGGACCTGTTGCGGGCGAAGGTAGAGATTGTGCGGTGACGGCCGGGAGTCGTCGCGGAAGTACGCGTCCGGGATTTCCGTGGGCGAAGCGCTCGTGAGTGAAGCCGAACGCAGAGACGGCAGCAGCTCCGGCGCGGCGCCGGAATAGGCGAGAGCGGGGCGCCCGAATTGGGCCAGCAGGCCGAGGTCGGTGGCTCGCGCACTGCGCACCGGGCCGATCACCGCGGGCGGGCGGCCCTGGTAGAGGGCGAGCAGCCGGGTCAGCCCGCCCTCGACAGGTTCCACGTACACGAGGTCCGCGGCGCTCAGACCGGTCTGCGGGCGGGCGGCGGCCACGTTGTCGATCTTGACGGCCAGTACCGATCGGCGATCAGGCGCGGCGGCTTCGCTGGACGACGGCGCCGGATCCGGGGCGGTCCCGTTCGTCGGACCGGACAGTTCCCGCACGACCAGGACCACTGCGACGACGAGCGCCGCCGCTCCCGCCGTCGACGCGATCCACCAGGACTTCTTCATGAGGATCGGCCCCTTCCCTTCGTCCGGCTCGACGCCGGCGCCCGACGATCGACCAGTGTGCCCCGGTGGGAGCCGCATGGCCTCATCGAGAACCAGTCATCGCGGCGGCAGGCTGCGTGCGATCAGCTCGACCAGTTCCACCGTGCGGGTGGCGTAGCCCCATTCGTTGTCGTACCAGCCGAAGACCTTCGCCAGATGCGAGTCGGTCTTGGTCAGTGGAGCGTCGAACACGCACGAAGCGGGGTCGCCGATGATGTCGCGCGACACCACGGGTGCTTCCGTGTAACGCAGGATCCCCTTGAGGGCACCGTCCGAAGCCTCGGCGAACACGTGGTTGACCTGCTCCGCGGTCACCGGGCGCTCGAGTTCGACGGTGAGGTCGGTCAGCGACCCGTCCTCGACCGGCACGCGCACGGCGACCCCGTCGAGTCTGCCCGCCAGTTCCGGGATCACCAGCCCGATCGCCTTGGCGGCGCCGGTGCTGGTGGGTACCACGTTGACCGCCGCCGAGCGGGCCCGGCGCGGGTCCTTGTGCGGACGGTCCAGCAGCGCTTGATCGCCGGTGTAGCTGTGGATGGTGGTGAGCAGGCCGCGCCGGATGCCGAAAGCGGAGTGCAGCACCTTCACCATCGGCGCGACACAGTTGGTCGTGCACGACGCGTTGGAAACGATGTGGTGGTTTTCGGCGTCGTAGTCACCTTCGTTGACGCCCAGCACGATCGTCGCGTCGACGTCCTTGCCCGGCGCGGAGATCACGACCTTCCTGGCACCGGCTTCCAGATGCGCGCCGGCGGCTTCACGAGTCCGGAACTTGCCGGTGGACTCGACGACCACGTCGACGCCGTACTCGCCCCACGGCAGCCGGGCCGGATCGGCCTCCGCCTTGACCTGGATCAGGTGGTCGCCGACGCGGAGCGCTTCGCCGTCGACGATTTCGACCGGTGTCCGGAGCCTTCCGTACGTGGAATCGTGGACCAGCAGATGCGCCAGCATCTCGGGCGAGGTGATGTCGTTGACCGCCACCACTTCGATCGGGCTTTCCGGCGGCTCCAGCACGCAGCGCAGGATGTCCCGCCCGATCCTGCCGAAGCCGTTGATGCCGAGCCGTACCGTCATGATCGTCTCCCTAGTCGTCCTTCGGTCCACCGATGATCTGGTCGGCATCGAGGGCGTCGTAGAGACGAAGGTCCTCCCTCGAACCGGCTAACGGCCACCCGCCGATCAAGCCGGGACTGTGGGCCCGGACGGCCGGGACTTCGGTCTCTCCTCCGGGGCTCCTCACTGGTCGAAGCTGGGAACAGACCAGACAGGAGAGCCAAATGAAAATCCTCGTAGCGGCGGCCAGCCGCCACGGCGGGACCTGGGAGATCGCGGAGGAGATCGGCCGCGCCCTCGCTTCGGAGCTGCGCGGATACGCGGTCGTGCGGGTGTCTCGGGCCGAGGATGTCGCGGCGGTCGAAGAGTTCGACGTCGTTCTGCTGGGCAGCGGCGTGTACCTCGGGCAGTGGATCGAGGCGGCGCGAAACGTCGTCGGCGAGCACGCCCGGATCCTCAGGTCCAAGAAGGTGTGGCTGTTCTCCAGCGGCCCGGTGGGGACGCCGCCGAAGCCCGCGGAGGATCCGGTGGACGTGACCCGGCTGATGACGCTCTCCGGCGCCCTCGGGCACGCGGTGTTCCCGGGCCGGATCGAGCGGAGTCTGCTGCGGTTCGCCGAACGAGCGGTCGTGACGGCGCTTCGGGTCGAAGACGGTGACTTCCGGGATTGGCCGGCGGTGCGGGCCTGGGCGGGCGAAGTCGCCGCCGCCTTGAAGCCTGCCCGGACAAGAGAGGTGAGTGGGCATGTCGAGCGTGGCTGAAGGCGCTGTCGTCGTGGGGATCGACGGTTCGGGGTCCGCCCGGCGGGCCGCGGTGTGGGCGGCGGGAGAGGCAGCGAAGAGAGGGAAACGGCTTCGGCTGGTGCACGTGTACACGGTTCCGCCGGTGAGGATGCCCGGGGTGGTGCCGTCCGCCGACGCGATCCGATCGGCGTTCGAGGCACAGGGAGCGCGATGGCTCGCCGAAGCTTGCGAAGCGGTGGCCGCGCGCCATCCGGACCTGGTCGTCGAGACCGCGGCGCGCGAATGGGCACCGGTGGCCGCACTGATCCAGGAATCGAAGACGGCGACCCTGATCGTGCTGGGCTCGCGCGGCCTTGGCGGCTTCACCGGTCTGCTGGTCGGATCGACGGCGGTGGCGTTGGCGCAGCACGGTCATTGCCCGATCGTCGTCGCGAGAGGGAAACGCCCGGAAGACGTCCCACCGGAGACCGGTCCCGTCGTCGTGGGCACGGACGGCTCTGAGTCGAGTGACGCCGCTTTGGCCTTCGCTTTCGAGGAAGCGTCGCTCCGTGGCGCGGATTTGATCGTGGTGCGGGTGTGGAACGAGGTCACCGACCACGAGTCGGTGCGGGCGCACGCCTTGGCGGTGGACCCGGGCACGGTCGAGCCGGCGGAGCGGCGAGCGGTCGACGAACAACTCGCGCCCTGGCTGGCCAAGTTCCCGGACCTGAGCGTCGAGACGGTGGTCGCCCGCGGCCGCCCGGTTCGTGCCCTGCTCGGTTTCGGCGAACGTGCCCAGCTGCTGGTCGTCGGGTCGCGAGGTCGCGGCGGGTTCCAGGGGATGTTGCTCGGTTCGACGAGCCAGGCGCTCGTCGCGCATTCGGAATGCCCGGTGGCGGTCGTCCGTCCGGCTTCGAACGGACGAGAAAGCGAGTGAGGAGCGCACCATGCGAGCACGGGATCTGATGTCCGCGCCGGTCGTCACGGTGACGCCCGGGACCACCGCGAAACACGCGGCCGAACTGCTGGCGGAGAAGGGTTTCACCGCGCTGCCGGTGGTGGACGAGGACGACCGGCTGATCGGCATCGTCACCGAGGCGGATCTCATCCGGAACCGGTTCCCGCACGACATGCGTTCGGGACCGGACCATGAGGCACGCCCGAGGCCGGGGCTGACCGTCGCCCAGGTGATGACGTCACCGGCCACGGGAATGAGCACCGGTGCGGACGCCGCCGATGTCGGCCGGGCTCTGCTCGACGGGCGTATTCGCGCGATGCCCATCGTGGACGGTTCCCGGGTGGTCGGGATCCTCACACGAGGCGACTTCGTGCGTGCCTTCGCCCGTTCCGACGAGGCGATCGCGGCGGACGTCCGCCACCATCTGGCGATCTACGGCGGCCCGGGCCGGTGGACGGTCGAGGCGCGCGACGGGTTCGTGCGGGTCGGCGATGCCTACGACAACGACACCGATCGTCATGTGGCCAAGCTGCTCGCCGAGGCGATTCCGGGTGTGGTGGAAGCGAAAGTGACCTATCAGGAGGACGAACGATGAACGCGCCGGACCGGAAGATCGTCGTGGGGGTGGACGGGACAGAGCCGGGACGGGCCGCCGTCCGGTGGGCCGCCGCCGTCGCGGAAGAACGGCTGCTGAAGATGCTCGTCGTACACGCGCTTCGCGTCGACAGGCTGGCCTATGGAGCCGGATTGGCCGGCCCCACTCCCTGGTACGACGTGCTGGCCGAGGAAGGTCAGCGGGTTTTGGACGAGGCCGTCTCGGAAGCCCGTTCGGTGGCTCCCGGAGTGGACGTGGACACGCGGATGCCGGCTGACTCGCCGGTGCCCACCTTGATCGACGCGTCGAAGGCGGCGGCGATGGTGGTCGTCGGCGGCACCGGGAAGGGCTTCTTCGGCGAGATGACGATCGGTTCGACGGCGTCGGCGGTCGTCGCCCACGCCCACTGTCCCGTGGTGGTCATGCGTGGCCGGAAGAACACGACCGCGTATCCGGCGGAAGGGCCGATCGTGGTGGGAATCGACGGCAGTCCGCTGAGCGAGCGCGCACTGGAGATCGCCTTCGAAGAGGCCGCGTGGCGGAAGGCCGACCTCGTCGTGGTCCACGCCTGGCGGGACGTCACCTATGACGACGCCTACGGCATGGCACGGCTCGTCGTGCAGTGGGAATCGATCGAGGACGAGGAACGCCGCCTGCTGGCGCAGCGGCTCGCGGGCTGGCAGGAGAAGTACCCGGACGTGAAGGTCGAGCGGGTCCTCGTCCAGGACCGGCCGAGGCATGCCCTGCTGGAGTGGAGTGCCAAGGCTCAGCTGGTGGTCGTGGGCAGTCGGGGGAGGGGCGGGTTCACCGGTCAGGTGCTCGGTTCGACCAGCCAGGCGCTCGCACACCACGCGGAATGCCCGGTGATGGTGGTCCGGCCGGAGAAGTCGCGGTGACCGTTCTCGGCGCACCCCCGGCACCCGCGGTGCTGACCCCGGTCGAGCTGTCCCAAGTGGACGCTCAGTGGCGGGCGGCGAACTATCTCGCCGCCTGCCAGATCTACCTGATGGACAATCCGCTGCTCGAAATGCCGCTCGAACCGGAGCACGTGAAGCCGCGCCTGCTCGGTCATTGGGGTACGTCTCCGGGGCTGAACTTCGTGTACGCCCACCTCAACCGGGCCATCGTGCGGCGGAACCTGAACGCCATGTTCGTGACCGGACCCGGCCACGGCGGTCCGGCGCTGTACGCGAACACGTGGCTCGAAGGCAGCTACTCGGAGGCGTGGCCGGAGGTCCCCTACGACAAGGGCGGCCTGCGGACGCTGTTCCGGCAGTTCTCCTTCCCCGGCGGGGTGCCCAGTCATGTCGCGCCACAGGTCCCGGGGTCGATCCACGAGGGCGGCGAGCTCGGCTACTCGCTCGCGCACGCCTACGGTGCCGCGTTCGACAACCCGCACCTCGTCGTCGGTTGCGTCATTGGCGACGGTGAGGCCGAAACCGGCCCGCTGGCGACGAGCTGGCATTCGGGCAGATTCCTCAATCCCGTCCGTGACGGTGCGGTGCTGCCGATCCTGCATCTCAACGGGTACAAGATCGCCAACCCGACCGTGCTTTCGCGGATCAGCGGAACCGAGCTCGACGAGCTGCTGCGCGGCTACGGATATGCCCCGCGTTACGTCGAAGGCGACGATCCGACGGTCATGCACCAGGCCATGGCCGCGGCGCTGGACGGGGTGCTGGACGAGATCGACGGAATCCAGGTGCGGGCCCGAGCCGCGGGCAGGCAGGCGGGGCCGGTCAGCTGGCCGATGATCGTGCTGCGCAGCCCCAAGGGCTGGACCGGACCCTCCACTGTGGATGGAAAACGGGTCGAGGGGACTTGGCGGTCGCACCAGGTACCGGTACCGGACGCGCGCGGGAACCCAGAGCATCTGCGGCAGCTGGAGGAATGGCTGCGCTCCTATCGCCCCGAACTGCTCTTCGACGAGGACGGCAGGCCCACGTCCGAGGTCACCGCCCTGATCCCGCGCGGTGAGCTCCGGATGGGTTCGTCACCGCACGCCAACGGCGGTCTCGTGCTGCGGCCCTTGGACCTGCCGGAGGTGTCGCCGCATGCGATCCCGCTCGTCCGGCCGGGCGGCGCGGTCGCGGAACCGACGCGCGTGCTCGGGCGCTGGCTGCGGGACGTGTTCGCGCTGAACCGAAAGGCCGCGAACTTCCGGCTGTTCGGCCCGGACGAGACCGCCTCCAACCGGCTCGACGCGGTGTTCGACGTGACCGCCAAGACCTGGCTGTGCGCGACCGAACCCGTCGACGAGCACCTCGCCGCGGAGGGCCGGGTCATGGAGGTGCTCTCGGAACACCTCTGCCAAGGCTGGCTCGAAGGCTACCTGCTGTCGGGACGCCACGGGCTTTTCTCCTGCTACGAGGCGTTCGTGCACATCGTCGACTCGATGCTCAACCAGCACGTCAAGTGGCTCAAGGTGCATCAGGGGATCCCGTGGCGGCGGCCGGTCGCGTCCCTGACGTACCTGCTGACCTCGCACGTCTGGAGGCAGGACCACAACGGCTTCTCGCATCAGGATCCGGGCTTCGTCGACCATGTCGCCAACAAGAGCCCGGAAGTCGTGCGGGTCTATCTGCCGCCGGACGCGAACACCCTGCTGTGGGTCGCTGAGCACTGCCTGCGCAGCCGGGACTACGTCAACGTGATCGTCGCGGGGAAGAACGACAGCCCCGTCTGGCTCGACACCGAAGAGGCCGCGGTGCACTGCGCGCGCGGCGCCGGGATCTGGGAATGGGCGGGCGCCCATCCGGACCGGGAACCGGACATCGTCCTCGCCTGTGCCGGTGACGCACCGACGGTCGAGGTGCTCGCGGCGGCCAAGCTGTTGCGGGAATTCCTGCCCGACCTCGCGGTCCGGGTCGTGAACGTGGTCGACCTCATGCGCCTGCAACCCGCCGCGGAACACCCGCACGGGATGACCGACCGCGAGTTCGACGCGCTGTTCACCACCGACCGGCCGGTGATCTTCGCCTATCACGGCTATCCCTGGCTGATCCACCGGCTGGCCTACCGGCGAGCGAACCACGACGGCATGCACGTGCGCGGGTACATCGAGCACGGAACCACGACGACACCGTTCGACATGCTGGTGCGCAACAACATGGACCGCTTCCAGCTCGTGACCGACGTGATCGACCGGGTGCCCGGACTGCTCGCCCGGGCCGGCGCCGTCCGGCAACGGATGACGGACGCGCGTGAACGGCACCGCAGATGGATCGTCGAACACGGCGAGGATCTCCCCGAAGTCCGAGAGTGGGCTTGGGAAGCGTGACGGATCGACAAAAGAGAAAGGAAGTACGGACATGACAACTCTCGTACCCGGTTCCCGGCTGACCCTGCCCAGCATCGCGGCCTGGCTGGAGAATCCGTGGCCGTTCGCCGAACACAACCCGGTGCGCATCGAAGAGTCCGTCGAGGACGGCAAGTACCTCGTCCGGGCCGAGCTGCCCGGATTCGACCCGGAAAAGAACATCTCGGTCACCGCGCACGAGGGCCTGCTGACGATCACCGCCGAGCGCGAGGCGAGGACCGCGGAGCACGGTCGCAGTGAGTTCTACTACGGCAAGTTCAGCCGGACCGTCTCGCTTCCCTCCGGTGCGAAGACGGCGAAGATCACCGCGGCCTACAAGGACGGAATCCTGGAAATCTCCATGCCGGTCGAGGACAAGCCGCAGGAGAAGCAGGTCAAGATCGAGGTCGGCAAGGGCTGACCTTCTCCGGCCGGGCGGGCGCGCCGACCCCAGGGC
>NZ_JBHXIB010000023.1:0-42652 GCF_042723975.1 Amycolatopsis sp. NPDC058340 | reverse complement strand
TTTTTTTTTTTTATACCTCCGCGGCCCCCCACCCGCCGCGCCACACGCCCTACTTGTTGGTGGGGGTCTGGGGCCCCCCTGCCGGGGGGGGGGGGGCGCCCCCCCCCCGGCGCGCCCCCCCCCGGCCCTGTGCCCGAAGGAGTCTTCATGCGTGTCCTGACATTGAATCCCGGCTCTTCGAGTCTCAAATCGTCCTTGGTGGTCGACGGCACGCCGGTCGGATGGGCCGCCATCGGCCTGGACGACGCCCCCGGCGCCGCGCGGCAGGCTCTCGATCGGTGGTCCACAGTGGACACAGTGGCGATCAGGTTCGTGCACGGGGGCTCCAGGACCGGTCCGGTCCGGCTCACCCAGGAAGTCGTGGACGCGCTCGAAAAGCTCAACCCGTTCGCGCCGCTTCACCAGCCGCAGGCCGTCCGCCTCGCACGGGAGGTATTCCGGCTGCGCCCTGGCCTGCCCCTGGTCGCGTCGTTCGACACGGCCTTCCATTCCTACCTTCCCGGAGAAGCGTCGAGGTACGCGCTACCAAGGGAATGGACCAGTCAAGGGCGCTTGCGTCGCTACGGTTTCCACGGCCTTTCCTGTCGTCACGCGGCACGCCGGGTGGCGGAACTGTTGAGCGACGGCGAGCCACGGCTCCTGTGCTGCCACCTCGGTGCCGGTGTTTCGGTGACCGCGATCCGCGGTGGCCGGAGCATGGACACGAGTATGGGCTTCACTCCGCTGGAAGGGCCGGCGATGGCGACGAGGTCCGGTTCGGTGGATCCCGGTCTGGTGCTGCACGTCATGCGAACCGCGCCGATGTCGGTCGACGAGATGGAAGACGCGCTGTATCACCGGTCCGGTCTCGCCGGGATGAGCGGGACGGACGGGGACCTTCGAGCCGTCCTGGCACGCGAAGCGGCGGGTGATCCCGAAGCGACTTCGGCCGTCGCCGTCTATCTGCACCGGATCCGCCGCGAGATCGGCGCGATGGCGGCGAGCCTCGACCGGATCGACGGCGTCGTGTTCACCGGTGGGGTCACCGAGCATCAACCCGAGCTGATCGCGCGACTGGCCGCGCGGCTGGGCGTCTTCGGGATCACCGTCGATCCGGTTCGCTGTCTCGGTGACGGCGACCGGGTGCTCAGCCCGGACGGCGCCCCGGTGACCGTCTTCGCCATGGGAACAGGTGAGGACGTCGAACTGGCACGGGACGCCGAGGCGGTGCTCTCGGTGGAACACGTATGACAAGTCCGTGAAGGCCTCCTTGAGAGACCCAGGGTCTCTCAAGGAGGCCTTCACGGACTTCGGTCCTACCGGAATCGGCGGCGGTGCGCGCCGAGTACCAGCGCCGCGCCCGCCATCATCGTGACCATGCCGCCCAACGCGAGCCAGGTGACCCCCACGCCTGTGGTGGCCAAGCCGGGCGCGGGCGTGTGCGGGGCCGAGAGCCGGGGCTGCGTCGGCCCTGGGCCGGGCATGGCGACCTGCGGGCTCTTGGACGGCGGCACGGGGTCCGGATCGGGCTGGTACGGGCCGGGGACGACGAAGTAGAGGTGGCGATAGGGATTGTCGCCGGGTCCGTTCTCTCCGTCACGGACGACGAACTCCGGATCGGAATACACCATCGTCCACGGTCCCACGATCCCGAAGTCGTACAGACCGGCCGGCACGTTCCGGAATGTGAAGCCACCGCTGCTGCCGGTCACCGCCCGGGCGACGACAGCACCGGTGGCCTGGTTCCGCAGGTAGACCTTCACCCCGGGCAGAGGATCGCTGTAGGGGAGGCCGAGTTGTGGCTTCCACAGAAAACGCCCCAAATAGCCGTCGACACGCGGGGCCATGCCGCCAGGGATCCTCGCCGTCGCCCTGACAGCCGGTGGTCCGTTGAGGAACGGCGGCGCACCGATGGCACACGTGACGCGCAGGTGGCCTACGGCAGCGGCCTCGTCCGTGATCCGGACCGTCATGACGTGGACTCGCTTGGCTCTGGCCGGGACAGTTACACCCGGCCCGCCGGGAGACAGCTCCCCGGTCGCGAGTTCGGCTGAACCGGAGGTCCAGCAATGGGCGGTCGCGTTCGTGATCACCGCCGGGCCCTTGTTGGCCAGCGTCACAGTCAAGTGCGCGACGTCGTTCTTTCGGTACGTCTCCCGGGTGAACGCCATCGACACGGACAGCCATTTGGCGGCCGAAGCCGTGCCGCGGACCACCACGTCGGGGTCGTCGACACCGTCCACTTCGACGTTCGGCCCCACCAGATACCACTCGGCGCTCTCGAGCGATGTCCAGTAGCGGCCCGCCGGCAGATCGCGGAAGGCGAAACGTCCCTGGGTATCGGTGGTCGTGCTCCGGCCGACGTTCGGAGTGCCACCTGAGGTGTACACCTTGACCCCGGCCAGCGCCTCGCCGGGATCCATCGTCCCGTTTCCGTCGCGGTCGCCGTAGACCGTTCCGCGGTAGCTGCCGCTGAGGTGCGTGACCGGGACGGACGCGGTGACGGTGTTGTCCGCCGGGTCGGCGTCCTCTTCGTCACCGAGCAGAGTGGCTGTGACCGTGAGGGTCACCGGGCCGGATGTGGTGGTCACGTAGCCGTCGGCGGTCCCGACCACGGTCTGCCCCGGTTCGATCGGCACGCCAGGTGGGGAGAGCGGCGTCCACCAGGTGGTGGACAGGTTGCCGGTGGAACTCACGATCACCCGGCTCGCGGACGCCTTCCCACTGTTGGTGACCCTGGCGTGCACCGTGATCAGCTCAGTGGAGAGGTATGAGGATTCGTCGAACCACACCGTCAGTCGCAGGTCCGGAAGAGCAGGCACAGCGGGCCGCGGAGCTGTCGTCGTCGGGGCGCTGGACCGGGTGCTCGACGATGTGGAAGCCGCCGGTTTCGTCGTGGTCGCCCGGGACGCTGTCGATGTGGTTTTCGACGGAACCGGTGCGGGTTGCGACGACGTCGGCGTGATCTTCACCGGAGTAGCCGGGGTGGTCTTCGGAGGGGATGTCGTTGCGGGAGCCGTGGTCTCTGCGCCTGGGGAAGTCGCCGACGCGGTCGGGGCAGTTTCGCTGGCGAAGACGGGCCCCGCCGATGCGGCGAGGCAGAGCGCGATCGAAGACAGTACGGCTGCCGTGGACGTGGGTCTTCGTATCATGTCAGGACGCCTCGATTCGTCGGGACCGTGCTCGCATGCGAGCACGGTCGAATTTCAGGAAGCGGTCGGGCTGAACCGGTGGATCGCCTGCGGCGACACCAGCACGATGGGACACGTCGCGTGCCTGACGCACGCCGTGGAAACACTGCCGAAGACGAGCCTCCCGACCGCGCTCTTCGTCCCAGTGCCCAGCACGAGAAGGTCTGCTTCGTGTGCCGCCGCGAGCAGTTCCGACGTCGGATTTCCTTGCCTGAGCGAGGTTTTCACCTCGACGTCCGCTTGAAGCTCGCTCTGGATCCGGGCGACCGCGTCGTCGAGCGAGTAGTTCTTCCGCACCGGAACCCTGCCGTGGGGCTGGAGGGCGAACGATGTGCCGGGAAGGAGTTCTTCCCTCGGAAGAACCATCAGGACTTCGACGTCGTCACCGACGGCGGCGGCTTCGGTGATGGCCCATCGGATCGCTTCTTCGCTTTCGGCAGAGCCGTCGGCGCCGACGAGCAGGTGGCGGGTGTTGCCGGGATTCGTGTTCATGGCTCATTCCTTTGTGCGGATGGCCCGGCACGGAGCAGGTCCTGCCAGGTGATGACGCCGATCACGTGGCCGTGTTCGAGGACCGGGACGGACCGGAGCCGTCGCTCCAGCATCTTCGCCGTCAGTTCGGTCAGATCGCCATCGGGATGGGCACCGGCCGCGTGCCGCCGCATCAGCGTGCTCACTTTGGTGTGACCGCTGAGCATGACGCCGCTGTCCGGGTCACCGTCGGGAAGGTAACGCGCCCGGAGCAGGTCCTCTTCGAGCAGCACTCCGAGCAGTTCGCCGGTGTCGCCGACGACCGGTAGCGAGGTGATTCCCTTGCCGGTCAGCACGGCGATCGCTTCGCCGATCGTGGCCGCCGGGGTCACCGCGACCACCGGGGTGGTCATGACATCACGTACTCGCATGCAGCCAGTCTCGATCCGGCGGGTGGTCCGGGAATACGGCTGGAGGTCCCGGCTGGGCGGGACCGTCGCCTCTCCTGCGGGGCGGTATCGCCGCGTGATGGTTACGGCACATTCCCGGCGATCCGCAGCGGAGGTCCAGGTCATGAACACGTCGTCTCACTGGTCGCGCGCCTGGCGTCTGGTGCGTCCAGGGCGAAACCCGCTTGCTCGCCGCGAAGACCGCATCGAGGCGTTCACGGTGCTTCTCGCGATTGTTCTCGTGGTCGTCGCCCTGCCGGTCGCCGCTGCGGTGGCTTCCGGTGTCTTCGCGGCCCGTTCCGAACAGGCGGCGACCGAGCAGGCCACCAGATACCGCACGGAAGCGACCCTTCTCGAAGACGGCGCGCCCATCGCCATCGGGGGCCGGGCGGGTGCCGTGCAAGACACCTCGCCCGCGGAGGCCACTTGGGTCACGCGTGACGGGGGCACCCGAGTCGGCGATGTCCAAGCGACGCGAGGGACCCTGGCCGGCACGAAGGTGCCGGTCTGGCTCGACGGGGCCGGGAACGCGGTCGACGCGCCCACCACCGTCCTCGACGCCCGTCTTCTCGGTGTCGGCACGGGAGTGGGCCTTTGGCTCGCCTTCACCATAGTCGTGCTGGCAGGCCAGCGCTGCGGCCGGTTCCTGCTCGACCGGGCCCGATGGGCGCGGTGGCAGGAGGAATGGCGCGAGTTCGCGCCCCACTAACGGTGCCGAAGGTCCCGGAACACCGGGCCCACGGCCACTGCCGTCCCCGTCCACCACGCGAGACGCTGAGATCGTCGAAAGGCAGGTGTAGCAGGATGGTCCTCACTCGTTCGCCCGTCGTCGCGGACGCGCTGCGCGCCGCGGTGCGCGCGCCGTCGCCGCACAACACCCAGCCGTGGATCTTCGAGCTGGGGCCGGACACGATCGACGTGGTGCTCGACGAAAGCCGGATTCTCGGTGCCTGCGATCCGGAAGCGCGGGAGGCGCGATTGGCCTGTGGCGCGGCGTTGCTGAACCTGCGGCTCGCCATCGCCGCCGCGGGCCGAATCAGCGAAGTCGAGCTGGCGCCCGAACGGGCGAGGCCTTCCTTGCTGGCGCGGGTCACGCTGGGTCCCCGTCACCGTCCCACCACGACCGAACGCCATCTCGCCGCGGCGATTCCGCGGCGCTACAGCAACCGCCGCCCCTTCACGGACGAGCCGGTGCCGCTCCGCCTGCGGACCGCCGTGCGCGAGGCGGCCCGTGAGGAGGGAGCGCGGCTGGTCCTGCTCGACGAGGCCGGGCTGCTGGAGGCGACCGCGGGGCTCATTCGCCGCGCCGACCACATCCAGCACCTTGACGCGGCTTTCCAGCGAGAACTCCAGGCATGGACCAGGCAAACCAGTGAGGACGACGGTGTTCCCGCCTCCGCGGGCGGGCCTCGCTCCGCGGGTGGGCTGCTCCCGGGGCGGTACGTCAACGAGGACGGCGCTCCTCGCGTCTTCGAGCAGGACCCGCTCGTCGCGGTGCTGACGATGCCGAACGACGCGCCGATCTCCCAGGTCCGCGCGGGATGCGCGATGCAGCGGGTCCTGCTCACCGCCACGGACGCCGGGCTGAGCGCCTCGTTCTCTTCCCAGCCGATCGAGATCCCCGCCATCCGTGACGAACTGCGTGACCTGCTCGGTGGCGCCGGTCACCCCCAGACCGTGTTCAGGCTCGGTTACGGCTGTCCGGGCGTGAAGACGCCACGGCGCCCGATCGAAGCGGTCACCCGCGACCGGAGCGAGGAGGAGCAGCCATGACTGCTTCTCTCACCGGGATCCCGGCGCATGTCTGGTCGACTGAGGAGAAACGGATCCTCGTGGCGGCCGCGCGCCAGGTAGCGAGGCGATGGATCGACGATGTGTGGACGCTGTCGGTCCATGACGACTCACTCGACTTGTACGAACGAGTCACGAACCTGCTCGGAGTACGGGACCGGGGTGGGCGTGCGCGATTGATCGTCTGCGGGGCGGTGGTGGCGAATCTCGACTGTGCGATCACAATTCTGGGCTGGTCGCCGGTCATCGATCTGACCTGTGATGTGCTCGCCCTGGACCGGGTCGCCAGGCTCAGATCGCTGCGGCGGATCCGCCCCGCGGCGGACGATTTCGCCCGTTTCGCCGCACTGCCCGGGCGACCGACCAGGCCGGCTCCGTCCTCGGTGGCGGCGTGGGGGCGGGAGATCGCCGAGGCGAACGAGGGCGACGGCATCCGGGTCCGGGTGCTCACGCCTTCTCAGGTCCGTCAGCTGCCCAAGGTAGGCGGGCAGATCAGGAGGAAAGCGACTCCGGAAGCCTCCTGGGTCGCCTTCCTCGTCGCCACCGTGACGGAAAGCCGGGAACAGCTCGTCCGGGCAGGCGTGGCCGCACAGCGGTTGTTGCTCGCGGCCACCGAGTACGGCCTGGACGCCACCGCGTTCACCGAGCCTTTCGATGCGCCCGCGCTCCGTGGGGCGCTCGTCGGCATCGACGGTGTTCCCGGCTTCCCCCAGGCGGTCGTCGTGGTCGAAGAACCTCGGAGAACACCGGCACAGAAGGGAAGAACGTCATGACTGACAGTGCGACGGAGAACCGGATCGTCGTCGGCATGGACGGTTCGGCGGGTTCTGCCGCGGCGGTGCGCTGGGCGGCCGATCAGGCGGTCAGGCAGGGCGCGGCCTTGCGGGTGGTCACCGTTTGGGTCCACGACGAGATGCTGGACGACGCGTCGGCCGGCCGGACCGTGGCGGAGGCGAGAGACGTCCATTTGAAGGCGCTGAAAGCCGCGACCGCCAAAGTCCTCGATGCTCACGAGGGGCTCGATGTCACCTATGACGTTCCGCAGGGAGACCCCGGCGAAACGCTCGTGGAGCGATCGAAAGGCGCTTCGCTGCTCGTGCTGGGCAGCCACGGCACGGGCAAGCTCCGTGAACTGCTGGTCGGCTCGGTGTGCAAGACGGCGCTGCGGCACGCGACCTGCCCGGTGGTGGTGATCCCGCCGCCCGCCACGGCTCCGGAAAGCAGGCTCGGCCGGCTGCTGACCTCTGTTGCGTACGAGCCCGGCCCGATCCTCTGAGCAAACCCGGACACAGGAGAAAGCCATGAGAGCGCTGCCCGGACTCTGGTACACGCGAAATCCGCTCGTCCGGTGGTCGGACCGGCTCGAAGCCGCGCTGGTGATCGGTGCCGTCCTGCTGGCGCTGCTGGCGATCCCCTTCGCCGCGGCCGCGGGTTCAGCGGCCTACGCCGAAGGTAGGGAACGGGCGGCGGAGCAGGTGGCGAACCGTCAGGAGGCGACCGCCGTACTGCTCGCCGACGCTCCGCCCGTCCAAGTGCGCCTCGACGGAGTGCCCATGGACGAGAAGGTCGAAGCGACCGCCCGATGGACCGCGCCCGGTGGGCTGATCCGTGAAGGCGTGGTGACCGTCGACGCCGGGTTGGCGACCGGGAACGAAGTGCGGATCTGGCTCGACGCGAGCGGGCATCCCGTCGACGCGCCCGCCACCGCCGATGACGCCCTCAGCCGTGGCATCGGTGTCGGCGCGGGGCTGTGGGTGGGCTGGCTCACTTTGGTCACGGGGATCTTCCTGATGTGCCGGGCGGCGCTCGCCCGCGGCCGTGCCGCCGAGTGGGCGCGCGAATGGCAACGGATGGCCCAAGACCGGCCCACCGCCTGAACGGAGAAGAAGATGAGAATCCTGCTGACAGAGGCGGGCTTCGACGAGTCGCGTGAGGTCGCGGCCGCGCTGCGGGACCTGGGCTGCCGGGTCAGCTCGTGCCATGTCCGGTCCGGAGTGTGCCGGGCTCTCGCGTCCGGCGGGACCTGCCCGCTGGACGAGGAGGATCGGCCGGATCTCGCCGTCGACGTCCGCGGTACCGAGGCCGGCCTGACCGCACGCGAATTCGGTGTGGTGTGCGCACTCCGGGCGCGGGTCCCGGTCGTGATGACCACGACGGGCGGCACGGGCGTCCCCGTCGTCCCACCAGGTTTCGAACACCGGGTCACGGCTAGCCCGCCGGAAGACCTCTTCGACGCGTGCGGGGCGTTCCTGCGGAACCGCGTTTGACGAACGAATACAAGGAGGATCCGATGCGTGCTTCGGAGATCATGTCCAGTCCGGCGGTGGCGACCACTCCCGCGACATCACTTCGCGAGGCGGTGGCGGTGCTGACCGAGAAGGGTTTCGCCGGCCTGCCGGTCGTCGACGACGAAGGCCGGGTCCTGGGGACCTTCACCGAATTCGACGCGCTGCGGGGAATCCGGGCAGGCGGTGACGGGATCACGGTCGGTGCGTTGATGTCCACCCCGGTGGAGGTGATCTCGCCGTCGACCGAGGTCGCGGAGGTGGGCAGGCGGATGCTGGCCGACCGGCTGCGGTGCCTGCCGGTCGTCGAGGAGGGCGTCCTGGTCGGTGTGGTGAGCAGGCGTGATCTGCTCCGTCCGCTCGTCCGGCCCGACGACGCGATCGCCGCACAGGTGCACGGCCTGATCAGTGACTACGCCGGACATCGTCCGAAGTGGACGGTCAAGGTCGACGGCGGCTACGTGAGCATCGCCGGTGAGTTCCGGGACGAAGCCGAACGGCGGGTGCTCGACGCGCTCGCCCGCACGGTGCCGGGCGTGGTCGCCGTCGTACTGGACACCCGGAATCCGGCGTCGACGTGACGACCGGGACGAGCGCCCTGCTGGCGGACGGCGACATGGTCACCGTCCGCCGGTTGCGTGCGGAGGACTTCGACGCCGTCCTGAACCTGCACCAGCGGCTGGACGAGCGCGACCGCTATCTGCGCTTCTTCACCGCCCATCCTGGGAGGTTGGATCTGCTGAGCCGGTTGGCGATCGAAGGTCCGGGTATCGGAGCGTTCCGAGGGGACGAACTCATCGGGATCGCCCACTACCGCCCGGGCTCCGCGGACGACGCGGCCGAAGTCGCGCTGGTCGTCGACCACGCGGCCCAGGCACACGGGGTCGGCACTCTGCTGCTCGAACATCTCGTGTCCTTGGCCTTGGCACAGGGCATCCACCGTTTCGTCGCCCTGGTGCTCGCGGAGAACACCCGGATGATCAAGGTGTTCTCCGACCTCGGCCTCCCGTACGTCATCGGACGGGGAGGGCCGGAGCTCGACGTCGAGATCGAACTCGGCGAGCCCGACCGGTACCTGGAGCGGATCGAGGAGCGGGAACGGCTCGCCGATGTGGCGAGCCTCCGGACGGTGCTGGCCCCGGCCTCGGTGGCCGTCGTGGGGGCGGGCAGGCGTGAAGACTCGGTGGGCAGGGCGATCCTGCGTAACCTTCTTGGCGCCGGCTATACCGGAGACGCATACGCCGTGAACCCGAACGCCACGGAGATCCTCGGCGTCCCCTGTGTCCCTTCGGTATCTTCCCTGAACGCCGTGGTCGAACAGGCGGTGATCTGTGTCCGCGCGGAGTCGGTCCCCGACGTCGTCGAAGACTGCGGGCGCGCCGGCGTGCGATCGATCGTGCTCGTCACGGCGGGACTGACCGGGACACCGCTGGAGCACCGTGTCCGCGAACTTGTCGCCAGGTACGGGATTCGCCTGGTCGGCCCCAATTGCTTCGGCGTGGCTAACACCTCTCCGTCGGCCTGTCTCGACACCACGTTCGCTCTCCGGGCAGTTCGGCGAGGCCGCGTCGGGGTGGTGACCCAGTCCGGCGGTTTCGGGATCGCGCTGATGGACGCGCTGGCCGGGCTGGGGCTCGGTCTGTCCACTTTGGTCTCCACCGGCGACAAGTACGACGTGAGCGGCAATGATCTCCTGCGGTGGTGGCGCGGTGACGGGGAAACCGACATCGCCGTGCTGTACTTGGAATCCTTCGGCAATCCGAGGAAGTTCAGCAGGCTGGCGCGGGCTCTCGCCAGGGAGAAGCCGGTCGTGGCGATCCGCGGGGCCGCCACCGCGGCGGCGCAGCGGGCCGCGGCGGCGCACACGGCCGCGCGAGCGGTTCCGGCCGCGACCAAACTCGCGTTGTTCGGCCAGGCGGGTGTCCTTGTCGTCGACACGGTGACCGAAGTCCTCGGACTGCTCGCCGCGCTCTCGTGGCAGCCGTTGCCATCCGGTTCACGGGTGGTCGTCGTGAGCAACGCGGGCGGTGCCGCGGTCCTGGGTGCGGAGGCCTGCGTTCGCAATGGCCTGCTCCTGCCCGAACTGAACCGGCGGACTCAGGACGCGCTCCGGCGGCTGTTGCCCGAGCACGCGAGCGTGGGCAACCCGCTCGACACGAGCGCCGCCGTCACGGCCGACACCTTCGCCTCTTGTGTCGCCGAGGTCTTGGCCGACGAAGGAGTGGACGCGGTGATCGCCGCCGGCGTACCCACCGGTGTCGGCGATCCGCTGGCCGGGCTGGTCGCGGTGCCGGAGAACAAGACCGTCCTCGCCGTGCGGCTCGGCCAGCTGGAGTCGGTCGCCCCGCACCGCGGGATTCCCTGCTACGCCGATGTCGAGGAAGCTGCGGCCGTCTTGGCGAAGTTGTCCGAGCGAAGCCGCTGGCTCGAGGCAGGGGAGGGTGGCAGGCCTGATCTCGCCGGTATCGATCTCGCGACGGCGACCCGGCTGGTGGGTGAGTACCTCGCCGCGCATCCGGACGGTGGGTGGCTGTCCCGGAAGGACAGTGAGGATCTGCTCGCCTGTTTCGGGATCCGGGTGACCAGGCGCCGGTTCGGTGATCGCGAGCTGCTGATCCGCGGCCAGGCCGACGACGTGTTCGGACCGGTCGTCGTCCTGGGGCTCGGCGGTATCGATGGCGCCTTGCTCGACGACCGGTCAACCGCTCTCGGGCCGCTCAGCACTACCACCGCCGACTCTCTGGTCGGCAGCCTGCGGGCGAGCAAGGCGTTGTTCGGTGGGAGCAACGCCCTCGACCGTGCCGCGCTCTCGGAGTTGCTCCTGCGGACCGACCGGATCATGGAGCTGGTGCCGGAGGTCGTCGACGTGGACCTCGACCCGGTACTCGTGTCGCGCGACGGGGCCACCGCGGGCGCCGTCCGGATCCTCGTCCGGCAGCGGCCATGGACCGATCACCATCTTCGCCGGCTGTGAGCGAACGAAGTCCCGGCACCGGGTCGACGGTGCCGGGACGGGTGTTCGGAGAGGTCATCGAAGCCAGTGGTTACGGTCCACGAAGGACAGCCGCCGCCACTGCTTTCCCAGCCCCCAGGTGTTCCCGGCGGCCGTCGCGGCCAGCGCGATGAGCACCAGCGCGTAGATCACGTGGTATTCGATGATCGGGTTGGTCGACATGGTCGGCTCGCCCGCGCCGTTCGTCCGGGCGGGCGGCCACTCGGCGATCCACATCAGCAGCATCATCACGCTGCCGGTGACGGCGGAGAGCCGCAGTCCCACGCCCACGGTGACCGCGAGCCCGATGCCGAGCAGGCCCGCCATGAACAACCAGTCCGCCCACCAGGTGCCGCCCCAGGAGCGGAGAGTTTCGGCGAACGGGCCGACGTCGACCCGGCTCAAGAAGCCCTTCGTCGGCGAACCGCCGTTGACCCAGGCGTTGCCGGAAGCAGTGGCATAACCGAGACCGAAGGTCTTGTCGAAGAACGCCCACAGGAAAAGCAAACCGGTGGCGACGCGGAGCACGGCGAGACTCGCGGCACCCCGTGACCGTCCATCATGGACTTCCGGATGTTCGGCGGGAACGCTGCGTCGATGCCCGCTTTCGGTGGTGGTCATGGAACTCTCCTCTGATCGGTGGTTCAAGGTCGATTCGAGTGTGTTACGACACGGCACGCGGCTCTGGGGCCGAAAGGCCCGGGTACACGAGGCCATCGTCATGCGCCGCGGCAAGACTCGCCCGGCATGCTCGGATCAGCTGACGGGTGGCCCTGGTCGGCGCCGCCCGCCCACAGCCCGGACAGGAGAAGGTGACGTCTCCGGCGAGTTCGTCGACCGCGACGGAAAGCGCTAGAGAGCAGGCGCGGCACCAGCGGTGGCCGGTCACGATGATGACGTGCAGCGGCGAGGACACGCACTGGTGCAGCCAGCGGCGATGGGTCCGGCAGGTGATCCGCTCCAGGGGATCACGGTCGTGCTCTTCCTCGAGGTCTTCACGCGACAGCGTGAGCGCGAGCCGTCGGTCCTTGAGGTCCGCATAGCGGGCGAGGGGAGTCGGTTCCTGTTGGTTGTTCGTGGCCGACATGGGAGGGTCCTCGCTTCCGATCCGCGGGTTGCTGCCTGTACTCACATCGTGCTCGGCTTGTCCGAGACACAGGAGAGGCGGACGCCCCGGGCGAAGCGGCCCTTAGGTCCGCCTCGATTCCTTCGAGAGCGGGCCGAAGGTCCCGCGGTTCAGATGCCGAGAGAAGCGGGCCGGATGACGTCGTCGTCCCAGACGAAGTCGAGCCGGTTCCGGACATCGACCACGCCGGGGACTTCGCTCGACAGGGCGCCCGCGCGTTCGACCGCGCCGCGGTTGTCCAGCCTGCCGAGAAGCGTCACCACGCCGTCGGCGACCGTGACGGACGCCTGTCCGGGTGCCACCCACAGAGTGCCGGCGAGGATGTCGCGTTCGATTTCGCCACGGATCTCCTCGTCGGGACGCCGGAACATGGACAGCAGATCCCGGCGCGAAACGACACCGACGAGTTTCCCGTTCGCGACGACGAACAGCCGTCGTACGTCCTTTTTGATCAGTCTGACGGCAGCGGCGGAAAGTGAGGCGCCGGCTTCGATCGTCACCACGGGCGCGGTCATCAGGTCCTTGGCGAGCAAGGCCTTCGCTTTGCGCGACTCGTCCCTGGCGTGGTGACCGGCGAGCAAGACGGGCCGTGGTCCGCGGAGCCGAGCCAGGAGATCGGCCTCGGAGACCACGCCGACCGGTGTGCCGGAGTGGTCCACGACGGGCACCGCGCTGATCCGCTGCTTCGCCAGCAACGCGGAGATCTGCTTGTAGCCGGTGTCGGGTGCGACCGTGATCGGGTCGGTGGTCATGACTTCGGAAACGGTGGTGCACATGGGGCGCTCCTTCGCTGTCAGGAAGCCACGGTGCGGGCGATCAGCACCGGGCAGGCGGCGTGGTGGATCAGGCTTTGCGCGGTCGAGCCGAGCAGGAGACCGCGGAACCCGCCGCGGCCCCGGTCGCCGACCACGATCAGCTGCGCTTTGCCGCTCCAGCGCAGCAGTTCCTGGCGAGGTTCGTCGTGCACGACCACCTGGTGCACCTCGACGTCGGGATAGCCGTCGCGGAACTTCGACACCTGCTCGGCGAGCATTCGCCGAGCGGATTCCGTGAAGGCGTCCCAGCCGTAGTTGCCCGCGGGGTCACCGAAGGAGCGGGAGGCCGAGACGTCCTCCCAGGCGTGCACGGCGACCAGATCGGCTCCCCGGGCGCAAGCCTCGTCGAAGGCGGCGGCGATCGCGGTTCCGGCGGCGGGGCTTCCGTCGACGCCGACCACGACGGGTTGTCTCCACGCCGTGGGCAGATCCCAAGTGTGGCCCCGTACCGACACGACGGGGCAGTGCGAGTGCCCGGCGAGCGTGGTCGTCACCGATCCGCCGAACAGCGCGGTGAAGCGGTTGTGCTCGGTGGCACCGAGGACGATCAGGCGGGCGATGCCGGAGGCCTCGATCAGCGCTGGGGCCGCGGAGTCGTCGGAGAGGTGAGTCCGGACGACGGGGCCGTACGCGCGCCCCACGGTGTCCGCAGCTTCATGAAGGATCGTCTCTCCGCGGTTCTTGACCTTGCGCAGGAGTTCGTCCGACGGCGGAACGCTGCCGAGGTAGTAGTCCGGTATCCCGAGCGCGTGCCACAGTTCCAGGGACGTCTCGTGCCGGTCGGCGGCCTGCACACCCCACGTGGCGGCGGCACGGGCGCCGGCGGATCCGTCGGCGCCGACGACGATCGGCCCGGTCAGCCGGAGGGTTCGGTTCATCATCGGCTCTTTCCGCTCGCAACAGCCCTGCACGGCAACGCTAAGCGGCCGGCGGATACGCGGTCCGGTGCCGTTGGTCCCGGATTCCCGGGACCTCGGGTGCGCCTCTGGTCACTGGCGCGCGGGCCCGTGGAGCCGTTCACTCGATCGATGACGATCCTCATCGCCGGCGGAGGACTCAGCGGCCTCAGCCTCGCCGCCCATCTGGTGGCGCGGTCGGAACCCTTGGGGCCGATCGTCGTCGTGGACGACGGTCGCCGGCCGCTCGCGACCGCGGGCTGGGCGTCCTGGTCCGCCGGGCCAGGACTCCTCGATGAAGCGGTTTCGCGTACGTTCGACAGGTTCCACGTGCACGCGGCCGGGCGTAGCCGGGTCGTCGGTCTCGGTCGGTACAAGTACCGCTTCGTCCGTGGCGACGATCTGGCGGCGGCGGTCGGCAAGGCCGCGGCGAGACGCGGTGACGTCGTCTTCCGCCGCGGCCGGATCACCGACATCCGGCAGGCGGGTCACGGCGCGGAAGCCATTGTGGACGGTGAAGCACTGAGCGCCGACTGGGTCTTCGACAGCGTTCACCGGCCTGGCCCGGCCCGCGTGGACGGCTGGCTGATCTTCCGCGGCTGGCACGTGCGCACGGCCGAACCGGCGTTCGACTCGGCCGTACCCACCTTCTTCGACTTCCGTACCTCCCAGAACCGCGCCGCGAGCTTCGTCTACGTCTTGCCGCGAGGTCCGCGGGCAGCCTTGGTCGAGTACACGTCCTTCGCGCCGCCACACACACGAGGGGTGGCGCGTCCCAAGGAACAACGAACCGCTTTGCGCGAGTACCTCACCACGATTCTCGGTGTGCGGGAATACGCGGTCACCCGTGAGGAATCGGCTTCCTTGCCGCTGTCCGCTTCGGCCGTCGACCGCAGGCGCGGCTCGATCCTCGCCATCGGGACGAAAGCCGGGCTGGTCAAGGCGTCGACCGGCTACGCCTTCCAGCGCATCCAGGCCGACAGCGCCGCGATCGCGGAGTCCTTGGCGTGCCAAGGACATCCCTTCGACCTGCCCAAGCCCAAGGCGCGGCACCTGCTGTTCGACGCCACGCTCCTCGACGTCGTGGCACGGGACCCGGCTCAGCTCGAACGGGTCTTCGCGGCCTTGTTCGACCGATCGTCGGCGGAGCCGGTACTGCGCTTCCTCGACGAGGAAAGCTCCCTGCCCCAGGAGGGGAAGTTGTTCGCCCGCTTGCCGCCTTCGCTGTACTCGGCGGTTCGCCGGAGGCATCGATGAAGCATTTCTTCGTACGTTATCGGCGTTCTTGGCTACGGGGTGATCTGCTGGCGGGGGTGACGGTCGCCGCGTATCTGGTGCCGCAGGTGATGGCGTACGCGGAGGTCGCGGGGCTGCCCCCGGAGGCCGGGCTGTGGGCCGTGATCGGTCCCTTGGCGGCCTACGCGGCACTGGGCTCGTCAAAGCTGCTTTCGGTGGGTCCGGAATCGACGACCGCCTTGATGACTGCCGTCGCGCTCGGCCCGCTCGCCGCGGGGGATCCCGCCCGCTACGGAGCGCTCGCGGCGATGCTCGCGCTCGTGGTCGGCAGCTTATGCCTGCTGGGAGGCATGGCCCGGCTCGGCGTGCTGGCGGAACTGCTGTCGAAACCGGTACTGACCGGCTACATGGCCGGGATCGCGGTGCTGATGATCGTGAGCCAGCTGGGCAAGCTGACCGGCGTCCCCGTCACGGGCGAGGGGATGCTCGCGGAATTCGGCTCGTTCCTCGTGAACATCGCGCACCCGCACTGGCCGACCTTGATCCTCGGTGGTCTCGTGCTGGCCGGCCTGCTGGCGGTGCAGCACTGGCTTCCACGCTTTCCCGGGCCGTTGGCCGTCATCCTGGTGGCGACCGCCGTCGTCACTGTCTTTTCCTTGACGGAGAAGGGGATCAGGGTGATCGGGCCGGTCCCGGACGCACTGCCGGTGCCCGGGGTCCCCGTGGTGAACGGTGCGGATCTGGTGAACCTGCTGCTGCCCGCGCTGGGGATCGCCCTCGTCGGCTTCTCCGACAATGTTCTGACGGCTCGCGCTTTCGCGGGCAGGCAAGGCGAACAGGTCGATTCCACTCGCGAGTTGCGGGCGCTGGCCGCGTCGAATCTCTCGTCGGGACTTCTGCACGGGTTCCCGGTCAGTTCGAGCGGCAGCCGAACCGCTCTGGCCTCCGCGATGGGTGCCCGGACCCAGCTGTACTCCCTTGCCGCGCTCGCGACCGTCGTGCTGACGATTCTTTTCGCGGGACCGTTGCTGGCCGGCTTCCCCAAGACGGCCTTGGCGGCGATAGTCGTCTACGCGGCGTTGAAGCTGATCGATCCCCGGGAATTCCGGCGCATCGCACGGTTCCGCCGGAGCGAGTTCATCTTGGCGGTGTCGACCTTGCTCGCCGTCGTCGCGATGGGTGTCCTGTACGGGGTGCTTGCCGCCGTCGGATTGTCCATTTTGGATCTGCTGCGCAGGCTGGCGCGGCCGCACGGTGCGGTACTCGGGTTCGTTCCGGGCGTACCCGGCATGCACGATGTCGGCGACTATCCGCACGCGACGACCGAGCCGGGCCTGGTGATCTATCGCTACGACGCGCCCTTGTGTTTCGCCAACGCCGACGACTTCCGGCGGCGGGCCCTCGCCGCACTGGACGACGGGACGGAGGTCGAGTGGTTCGTCCTCAACGCCGAAGCCAACGTCGAACTCGACATCACCGCGGCCGACGCCTTGCGCGGGCTCTGCGAGGAGCTGCGACGACGCGGGATCACGTTCGCGCTCGCCAGGGTGAAACAGGAGCTGCGCGAAGATCTCGAAGCCGCCGGCCTTCTCGGGCTCATCGGTCCGGGCTCGCTGTACCCGACATTGCCCAGCGTCGTCGACGCGTTCCGTGAGAGGAAGAAGGCGTATGCCGAACCCCCGCGATGAGCGAATGTGGTCCGACGGCGAGATCGAGGTCCTGGCGCGGGCCGTCCTCCGCGCGCCGTCCGTGCACAACATCCAGCCGTGGTCGCTCGCCCTGCCCGAGCTGCGCGCGGAACTGAGCGAGCGGACCGATCTCTTTCTTCCCGAGCAGGACCCCACCGGTCGCGACCGGCTCATTTCCTGCGGCGCGGCCCTGGAGAACCTCGTGTTGGCCGTCCGGGTGCTGGGGTGGTCCACCGAGGTGGAGATGTTCGCCGGACAGGGGGCACTGGTCGCTGTCGTCACGCCCTCCGGCCGCGAACCGCCTTCCGACAGCGACCTGCACGCGTATGCCGCCATCTCGCGCAGGCGGAGCCACCGTCGTCCGTTCGCCGAGATCCCGGTCGCGCCCTCGCTGCTCGCACCGGTCATCGGACGGCCGCCGCGTGGTGTCGGCTGCCGGGTTCTGCGCGCCGGTGACAAAGACGTCCTCTCGGTATTGCTCGAACAGGCTGCTCGAACGATTCAGAGCCGCGAGGGACTCCAGCGAGAACTCGAGGAGTGGACAGGGGAGTGGCGGCCCGACGGTGTCGGTGACGGTCTGGTCCGGCCCGGCTACGACAAGGCGGGCCTTCCGTGGGCGGGGCTGGTCCGCCGGACCAGCCTGATCCCGGACGCCCGGACCCTCGCGCGGAGACTGGCCGCGGAGAACATCTTGATCTTCTGGGCGAAGGAGGACGATCGTGCCGGCCACGTCGCGACGGGCGTGGCCATGCAGCGCTCGTGGCTCGCGGCCGTCGACGGAGGGCTGGCCGCATCGGTGCTGACCCAGCTGCTGCACGAGGAAGCCGTTCGGAAGCGGATGACCACGGAACTGAACCTGCCGGGGCACCCCCAGCTCATCATGCGGCTCGGCTATCCGGACGGGCCGGTTCGGCACGCTGCCCGCCGCCGACCCAGTGAGATCGTGTGGCATCTGGACGATCATCTCCCGTTCTGACGGCCGCGCGACTTGGCAGGAGCGGCCAGTGGTGAAACGCTGGAGCCGATCGGACGACTGAGACGTGTCGTCATGCCGACCCATGAGGAGCAATCTGATGCCTCCGGATCGAGGTTCGGCCGACGAGACGCCACCGAGCGCGGCGGTCTTGACCGGGCTTCGGCTCGACGAACTGCTGCACGAGGTCCAAGAGCGGCTGTCGGAGATCGTCAAGACCCGAGACCGGCTCCAGGGCCTGCTCGACGCTGTCCTGGCCGTGGCCACCGGGCTGGAGCTCGACTCGACCCTGCAGCGCATCGTGCAGGCGGCGGTCGAGCTGGTCGACGCCCGCTACGGCGCGCTCGGCGTGCTCGGTGACGAGGACGGGCTCTCGGAGTTCGTCTACGAGGGGATCGACGCGGAGACCCGCTCCCATATGGGCCACTTGCCCGAAGGCCGGGGTCTGCTCGGGTTGCTCATCGCGGAGCCCCATCCCGTCCGGGTCCCGGATCTGACCCTGCATCCCGCCTCGGTGGGGTTCCCGGCGAACCATCCGCCGATGCACAGCTTCCTCGGTGTCCCGGTCCGCGTCCGGGACGAGGTCTTCGGCAACCTGTACCTGACGGAAAAGCGGGGTGCCGCCGAATTCACCGCCGATGACGAGGTCGTCCTGCAGGCCTTGGCCGCGGCGGCCGGTGTCGCCATCGACAACGCCCGGCTGTTCGAACGCTCCCGGACGCGGGAGCGGTGGCTCGAAGCAGTCGCGGAGGTCAACGGGGAACTCCTGGGCGGAGCCTCGGTCACCGACACGCTGAACCTGATCGCCACCAGGGTTCGCGAACTCGCCGCGGCCGACCAGGTGCTGATCCTGCTCGCCACTGAGACCGGGCAACCGCTGACGGTGAGCGTCTCCGCGGGGGAGCGGATGACCGTGCTGGAGGGTACGTCGATGGCCGGCGGGCATCCGGCCATCGACCAGGTGCTCGGTTCCGGTCAGCCCAGTCTCGTCCCCGACCTGGGTACGGTCTCCCGCCAGCAGGCCGAGCCCGTTTTGGAGGGGCTCGGGCCGGCCGCGGTGATCCCGTTGAACAGCACTTCCGGCGTCGGAGGGGTGCTCGTCGCGGGACGGGACAAGGGTTCCCCGCAGTACAAGGCCGATCAGCTCCCGATGCTGTCGTCTTTCGCCGATCAGGCCGCGGTCGCGCTGGAGTTCGGCGAGAAGCAGCGCAACCAGCGGCTGTTGGATGTGCTCGCCGATCGGGACCGGATCGCGCAGGATCTGCACGATCACGTCATCCAGCGGATGTTCGCCACCGGGATGAGCCTGCAGAGCATCGTGCCCCGGGTGCCGGACGTGTTCGCGCGGGACAGGGTCACGCAGGCGGTGGAGCAACTGGATCGCACGGTCCGTGAGATCAGGACGTCGATCTTCGACCTGCACACCTCGGGCTCGGACGCCTCGAAGAGCCTGCGCCGCCGGCTGCTCGACGCCGTCACGGAGTTGACGACCGAGAGCACGCTCACCCCGTCCGTCCGGATCGCCGGGGCGGTCGACACGCTCGTGCCGCAGACCCTGCACGAGCATGCCGAGGCGGTGGTCCGCGAGGCGCTGAGCAACGCCGTCCGGCATTCCGGCGCCGACGAGATCACGATCAGCGTCGAGGCCGACCGCGAGCTGATCATCGAGGTCGCCGACAACGGCATCGGGATACCGCAGGCGGGACGGCGAAGTGGGCTGGCGAACCTCGCCGACCGGGCGGAGCGGTGCGGCGGCGAAGCCGAATTCGGAGACCGTGACGGTGGCGGTGCCAGAGTGCTCTGGCGCGTTCCGCTGACCTAGTGTCCTGCGGTGCAGGAGGTCGTGAGTGGTAAAGAGGGTTAGAACGATCATTGCCACTCACGACCACTCGGGCCGTCCCTAGCGGTCGCCGAACACCGGGGGCGTCGCGGTCCGCTTGAGTTCGGTCGCGAGGACCGCGGCCTGAGTCCGGCGCTGGATGCCGAGCTTGGCGAGGATCCGGGATACGTAGTTCTTCACGGTCTTTTCGGCGAGGAACATCCGCTCACCGATCTCGCGGTTGGTCAGCCCTTCGCCGATCAGATCGAACACGGTTCGTTCCTGCTCGGAGAGGGTGGCGGTCGGATCGTTCTGGTCGCGTTCGCGCCGGATGCGGTTCATCAGCGCGGCGGTGGTCCGGCTGTCGAGCAGCGAGCCACCACTCGCGATGGTGCGGATCGCCGAAACCAGGTCGTTCCCGAGGACCTGCTTGAGGACGAACCCGGACGCGCCGGCCATGATGGCGGTGAACAGCGCCTCGTCGTCGGCGTACGAGGTGAGCATCAGGCAGCGTAGGTCCGGCTCGGTGGACAGCAGATCCCGGCAGAGTTCGATGCCGGTTCCGTCGGGGAGCCGCACATCGAGCACCGCGATGTCCGCGTCGCTTTGCGGGATGCGGGCGAGTGCTTCGGAGACGGAGGCGGCTTCGCCGGCGATTTCGATGTCGGGTTCGTTCCCGAGCAGATCCGCCAGCCCTCGCCGGACGATCTCGTGGTCGTCCACGAGGAACACCTTGGTCGCCATCTTTCGTTCCTCCTGCGGGGTCCCGGCTTCTCCACCGACGGTACCCGCGTACTCCGGCTGTGACAGCCACCTAGACGTCCCAACGAACCGGGACCTTGGGCCCTAGCGGCCACCCTCCCGGGTATTTGGTCCCGGTGATCGGTGCCGTCGGTACCTGCTGCTCCTCGCGAGACAGGGGCACCGTGGAAGCCGATCGAGTGACGACCGAGGACGGGGCACATGGCGAACGGGTGGACGAGGGCCGAGACCGAGGTACTGGCGAGGACGTTGCTGCGGGCGCCCTCCGTGCACAACACCCAGCCGTGGCGACTGGACCTCGACGGAGACCGGCTTCTCCTGCGTGAGCGCCGCGACCTGGCGTTGCCCGAACACGACCCCCGGGGCCGTGACCGGCTCATCTCGTGCGGCGCCGCCCTCGCCAATGTCGAGCTGGCGGTCCGGGTGCTCGGCTACGACCCGGCCACCCGGATGTTCCCGGAGGCCGGTGAGCCGGACATCGTCGCCGCGATCGAGACCACGGGGCGCTCGGCGCCGTCCGACGTCGACCTGCACCGCTACTCGGCGATAGCCCGGCGAGGAAGCTACCGCCACCCCTTCTCCGGACGGAGAGTCTCGCGGGAGAAGATCGGCGACCTGATCGCCGCCGCGGCCGAGAGCGGCGTCGAAGCCAGGCTCATCCACGACGAGCTGGAACTCTCCCGAGTCGCCGACCTGCTCGAATTCGCCGCCGAGGCTTATCAGCACGATCTGGCGTACCAGCGCGAACTGGCCCTCTGGACCATCCACGACGAGCAGTACCACCGCCATGGCGTCGGACTGGCCGCGAGCACGCTTCCCGCCGGATCGCTCCCCTGGGCGGGACTGGTCCGTCCAGGGACGGCGCTGCCCGATCGCCGAGTCCTTCAGCGTCGCCTCGCCGGTGAGACCTTGCTCGTCTTCCTCACCGTCGATGACGGCCGGTTCGACCACTTGCACGCGGGACACGCGCTCCAGGACACCTGGCTCGAGGCGGTCGACGACGGCCTGGCCGGTTCGGTCCTGACCCAGCCCTTGCACCTGCCCGAAGTCCGCTCGGCCTTGACCGAAGATCTGGAACTTCCCGGTTTTCCACAGGCCGTCATGCGGTTCGGCTATCCCACCGGGCTGGTGACGCCGAGCCCCCGACGTGCCGTCGACGAAGTCCTCGGAAACGGATTCTGAGCTCCTCACGAGAAAAGGTGCCATCGTGACCATCGCGCTGACCTTCCATGGCGGAGCCGGAACCGTCACCGGCAGCAAGTACCTGCTGGAAACGCCCGGCTCCCGCGTCCTGGTCGACTGCGGCCTCTTCCAGGGCCTCGCCGATCTGCGCCGCCGGAACTGGACGCCGCTGCCTCGGGCGTTGACCGATGTCGACGCCGTGGTGATCACCCACGCGCATCTGGACCACTGCGGGTATCTGCCGGTCCTGGTGCGGTCGGGCTGGCGCGGACCGGTCTACGCGACACCGGGCACCGCTGCTCTCGTGCCGATCGTGCTGGAGGACAGCGCCCATCTCATGACCGAGGAGGCCGCGCACGCCAACAAGTACGGCTGGTCGAAACACCGGCCCGCCATGCCGCTCTATGACGCGGGCGACGCGCGGAAAGCGATCGGCCTTCTCGAAAAACTCGACTACGGCGACGAAGTCACGGTGGGCAAGGACATGACGCTGCGGTTCGGGCAAGCCGGTCACATTCTCGGCTCCGCATGGGCTCACCTGCGCTCCGAGGAACGTGACGTCGTGTTCAGCGGCGATCTCGGCCGCCCGGCGCACAGTCTTCTGCGGCCGCCGTCGCCGCGCCCCTCCTGCGACGCGCTGGTACTCGAATCGACCTACGGTTCCCGCGTCCACCACGACGCCGGTGCCATGGACCAGCTCGCCGACGTGGTCAGGCGGACCGCCGGACGTGGTGGCAGCGTGCTCATCCCGGCGTTCGCCGTCGACCGGACCGAAGTGGTCCTGGCCGCGCTCGCGAAACTGATGCGGTCGCGGTCCATCCCCGACCTGCCGGTGTACGTGGACAGCCCGATGGCGTTGGCGGCGTTGCGGGTGTACCGCGAGGCGTTCCGCGACCGCTGGCCGGAGATCCGGCCCGAACTGGCCGGGCACGATCCGCTGACCCCGCCTTCGTTGACCGAGCTGCGGACCGTGGAGGAGTCCATGCGGGTCAACGCGCCGAGGATGCCTTCGATCATCATCTCCGCGTCGGGGATGGCGAGCGGAGGCCGGGTACTGCATCACCTGGAGCACATGCTCCCCGACTACCGGCACACCGTGCTCATAGTCGGCTACGCCGCCCCCGGCACCCGCGCTCGCAGCCTCGCGAACGGCGCCAGGCAGATCAAGATCCACGGCCGCTACACAACGGTTCGCGCCGACGTGGCCCAGCTCGACGCCTTCAGCGCCCATGCCGACGCGGACGAGCTGGTGCGGTGGGCCACCGCGGGAACGCCACCGAAGACCACCTACCTCGTGCACGGTGAACCCGACGCCTCGGAGGCGGTCGCCGAACGGCTGCGCGCCGAACGGGATTGGCAGGCTGTCGTTCCTCGTGATCGGGAGCGGGTGCTGATCTGACGGCTGCGCCTGTGGCGAGGCCCCGGTGTCGCGAAAGCCACTTTCGAGGCGTGTGATGTCCCGAAAGTGGCTTTCGCGACACGAACGCTGAGGGCTTTCGACCGCCGGGCGGAGGACGAGGGACGTTGGTCCCCGGTGCCACGGCCTCTTCGGCCTTGTCGCAGCGAGAGCCGGCGGCTCTACGCTGAGCCGATGGACGGACAGCCGGTGCGCCTGCGCGATGGCCGGACCGTCTTCGTGACCCGTCTGAGCCCCGCCGACTCCGAGGAACTCGGCGAGGCGCTCGCCGAGGCGGATCGGGAGACGTTGTACCGCCGGTTCTGCGGCCCGCCTCCGAAGGTGACACCGCGCTTGCTGGCGCACCTGACCGAGCTCGACTTCGATCGGCGTTACGCGTTGGTCGCACGCGACGAGACGGGGAAGGGTGTGGCGATCGCGAGGTACGAGGCGACGACCCGGCCCGGCGTCGCCGAAATCGCGGTCGTGGTGAAGCCTGGTTGGCGCCGGGCCGGGCTGGCATCGGCTTTGGTCGCGAAGCTGGCGGAAGTGGCGTCGCGGCACGGGTTCAGCGAGTTCACGGCCACCTATCTCGCCGACAACCGGCCGGTCGCCGACCTGCTCGACTCGGCGGGGGCGCGGCGGGTGATCACGGATGGGCTCGCGGACGCGGTGGTGCGGCTGCCGTCTCCTCCCTCCACAATGGACTGATAGGCCGAAGGTCCCGTCTCCTGGTTACGAACGCCGCTGCCTTCTTCGCGGGTCAGTTCCTAACGTCCAAGGCAGTTGCCGAAATCAGGATGGGGTGAACCGCCATGCCGGAGAATTCAGGGCATCGGGTCGTCGTCGGTGTCGACGGCTCGGAGTCCGCGATCAGGGCCGTCCGCTGGGCGGCGGAGCAGGCGCACCGCCGCCACGCGGAACTGACGCTGGTGCACGCGATCGACGACGAGTCACTGAGTCACCCGCGGCCGATGCCGACCAGGGAGGATCTCTCCGGGATGATCAGGATGCGCGGGCATCGCCTCCTGCGGGAGGCCCGTGATACCGCCAGGGAGATCGCTCCGGACGTCCACGTCACGCTCGACCTGCGGCACGAGCGCCCGGTGCAAGCGCTGAAGGACGCGGCCGAGAACGCGGACCTGCTCGTGCTGGGGACCGAAGGTCTGCGTCCCTTGGGCCGGGTGCTGGTCGGATCGGTGTCCATCGCGCTGGCGGCACGTGCGGCGTGCCCCGTCGCGCTGATCCGCCCCCACATCGCGGAAGCCGACACACCGGAGGACGGACCGGTCGTCGTCGGGATCGACGGGACGAGGACCAGCGAAGCCGCTCTCGCGCTCGCCTTCGAGGAAGCTTCGTGGCGGCAGACGGAGCTGGTCGCTCTGCACTGCTGGGACGACGTCTTCCTCTCGGTGGTGTTCGAGGAGACGCACTGGAGCTTGGAGCGGTCCGAGATCGAGGAGAGCGCGAACGAGGTGCTCGCCGAACGCCTCGCGGGCTGGCGGGAGAAGTACCCCGACGTGCGCGTCCACCGAGAGGTCGTGCGTGGCCGTCCGGCGGACGAACTGCTCAAGCGCGCGGACCGGGCGCAACTGCTGGTCGTGGGCAGCCGCGGCCGCGGCGGGGTCGCCGGAATGCTGCTCGGTTCGACGAGCCAAGCGGTGATGTCCTACGCGCTGTGCCCGGTGATCGTGGCCCGCGAAACAGCGGACCGGTGACCGGTTCCGTCGTGGCCCGGGAAACGGCCGGCCTCACCGCCGCCGAAGCGGCGACGGCGCTTCGCCGGGACGGGCCGAACACCTTGCCCGCCGCGAAACAGCGGAATCCGCTGCTGACGCTGGCCGGGCAGATGGTCCACTTCTTCGCGCTCATGCTGTGGGCTGCCGCCGGTCTGGCTCTGCTCGCCGGAATGCCGGCGCTGTCGATCGCGATCGCCGTGGTCGTCCTGCTCAACGGCGCGTTCTCGTTCGCGCAGGAGTACCGCGCCGATCGGGCCGCCGAACGGTTGCGGGATCTGCTGCCGGTCCGCGCGACGGTGCGCCGGGACGGGCGCGCGGTCGTGGTGGACGCGGCGGAGCTGGTCGTGGGAGACGTGGTCCTGCTCGAGGCGGGCGACCGGGTGTGCGCGGACGGACGGCTCGCCGAACGCGGGTCGCTGTCGGTGGATGAGTCGATGCTGACCGGCGAGAGCAGACCCGTGCGGCCGGAGGTGGGCGGATCCGTCTTCGCCGGGACGTATGTCACCGAAGGGCACGGCGTCGCGATCGTGACGGCCACGGGCCCCCGCTCCCGGCTCGCCGGGATCTCCGCGGTGACCGCGAACGCCGTGCGGCCCAAGAGCCCTCTGGCCGCGCAATTGCACCGTGTGGTGCGGATCGTGGCGCTGATCGCGGTCGCGGTCGGCTGCGTGTTCTTCGCCGCCGCCCTCGGCCTCGGCCGCGCGGGAACGGAAAGCTTCCTGCTCGCGATCGGTGTGACGGTCGCGCTCGTCCCGGAAGGGCTGCTGCCGACCGTGACGCTGTCGCTGGCGCGAGCGGCGCAGAAGATGGCGGGCCGCCACGCCCTGGTACGCCGGCTCGAATCCGTCGAGACGCTGGGGGCGACCACCTTCATCTGCACCGACAAGACCGGCACGCTGACCCGCAACGAGATGTCCGTCGTCCGGGTGTGGACCCCGTCCGGGACCGTCAAGGTCGACGGTACGGGGTACCTGCCGGTCGGCGAGCTGACCGGCACTCCGGCCGCGGTGCGAGCCGCGGCGACGCTCGCGGACTCGGCGGCGCGGTGCTCACCGGACGCGCACGCCGTCGAAGAGGCGAACGGGTGGCGGCCGGTGGGCGATCCGATGGAGGTGGCGCTGCACGTCCTCGCCGCACGAGCCGGAGTCGGTGCCTCTCCGCCGCCGGTCCGGCGGCGGCCGTTCGATCCGCGTCGGCGCCGGTCGTCGGTCGCGGACGCCGGCGGCCTCCACGTCTCGGGCGCACCGGACACCGTCCTGCCCCTGTGCGGGGAGGTTTCCGGCGCGGACGAAGCCATCGCCGCGTTCAGCCGGGCAGGACTGCGGGTGCTCGCGGTGGCGCACCACGCCGAACCGTCCTCAAAGGAGGAAGAAGGCGGGCTGACGCTGCTCGGCCTCGTCGGACTGGAGGACCCGCCCCGGCCCGACGTCGGCGCCGCGATCGCGTCCTGCCGCCGCGCCGGGATCCGGCTGGCGATGGTGACCGGCGACCATCCGGGAACGGCCGCGGCGATCGCCGAGGAAGTCGGTCTGCTCGGACCGGACCGGCTCGTCCTGGAAGGCAAGGACCTGCCCGCCGACGACGAGGAACTCGGCAGGCTGCTCGACGTCGACGGCGTGGTGGTCGCGAGGGTCGCCCCGGAGGAGAAGCTCCGGATCGCGAAGGCCCTCCAGGCGCGAGGACATGTCGTGGCGATGACCGGCGACGGCGTCAACGACGGGCCGGCCTTGCGTACGGCCGACATCGGTGTCGCCATGGGCGCTTCGGGCAGCGACGTCGCCAGGGAAGCGGCCGACCTGGTCCTCCTCGACGATCACTTCGGCACCATCGTGGCCGCCGTGGAACTCGGGCGCGCGACGTTCGTGAACATCCGGCGCTTCCTCACCTATCACCTGACCGACAACGTCGCCGAGCTCACGCCGTTCGTCGTGTGGGCGCTCGCGGGCGGGCAGATCCCGCTGGCCATCACCGTCCTTCAGGTCCTGGCGCTCGACATCGGCACCGACCTCCTCCCGGCGGTCGCGCTCGGCGCGGAGCCGCCGAACCGGCGCACGATGGAGGGGCCCGCGAAGGGCGGTTCCCTGATCGACGGCAGGCTGGCGCGTCGTGCTTTCGGGGTGCTCGGTCCCGCCGAGGCACTGGCGGCCATGGCGGCGTTCCTCGTGGTGCTGCTCGCCGGTGGCTGGTGGTTCGGCGAGACGCCCGGCACCGCGCTGCTCGCGACCGCGTCCGGGACCGCGTTCTCCGCGATCGTGCTCGGCCAGCTCGCGAACGCCTTCGCCTGCCGGAGCGAGTCACGCTGGATCGGCAGGATCGGTTTGCGGGGAAATCCGTTGCTGTGGTTCGCGATCGTCTTCGAACTCGCGATGCTGGCCGCGTTCCTGCTCATGCCGCCGTTGCCCGGGCTTCTCGGCGGAACCGTGCCGAGCCCGCTCGGCTGGGTGCTGGCCTTCGCCACCGTGCCGGTCGTGTTGCTCGCCGACACCGTCCACAAGGCCGTCCGCGCCCGGCCGTGACCGGTGCGCGATCCTCGCCAAGGCCGAGAGCTCGTTTTCGATGGCCTTGGCGAGGAAACCGGCGTCCGGCGCACTCGCGAAGTCCAGGGTGATCCCGAAGTTGAGTTTGTCGCGATACGAGAACACGGCCACACCGGTCCGGAGCCGCAAGGCGACCGGGACGTACGGGTAGAGGTCCGCCACCTCGCGTCCGAGCAACCGCAGTGGTGTCCGGGGGCCGGGGACGTTGGTGACCACCGAGACCACGTTGTGCTGCGGGAGCCCGGCGGCGAGCCGGACGGCCCACGCCATGGGGGCGAACGGCGCGGAGGCCGCGACACCGGTCAAAGCGGCGCCGGCTTCCGCCTCCTTGCTCGCCTTCAACGCGGCCGAACGCCGATGGACGGCGACCAGCCGTCCCACGGGGTCGGGGACGTCGACGGGGAGCAGGGGCAGCATCAGCGAGACTTCGTTGTCGACGGTGCCGTGGTCGCCGCGGACGGAGACCGGCACGAGGGCGCGCATCGCGTCCGGGACCGGGTTCTCGCCTCTCCGGCGCAGCAGAGCACGGAACGCGCCTGTGACGGCCGCCAGCGCCACGTCGTTGACGGTGACCTCGAAGGCACGGCAGACGTCGTGGACGTCGTCGAGGGAGGTGTGCGCGACCTCGTAGCGGCGGTCGGGTCCGATGGGGCCGGAGAGCGACGACCTCGCGGCCGGGATGAGCGCGGAGGCGAACGCCGTCAAGCCCGAGACGGCGTCCGCGATACCGCGCACCGCCTTGGAAGGGGAGAACACCAGTCCGGCCACCGAGCGAAGCTGGGCGACAGGGGTCAGCAGAAGCCTGCGTGCGGCATCCTTGAGCAGGTCCACGCTGCCGAGATCGGGGACCGGTTCGGCTGAGACGGCGTCCGGTGGTGCGTCCGTGAAAAGGACCTTCAGCAGCTCGTTACCCGTGACGCCGTCCGCGACGCAGTGGTGCAGTTTCGACAGCACCGCCCAGCGGCCGCCGGAAAGCCCCTCCATGACCCAGAACTCCCAGAGCGGATGATCCCGGTCGAGGCGTTCCCCCATCAGCAGGGCGACCAGTTCGCACAGCTCCTTCTCCCCACCTGGGGGAGGAACCGAGATCCGGTGGAAGTGCCGGGCCGCGTCGAACCGGTCGTCGTCGACCCACACCGGTGGACCGAGATCGAGTGGCACCCGGTGGATCTTCTGCCGGTAGCGGGGGATCAGTGGCAACCGGGCGGTGATCGACCGGACGAAGTCCGCGTGCGACGGCGGCGGGCCTTCGAGCACCGCCACCGACGCGATGGAAAGGGACGCGTTGGAGTCCCCGTCCTCCAGTTCCAGGAACGCCGCGTCGAGCGGGCTCAGATGGTCCATCGGTGCCTCCCGGATCGGTCAGGACGCGAGATCGCCGGCTTCGGCTTCCTGCCGCAGCACGTCGAGGACGACGCTCCCGTCGACTGTCTCTTCGCTCATCAGTGCGGCGGTCAGCAGGTCCAGCGCTTTCCGGTGCCCGCGCAGGGTGCCGACGGCCCGGTCTTCGGCCGCGCGCAGCAGCCGCGCGACCTCCCGGTCGATCACCTGCTGTGTCCTTTCGGAGAAACCGCCCTGCCGTCGCTCGGCGGGATCCTCGGCGAGGAACCGGTTGTGTGCGGCCGGATAGGCGACCGGGCCGAGCGCGGTGGACAGGCCGAACTCCGTCACCATCTTCACCGCGAGCGCGGTGGCGCCGGCGAGATCGTCGGCGGCGCCGGTGGAACCCTGGCGGAACACCACCAGTTCGGCGGCACGGCCGCCAAGACGCACGGCCAGCAGGTCGGTGAGGTAGGCCTCGCTGTAGAGATGCCGTTCGGCTTCGGGAAGCTGCTCGGTGGCGCCCAGTGCCATCCCCGCCGGAAGGATGGTGACCTTCGCGACCGGATCGGCGTGCTCGCACAACGCGGCGATCAGCGCGTGACCGGATTCGTGGACGGCCACGGCGTGCCGCTCTTCGGGCAGCAGGGCGTTGGACGTTTCGCGGCGGCCGAGCAGAACCCGGTCACGGGCGGAGTCGAGATCGGCCGCCGTGATGGTCGTCCGCCCGTCGCGGACGGCGTTGATCGCTCCCTCGTTGACCAGATTCGCGAGATCCGCGCCGGAGAACCCGGGCGTTCCGCGGGCGACGCGCCGGAGGTCGACGTCAGGACCGAGATGCTTGCCGTGTACGTGGACGGCGAGGATGGCCGCGCGTTCGTCCTGGTTCGGCAACGGGACGGTGACCTGCCGGTCGAACCGGCCGGGCCGCAACAGCGCGTGGTCAAGGGATTCCGGCCGGTTGGTCGCGGCGAGCACGACGATCCCGCTGCTCTGATCGAAACCGTCCATTTCGGCCAGAAGCTGATTCAGGGTCTGTTCGCGTTCATCGTGGCCGCCCGTACCGCCGACGCCCCGGCGGCTGCCGACGGCGTCGATCTCGTCGATGAAGATGATCGACGGCGCCCGGGTTCTGGCCTCGGTGAACAGGTCTCGGACCCGCGAGGCCCCGACGCCGACGAACATCTCCACGAACTCGGAACCGGTGACCGACAGGAACGGCACACTGGCTTCACCCGCGACTGCGCGGGCCAGCAGGGTCTTCCCGGTGCCCGGCGGTCCGACCATGATGACCCCTCGTGGCCCTTTCGCGCCCGCCGCCGCGTAGCGGTCCGGGTCACGGAGGAAGTCGACGATCTCGCTGACCTCCTGTTTGACCCCTTCGTATCCCGCGACGTCCGCGAACCGGGTGGTGGGCCGCTGCGCCTCGATGATCTTCGCTTTCGACCGCCCGAAACCGCCGGCCCCGGCGAGGGAGCGCTGCGCTCCTTTGCCCATCCAGACCAGGAAACCCACCAGAAGGAGCAACGGCACCAGGCTGCCGACGAAGGACAGCACGGCCGACGTCCCACCCTGCGCGCCGGTGACCTGGACGCCTTTCTCCTTCAGCTTCGGCAGCACCTGGTCGTCGGCGAGCGCGACGGGAAGCTGTGTCGTGAAGGCCGTCCCGTCACGGAGGTTTCCCTTGATCGCCCCTTCGTCGTCGACGGTGATCTTCTCCACCTGCCCGGTGTCTACTTTGGACAGGAAATCCGTGTAGCCGAAGGAGGGTGTCTCGGCGGTCAACAGATGAGGCAGGAAGAACAGGAGCAGCATCACCAGGAAGACCGCGGGGACCACCCAGCGGCGCCAGCCCGGGGGTTCGGGAGGGGCCGCGGGTGGGATCGGGTCGGAGGGCGGACCGGGTTTGGCCGTCCGTGACATCACAGGTCCTTTCGTGCGCGGGTCCGGTCACCCGCGAAGCACGGCACGCCGTGTCTCGAACTCGTCCTTGTCGATCTCCCCGCGTGCGAAGCGTTCGTTCAGGATCTTGACCGCGTCGTCGTGGCCGGTCGAGGTCTTGGTGGTGCGGCGCAACAGGATCACCGAGACGGTGATGAGGCCGCCGACCAGGATGAGCACGGTGATCAGCATCAGCAGCATGCTGACCCAGCCGCCGTTGGAGTAGTGCCAGTAAGGCATGATCGCTCCCTTTCGATTCAGTGGCTCTGGTAGCGCACGCCGCCGGTCACCGGCGTCCCGAGGGGCGCGAGCACCTCGTCGAGGTTCCGGCGCGGGGTCGCGGTGAGCGGGTCGGCGTTGACCGGCGCCCAGCCGGTCCGCAGCACCATCTGCGGGAAAGTGCCGCCGGTGACCAGGTCTCGCACCTGCACCCTGGTTCCCGCGACTTCCAGCGGTTCGGTGAGCGGAGAAGTGGCCAGGCCCAGGCTGGTCGCGGCGAGCAGGACCGCGCTGGTGGCTTCACCCGCGCGGAGCCGCGACATGGCGTCGTCCGAAGCCGTGCTGAGCACGAGGAGCACGGTCTCGTCCGCTTCACCGGCCGAGCCTTCGGGCTGGCCGAGCCGGGGGTCGGCGAACGCACGCGCGGGCAGGGCGCCGGGGGTGTCGTCCTGTGCGGGTGCGTTCGCCGACGGGACGCCGTCGGGAGCGGTGAGCCTGCCACTCCAGGCGGCGAGTTCGGTGCGGTACGCCGGGTCGGCCGCGTGGGCCTCGGCGGCTTCGGAGACGGCGCGGGCGAGGTGGTAGCGGGCGGCGTCGACGGCGGGACGCAGGATGGCTCCTTCGTCGGCCGCGTGCCGGGCGAGGGTCTCGAGGTGCCCGGCGGGCACGGTCCAGGAGCTGTGCCTGCGCCGGTCGGTCCGGCGCCGGGGGATGGCGGCGGCGAGCGTGATGTCCTCTTGGGTGGGCTCGTGCCGATGCAGTTCGACGGACGCCAGGTGGTCCGGCTCCGCCGGATTGGGTAACCGGTGCACCTCGGCCCGCCAGCCCAAGGCGGCGAAGCCGACCCGGAGATGGTGCAGCGCCGCGCCGCAGCTGAGCAACAGGTCCCGCCCGTCGGGGTCGGTCCCGGGCAGCTGCCGGGTCCGGTCGGCGTAGAGGTGAACGGTGCGATCTCCGACGCGCCATTGCCAGGGCTGGGAGTTGTGCACCGAAGGGGCGCGGCAGGCCAGGGCCACCGCGGTTTCGACGGTGTAGTCGTCGGGAAGGCCGTGGTCCATCGGAAACCTGCCTCTGCTCAGGGGGTTAAGGGGCTGCGTCTCATGGTTCTCCGGACGCCGCGGGCCGTGGAGGGCCGGAGGGCCCGGTTCGCCGGGCCGTTCGTTCCTGTTCGCCCGTGCGGCCGCGCGGGATCGTCGAAAAGGTCCGCTCCCCGCAAGGAGGCGTCCCATGAGTTCCCCTGTCCGCGTCGAGGCTTCGCTCGATCCCGGCCTGTCCCGCTGGCTGTGGCTGGTGAAATGGTTGCTCGCGATCCCGCACTATCTCGTGCTGGCGGTGCTGTGGCTCGCGTTCGTCCCGCTGACGGCGGTCGCGTTCTTCGCCATCCTGGTCACCGGGCGGTATCCGCGGGCGATCTTCGAATTCACTGTCGGCGTTCTCCGCTGGACGTGGCGGGTGCATTACTACGCCTACGCCGCGCTGGGCACGGATCGCTATCCGCCGTTCACCCTGGCCGACGATCCCGGTTATCCCGCGCGGCTCGAGATCGACTACCCGGAACGGTTGTCCCGCGGTCTCGTACTGGTGAAGTGGTGGCTGCTCGCCCTTCCGCACTACCTCGTCGTCGGCCTCTTCGCCGGCGGCGGGCTCTGGCTGTGGTACAGCTCCGACACTGGCTTCCAGTGGGGAGCGGGCGGACTGATCGGCATCCTGGTGCTCATCGCGGGCGTCATCCTGCTGGTGCGGGGCGAGTATCCGAAGCCGATCTTCGATTTCGTGATCGGCATGGACCGATGGGTCATCCGGGTGGGCGCGTACGCCGCACTCATGACCGACGAGTACCCGCCGTTCCGGCTGGACTCCGGCGGTACCGAACCCGGCTCTCCGTTCCCCGGCTCCTCGGAATCGGCACGGCCTCGCCCGCGTCCGGCGGGGTGGACCCCGGGGCGCGTCGTGTCGATCGTGGCCGGTGTGCTGCTCGCCGTCGTCTCGACCGGTCTGATCAGCGGAGGCGCCGCCTCCCTGTGGCTGGACCGGGCCGAACGCGACGCCGACGGATACCTGACGGCCTCGGGAACCTACAGCACCGATACCTCCGCCTTGGCGAGTGAGCGATTCACCTTCGTCGCCACCACCGCCGGTGACATACCCGCCGCCCGGGCGCTCGGCGATATCCGCGTACGCGTGACCCCTCTCGGTGCGAAGGACGTTTTCGTGGGCGTCGCACCGGCCTCGGCGGCGGAAAGATACCTGGACGGAACCGACTACGCGACGGTCACCGACCTGGCCTCCGGCGCGCTGACCGTCCATCGTTCCGCGAAGTCGCCGGTGCTCCCTTGGGAGACGGGTATCTGGACGGTTTCGGCGGTCGGTCCCGGTACGCAGACGATCACGTGGCCGGACCAGGCCGGTGACTGGACCGTCGTGGTGATGAACGCCGACGGCTCGGCCGGGGTGGACGTGCGCGCGGAGGCGGGTGCGAGCCTTCCGATCCTCGGCTGGCTGTCCTGGGCCCTGCTTGTGGCCGGCGCGCTGCTGCTCGCCGCCGGGGTGGCGCTGGCCGCGATCGCCGTCACCCGTGTCTCGAACGAACTTTCGCCGATCAGTCAAGGAGAGTCGTGATGCAGGTACTCGTGGTGTTCGAATCGATGTTCGGCAACACCGAGATCGTCGCCAGGGCGATCGGCAAGGGACTGGCTTCCTCGTGCGAGGTCGACGTCGTCAACGTCGACGACGCACCGGCCCAGTGGGACGGCCTCGGCCTGCTCGTCGTCGGAGGCCCCACCCATGCCCACGGCATGACCCGCCCCGGGACACGCAAGAGCGCGCGGCAGGAAGTCGAGGGTGGAGTTCGTTCGGCGACCGGCTTGCGGGAGTGGTTGAGCGCTCTCCCGACCGCGTCGCGGCGAGTCCCCGTCGCGGTCTTCGACACGAGGATCCGCCGGGCTCGGTGGCTCACCGGTTCCGCGGCGCTCGGCGCGCGGAAGCTGCTGCTGAAGCGTCGCGGCGTTCCGTTGCTGCCGCCGGAGAGCTTCTTCGTGGACGTCGGCAAGAACGCCACGATCCTGTCCGACGGTGAGCAGGAACGTGCCGAAGCCTGGGGTATCCGGCTCGGGGCGCGACTTCTGGAGACCGCCGCCGGATGACCTCACGGGTGCGAAACCACCCACCAGGCGATGATCAGGCCACCCGAATTGGTCGCGCAGTGCAGGAGCGCGGGCGCCAGGACGCCCTTTCCCCAGTGCCGCCACCAATACAGGAAGACCCCGGCCCCGGCCGCCGCGACCATCGCCAGCACGGAGATCAACGGAAGCGGGAGACCGCCGACGGTGGCGTTGACCGCGGCGTTCCGGATCAAGGCGAGCGAGGGCAGCAGATGCCACAGGCCGAACAGGGTGGCGGCGCCGAGAATCGGTGTCCAGCGCCAGCGCTCACCGGCACCGAGCAGTGCGGGGAGAACGCCGCGGAACGCCACTTCCTCGAGAAGAACAGTGCCGAGGGGAATACGGAGCAGGGCGAGCCACAACAGCTGACCGATGCCCGGGGTCCCGACCCTGCCGTCCTCGAAGAAGGTCCGGAGCCCGGGAACGGCCAGCGCCACCGCGAACACGAGGCCGACCAGCCCGGCCCCCACGAGGCCGATGGCGGCGGCGCGGCCGAGGGTGTGCTTGCCGAGCCCGATCGACGTGAGCCTGAGCCCGGAGAACCTGGCGACGGCGATCAGCGCGGCCGCCGTCACGACACCGCACACGGGATACGCCCATCCGGGCAGCACCCGGTTCGCGAGCACCGTGGCGGCCGCGAGCAGCAGGACCGAGCCGATGACGGCGAGAACCCGGCGAGAGAGCCGTATGTCGACTGGTTGCGTTCGGTGAGCCTGATCGTCGTGGTCGTCTGGCACTGGGCGTTCACCATTCTGCGATGGGCACCGGACGGGCCGATGCCGACGAGCCCGCTCGGGTTCTTCTCCGGTCTGTGGATCTTCACCTGGCTTCTCCAGGTGATGCCGATGTTCTTCTATGTCGGGGGATACGTGCATCTGGTGTCCTGGCAACGGGCGCGGGCTCGCGGGGATCCGCTCGGGCGCTACGTTCTGCACCAGATCAGGCGTCTCGTCGCGCCGGCCGGAGCCCTGGTACTGATCTGGACCGCGTTCGGCGTGACCGCTGCGTCGGTGTTCAATCTACGCTGGATTCGCGGTGCGGCGCTGTTGATCATCAGCCCGTTGTGGTTCCTCGCGGTGTACGTCGTTCTCCTGATGCTGCTGCCGTTGAGTCTGTGGCTGCACCGGAAGTTCGACGTCGTGGTCTTGGTCTGGCTGGGTGGTGTCGCGCTGGGAGCCGACGTGGTGCGCTTCCGGTACGGCGTGGAACAGGCGGGCTGGGTGAACATGATCGCGGTCTGGGGGCTCGCCCATCAGGCCGGATTCTTTTATCGACGGCTCGTCGACGCACCGCGGCGGTGGGGGCATGCGTTGCTCTGGACCGGCCTGTTCGCTCTCGCGGGCTTGGTGTTCTCCGGTCTGTACCCGGGTTCGATGGTAGGCGTGCCGGGGGACCGGTTGTCGAACATGGGGCCACCGACGTTCGTGATCGTCGCGCTGCTGACGTTCCAGAGCGGATTCGCCGAGGTGACCCGCCCGTTCTTCGAACGACGGCTCGCGAGGCCGCGCTGGCGCCGCTTCATCGGTCTGCTCGACCAGTACGCGTTGCCGTTGTTCCTCTTCCACACCACCGGGATGGCGCTGGCGAAGGCCTGCGTCTACTTCGTCTTCGGGAACGGCGTCTCCGATGACCGGCTGCCCGACCCGATCTGGTGGCTGCAACGGCCGATCGCGGTGGCAGGCTCGCTGCTGTTCACTCTGCCGTTCTTGCTGCTTTTCGAAAGAAGGCGGACTCGTGGCGCCATCGAGGGGGTACGGCAAACGTGAGTGGCGTTTCGGCTTGTCCGCCGGCCGGGTGAGCGTTCCTCGGCGACCGGCCGGCAGTCATGTCGCGAAAGCCACATTCGGGGCACCCGAGTTACCCCAAGTGGGGTTCGGGACACCCTTGGCCAGGTCAGGATCACGCATCCGGCCGCTTCGCCAACAGGCTCTGACACGTGAGGACCTTCGGCCCTCCACCATCGACTCCGCTCGGAGGACGGTGAAGGACGAGCAACCGAAAGAATCGTGCCGGCCACAGCGGAAGGCGGAAACCCCATGCGTGCGCAGCGAGGAGATTGGCTGGTCATCAAAGGGCCGGCTGTCGGGAAGCCGGACCAGCGTGGCCTGATCATCGAGGTCCGCAATCCGGACGGATCGCCGCCCTATGTCGTGCGCTGGCCCCAGGACGACCATGTGTCCACGGTCTTTCCCGGCCCGGACGCGGTTGTCGTGACGGAGGCGGAGCAGAACGCCGCGGACGAGGCGGAGCGCGCCCGGCTCGCGGCCGTGCAGGAGGCCATCGCCGTGCAGCACTGGTCGTGACCGGTGACCGCCGCCCGATCAGCGCGCAGGACAGATTGTGGCTGAAGCTGGACGGGCCCGCCAACCCGATGCTCATCACGGCCGTGCTGTGGACGTCGACCGAAGTGGACCCCGAGCGCCTCAAGCGCGTGGTCGCGGACCGGCTGATCGGACGCTATCCGGTGTTCACCCGACGTCCGGTCCTCGACGGTGGTACGTGGTTTTGGGAGGACGACCTGGAGTTCAGCCTGGACCGGCATCTGACAGTGAGCGAGCTGCCCGCGCCCGGGACCAGGGAGGTCCTGCAGGATCTGGTCGCGGCGCGAAGAGGACGGCTCCTCGATCCGGATCATCCTTTGTGGACGATGGAACTCCTTCGGGGTTACGGCTCGGGGTCGGCGGTCGTCCTGTGCTCGCACCATGCCATGGCGGACGGTATCCGGCTGGTCCAGGTCCTTTTCGGACTGTTCGACGCGGTGGACGGGGACGAAAGGCCGTCGAGAGTCGGTGGGGTGGGGCCGCGTGGAATCGACTTTTCCCGCGCGCCTTCGAGGGCCGCGGCGAAGGTGGTGAAAGCACTCAACGGGTTCGGTGAGCGACTGGAGGGACCGATCGCGCGTGTGACTCTGGGCTGGCCGTTGTTCGGCCTGAGCGCCGTCGCGGGTTTGACCGGCGCGGTCGCGGAGGTCGTGACGTCTGCGCTGCCGTCCCGTCCGGCCGCCGCGGTGAGGTGGCTGATGGGGCAGGGGTTCACCGCGCGGAACACCGTCGACGGTGCGCTCGGCCTTCTGGCTCCCGCCGCGTCCGGCGCACTCTGGTCGGGAGAACCTGGGCCGGAGAAGACCGCCGCGTGGGGAGACGCCGTGCCGTTGGATCTCCTCGCCGCCGTGGGGCATGCCACCGGAACGAGCGTGAACGACGTGTGCGTCGCCCTGATCATGGCCGCTTTCGATCGGTACGCCCGAGAATCGGCTGCGGGAAGAGGCGCGGAGGAGATGAAGTGGCTCATCCCGGTGAGCCGTTCGGACTTCGATGGTGCGCTGCCTCGGGATCTCGGCAACGATTTCGCGCTGATACTGGCAGGTTTCCCTCTGTGCAGAAGAAACTTCCGCGAGCGGTTGGATGACGTCCACCGTCGTGTCTCGAGCATTCGCGAGTCACTGGAGCCGGTCCTCACGTTCGGCGTCCAGTGGCTGGCGGGCAGGGCACCGGACGTCGTCTCGGAACCCTTGACGCGGTTCTTCGCGGCCAAGGCGGTAGGTGTGCTGACCAATGTCCCGGGACCACGCCGGCCGGGCGAACTCGCCGGGGCTCTCGTCGAAGGAATCGTGGGCTGGGCACCGTGCAGCGGGAAGCAAGCCGTCACGGTCTGTGTGTTCAGCTACGCGGGTTTCGTCCGGTTCGGTTTCGGGACCGATCGGTCGCTCGTACCCGACCCCGGACTGCTGGTCACCGCGCTGGACCACGCGGTGAACGACGCCGTCGCGCTCACGAACCGGTGAGTGCGACGGCGCGTGCGGCGAGGGTGTCGAGCAGCGCACGGGTGGTGAGCCAGGCAGCGGGCCTGATCGCGTGCCAGTAGAGCGCTATGGCGTGCCGGGCGGCCGGGTCGGTGACGGTGATCCTGGTCTCGATGGTCGACCGGCAGCCCGTGCCCTCGCTCGGCGTCACGGAGAACCCCATGGCGATCGTACCGCTGTGGGGATGGGCGAACTCCCGGAATGAGTCCGCCGTGACCTCGTACCACTCGGGAACGGCGGTCCAGAACCGGCCCGCCGCGCCCAGGACCATCTCTTCTCCTGGCCGCTCGCCGAGAAAGGCGCATCGTTCGCCGAGCATGGTCTCGCCGAGATCGGGAGGGTGCCCGTGCCCGCGGAGCGTCTGGGGGAGGCCTCGCGCGCGGACGAGCGTCCGCACCAACGGCGAACGCACGTCCGCGGCCCGGAGCTCGCCGATCGCCCGGTACAGCGCGTCGGCTGGAACTTCGACCCGTGCGGTCTCCGCGAGAACGAAGTCCGGACATGGTGCGAAGGCGTCGAGCAGAGTGGGGTGGCCCGCCGTCGCGGACCACCCGTCTTCGTGAAGCCGAATTCCCGCACCGCGCATCGCGAGGTCTCCTCTCCGGAAAAGACAAAGGGTCGTCCGAACCCACACCCGGCGTCAGGGCCGAACGTCCCGCGGTCGGCGGGCCAACGGCCCGGCACATCGGGGCGGCGGGCACTGACCGTGCCGGCACGGCGAAGGCAAGCTTGGCTGTAGCGCTTCGTGGAAGGCGGTCGGAAGATGACTGGAAGATCCGACGACGGTCGGCCGAATCCGGTGGTGGCCGGGATCGACGGTTCGCGGTCAGCGGTGGAAGCGGCGAGATGGGCCGCAGGGGAAGCCCAGCGTCGCGGGCTTCCCCTGCGGCTCGTGTCCGCGTACGAATCGGCCGGACGTGACTACCCCACCCTGGAGGTCACCGCGGCGGAGGTGCGTGAAGCCATGCTGGAGACCGCGGTCCGGCGCTTGAGTGTCGCAGGGAAGACCGCCGCCGCGGCCGTGCCCGGCCTGGACATCACGACGGAGGTCGTGGAGGGCGACCCGGGGAAGGTGCTCGTCGAGGAATCTCGCCAGGCCACTCTCGTGGTCCTCGGTTCTCGCGGATTCGGAAGTGTCGGAAGGTTCTTACTCGGGTCTTCAGGACTCGCGCTGGCGAACCACGGACGATGTCCGCTCGTGATCGTCCACGATGGCGACACGTGTCCTGGTCCGGTACTGGTCGGTGTCGACGGCTGGCCCGCCTCGGCGGCCGCCGTGCGATTCGCTTTCCAGGAGGCGTCGGAGCTGAGAACCTCGGTGACCGCACTCAGGACGTGGAGCGAGCTGGGCGCCGTCCAGCCAGGCGTGTGGCGCCTCGGCGGATCGAGAGTCGTCCACGACTCCGCGCGACGTGCCTTGGCCGCCGAGGTGTCTTCGGTGGCACACGAGTATCCGGACGTTCCTTTCGGCTGTGTGGTGGTCCGGGGACGAGCGGGCAAGACCCTCCGGGATTACGGAGAACGAGCGGGCCTGATCGTGGTCGGAACCCGTGGCCGGAGCGGATTCGCCGGGATGCTGCTCGGCTCGGTGAGCCAAGGCCTGGCAGGCCGGGCCCGGTGCCCGGTCGCCGTCGTCCGCGCGGATATCGAAATTCCGCAGCACACCAAGAAAGGAAGCAGAACATGAACGACGTCGAGAACGCGCGCGCGGCCAAGGAAGCACGGGACGCGATCGCCGCCGGATCCGGTCCGTCCCGTTCTTCGGGTGAGCTGGCGGAGGCGGCGATGCGGAGATACTTCGCCGCGGAGTCCTATCGCGCGCGGAAGCGTGAGGAACCGTCCGAAGAGGACGAAGAGCGTCCGTCATGAGTGGAACGGCCGTCCGCGACGTCATGACCCGGGAGGTCCGCTCGGTGCGGAAGGGCACCCCGATCGCGGAGATCGCCGGAATCCTCGCGGGCCAGGGGATCAGCGCCGTCCCTGTCGTGGATGACGACCGCGCGGTCGTCGGCGTCGTCTCGGAGGCCGACCTGTTGCTCAGACAGGTCGAGTCGATCGCCGCCTCGCGGCCGAGGGTGCCGGGCATCCGGTCCAAAGCGGACGGACGTACGGCGGGGGACGTGATGAGCACTCCCGCGGTCACCGTCGAAGCCGACCGTCCGGTCGCGGAGGCGGCCCGGTTGATGGTGGGCCATCGGGTCAAGCGACTGCCGGTGGTCGACCGCGACGGGACGCTGACCGGGATCGTCAGCCGGGCCGACCTCGTGCGCGCCTTCGTCCGGACGGACGCGGAGATCCGGGACGAGGTCCTGCGGGACGTCACGGAACAGGTCCGGCGTCCGGCGCGGGGTGAGGTGCGGGTAGAGGTGGAAAACGGCGTCGTGACGCTGCGAGGTGAGGTCGAACGACGGAGCCAGGCTGTCCTGCTGTCGGCACTGGTACGCCGGATCGCCGGCGTCGTCGAGGTAGTCGACGAGGTCCGTTTCCGTTGGGACGACGAGGCGAACAGGGCGACCGGATGACGAAGCCCCGATGGCCTCCGTCTCTCGAAACGCTTCTCTTGACCGGAGTACTGGCGCTGCTCGCCGCGGGCGGTATCGCCCGCATCGGGAGCCCGGTGACGGCTTCGGTGCTGTGGGCGGGCGCCACCGTGGTGATGTTCGTACCGGCGACGCTCTGGGTGCTCGCCGACCTGCGGGCGGGCAGGTGGGGAGCCGACGTGCTCGCGGTGCTCGCGCTCGGTGGCACTGTCGCGGTCGGGGAGTACCTCGCCGGGGCGATCATCGCGGCGATGGTCGCGACCGGCCGGGTACTCGAAGCGGCCGCGCGCCGTCGTGCCGGACGCGACCTCTCGGCGCTGCTGGCGCGGGCGCCGACCTCGGCCCATGTTCGCCGGGGCGACCTGGTCGAGGTGGTTCCGGCCGCCTCCTTGCTACCGGGCGACGTGGTCGTGGTCCTGCCCGGCGAGGTCGTTCCGGTCGACGGCCTGGTCCGTGGTGAAGGGATCTTCGACGAGTCCGCCCTGACCGGAGAAGCGGAGCCCGCCGATCGTTCGGGGGAAGAGGTCCGTAGCGGCGTCGTCAACGCCGGCTCCGCCGTCGAGGTGGTGGCCTCCGCGACCGCTGACGCCAGCACCTACGCCGGAGTCGTCCGGCTCGCGGAGCAGGCCGCTTCGGGTACCGCGCCGATCGCGCGGCTGGCGGATCGGGTGGCGGTCTGGTTTCTGCCGACGGCACTCGTCATCGCCGCACTCGCCTGGGCGTTCACCGCGGATCCGGCACGCGCGGTCGCGGTGCTCGTCACCGCCACGCCCTGCCCGCTGCTCTTGGCCGTACCGGTCGCGGTGACCGGCGGAATGTCCCGGATGGCGCGGTCGGGCGTGGTCGTCAAGGACGGCGCCGCATTGGAACTGCTCGGCCGGGTCCGCACCCTCGCGATGGACAAGACCGGCACCGTGACCGAGGGCCGCCCGGAGATCACCGCCGTGGTCTGCGCTCCGGACGACTCGGCCGATCGCGTTCTCGGTATCGCCGCGGCGGTCGAGCAGTACTCGCCGCATGTGCTCGCCGGATGTGTCCTGCGGGCGGCGAAGACCGCTGGACTCGAGGTACCGCCCGCCGAGGTCGTGTCCGAGACACCGGGACGCGGGGTTGAGGGGACGGTGGACGGGAAAAGCGTCCGCGTGGGCAGGCGGTCGGCGAGTCTGCTTCCCGGCTGGGCGCTTGGCGTGGAACGACGGGGAAGGCTCGACCTGGCCTCGGTGATCTGGGTCGAGGAGGACGAGAAGCCGGTCGCCGCGCTGCTGGTACGGGACCGGCTCCGGCCGGACGCGGCCCGGACGTTGCGCCGCCTGCGGGCGGCGGGACTGACCCGGATCGTCCTGCTCACCGGCGATCGCGTCGGGAACGCGGAGGAGGTGGCCGCGCTGCTCGGCCTCGACGACCTGCACGCGGAATGTTCTCCGGGGGACAAGATCGCGTTCGTACGCGAGGAGAACGAACGCGCGGTCACCGCCATGGTCGGGGACGGGGTCAACGACGCTCCCGCCCTCGCGGCCGCGGGTGTCGGCGTCGCTCTGGGCTCCCGCGGTTCGACGGCCGCGGTCCAGGCCGCCGACGCGGTGATCCTGGACGACCGCATCGACCGGCTCGCCGACGCGGTGGACATCGCGCGACGGGCGAGACGGCTCGCTGTCGAGAGCGCCGGGATCGGCACCGGCTTGTCCGTGCTCGCCATGCTCGCGGCGGCGGGCGGGTGGTTGGCACCCGTGCTGGGGGCCTTGGTGCAGGAGGGGATCGACATCGCCGTCATCGGGAATTCGCTCCGTGCTCTTCTGGCTCCGCGAGCGTCTCGCCGTCGTGCGCCGGAAGGATTGGTCCGGCGATTCGCCGGCGAGCACGAAACCTTGCTGCCGGTCCGCTCCGCGGTGCGCCTGGCAGCGGACGCACTGGCCGAAGGCGCGGGGCCGGACGCCGATGAGGCGGTCCGGCACGCCGGCGAGTTGCTCACGGAACGGCTTCTGCCGCACGAACGCGCCGAGGAGGAACAGCTGTATCCGGCGGTGGCCGAAGTGCTGGGAGGCCCGGACAGCACGGCCACGATGAGCCGCGAGCACGCCGAGATCGAGCGGCTGGCCCGCCGGCTGCGCAGGCACCTCGACGAGGCGCCGGACGGCATCCGGCCGGACCAGGTCGACGACCTCAGGGCGACCCTCTACGGCCTCGACGCGATTCTCACGCTTCACTTCGCGCAGGAGGAAGAGGCCTACTTCACGCTTTGAGAGAAGCCAGGCGTGGTCATCGCCTGGCTTTCTCTCGACCCGCATCCCGGCGCTGTCGGATGTCGCGAAAGCCACTTTCGGGACGCGTGGTGTCCCGAAAGT
>NZ_JBHXIB010000022.1:72941-125200 GCF_042723975.1 Amycolatopsis sp. NPDC058340 | reverse complement strand
CTCCTCACACTACCAGACACCGACCACCCCCCCCCCACCCCCAACACTGGGTGGCTGGGCACCGCGCGTGACTGAGTGGCCGACTCGCGTGACTGGACGGACGACACCCGTGACGGAGCGGACGACACCCGTGAGGGAGCGGACGACAGACGTGTCCGAGCGAGGCCGACCGGCGCCCAACGTAGCGAAGGGGCCCTTCACCGCACTGGATGCGGTGAAGGGCCCCTTCGCGGGGAAAGTCCCCTTACAGCTCGTCGGGTCCGTAGCCGGGCATCTTGCCGGTCACCACGAAGATCATCCGGCGCGCGACCGACACGGCGTGGTCGGCGAAGCGCTCGTAGAAGCGGCCCAGCAGGGTGACGTCCACGGCCGCGGCGACGCCGTGGTCCCAGTTCCGGTCCATGATGACCGTGAACAGGTGCTTGTGGATCTCGTCGACCTCGTCGTCGTCCGACTCGATCGTGCGGGCGGCCTCGACGTCCTTGGACTTGATGACCTGCTCGACCTGACGGGCCAGGCTCACGCCGACCTCGCCCATCTTGGCGAAGTCCGCCTTCACCTCTTCGGGCAGTACGGGGTCCGGGTGACGGCGGCGCGCGGCCTTGGCCACGTGCAGCGCCAGATCGCCCATCCGCTCCAGGCTTTCCGCCGCGTGGATCGCGGCGAGCACGGTCCGGAGGTCGGTCGCGACGGGTGCCTGCAGGGCCAGCAGCGCGTACGCCTGCTCCTCGCATTCGGCGCGCGCGTCGTCGACCTTCGCGTCGTCGCTGATGACCTGCTCGGCGAGCCCGAGATCGACCTCGAGCAACGCCCGGGTCGCCCGCTCCATCGCGTCGGCGACCTGGAGGGACATGCTCGCTAGGTTCTCGGCGAGCTGTTCGAGTTCGACATGGTAAGCCTCACGCATGGCCCAACCCTACGGGGAACAAGGGCCAAAAGCCGCATCCCAGAGTGAACCTGACATGAACCCGGACTAACGAATGATCCTCAGCCTGAGCTGCTGCTCTTCTTGGCTCCGCCGGACTTGGCCGAGCTGGTCGGGGCCGACGCCGTATCGCTCGCGGGAGGCGCCGGGGCCTTCTCTTCCAGCGGGGTGTTGTTGATCAACGCGTCGAAGACGGCCTTCGCCTTGCTCTGCAGCAACACCTCGTTGCCGCGTTTGTTCGCCTCTTCGGTGGTGGGCACGGTGAGGAACTTGACCTTGTCCGAGCCCATCCCACGCATCGACTTCGCCAGCGTCATCATCTGGTTGATGCCGAGGTTCTCGCCGAAGGTGGCCTTGGCGAACGCGTCGATGAAGCCGCTGAGCTTGCCGGTGTCCAGGATGACGTCCTTCGACATCACCGTCTTCAGCAGCGCGCCGAGGAAGGCCTGCTGCCGTTTGATCCGGCCGTAGTCCGACGTCGGGTCGCCCTTGACGTGCCGTGCCCGGACGTAGTTCAGCGCCTGGTCGCCGGAGATCCGCGTCTCGCCCGCCTGCGGGATGATCATGCCGAGCGTGGTGTCGTCGACCGGCTTCTCGTTGTACACGGTGACGCCTTGCACCGCGTCGACCATCGATTTGAAGCCGTTGAAGTCGATCCCGACGAAGTGGTTCATCTTCATGCCGGTGATCTGCTGGATGACCTTCGTGACGCACTGCGGGCCGCCGACCGCGTAGGCGGTGTTCAGCTTCGCGATCTTCTGCGCCGGCGAGGTCTCCTCCGAGTACGACGACGTCGCCGGATCCCAGCGCTTGCATTCGGGACGGCTGATCTCGAGGTCGCGCGGGAAGGACACCATGACGACGCGCTGCCTGTCGGCGGGGACGTGCGCGATCATGACCGTGTCCGAGCGGGCGCCCGGGGTGCCGTCGGCGTCGCCGACACCGTCTTCGGCGGCCGCGCCGTCACGGCTGTCGGAGCCGACCATCAGGAAGTTCTCGTCGCCGGTCTGGCCGGCGGCGTCCTGGATGTCGGCCGAGTCCTCGTCGAGCGAGGCGACGGTGTTGAACTTCGCGTCGAACCAGGTCTGGGCGCCCCACGCCGAGCCGATGGAGAGGAACACGAGCGCGGCGACCACGGCGGCGGTGATCCGGCCCGCCTTGGCCGTCTGCCTGGTCTTGCGTTCCTTCTTCTCCTGCAGCCGGGTCTGCGACGCGGATTCCTCGGCAGGCTCGGGATCGGTGGTCGTGACCACCCGTTGCAGCGCCGTGCGGGTCTGCTCCAGCAGGGCGGCGGGGCGGGCGGCGAACCGTTCGCGGCGCTCGCGCTTCTTGGCCTCTTCGGCCTCAAGTTCGTCGTGCGCGGCGGAGAACCGGGCGAGCGTGTGGTCGATCTTGCGCTTGGTGATCGTCGCGTCGTCGATCGCTTCGAGCTCGTCGGTCATGGTGAGCCGGTCCATCTCGGACCGCGGCGGGACACCCGGCGACTGCGGGACCGGCGCCTGCTGCACCGGCCGTTGCGCCGGACGGCGGGGACGACGCGGGGGCGGCGGTACCGCGGGCTGCTGCTGAGCGCCGGGGCTCACCACCGGCGGACGGCGCTGAGTCGGCGCCTCGGGGCTGGGCGCGGCCTGCGGAGTGCGGCGCGGCTGGCGCGCGCGAGGCGGGCGCGGGGTCTCGTCGGCCTGCGGGTTCCGCGGCGGCATCTGGGCGCGCGGCGCGGCGGGTTTGGCCGCGCGGGGCGCCGGTGCCGGGCTTTCGACGGGGGCGGCCTGCCGAGGGCGGCGAGGTGCCGGAGGCTCCGTCCGAGCGGCTCGCGCTCCGGGTCTCGGAGGCTCCTCGCCCTGCCGGAGACGGCGCGGAGCGGGCGCCTCGGCGGAAGGGTCGAAGATCGGGCGTTCACCCGTATGACGTGCGACGACGTCGGAAACGCTGATCCCGCCGTGGGTGTCCATCGAGCGTCGTCGAGCCCTGCGGCCGCGCTCACCGGCACTGCCGTCGGTGTTGCTGTGGCGACCGGTCCCCGGGGTGTGGTGCTCGTCGGGCACTCGGTCTCCTTTCAGGCCTGGCGTCGAAGCTCTTTCGTTATCGTACGGACACCTCAGGTTCGTGACGACAACCATCCCGGAATTTTCTTCACCCAAGGTACCGAGAAGCGCCGAACGGTCCATGCGATCGGGTGAGCGGTCGTGGTTAAAGCTGCGTTAAAAGGTGCGAAACCACTACGCAGAGTGCGACGGTTGACTGTGTGAGTGCCCGCCGAGTGGGGCTACGCGCCCGCGGACTCCGCGGCGTTCATCGGATGCGGAATCGTCCGTGAAGATTCCTTATCCCGATAGGCCACTTTGTTTCGGCCCGCCCGTTTCGCCATATACAACAAAGCGTCGGCGCTGCGCAACTGTCGTTCCGGTTCGGCCGCGAGATCCGGCTCCGCGCGGCTTTCGTGCGCGAGTCCCACGCTGATCGTCACCGAGAGACCGGGGCGGATCCGGCGCCACGGATGGCGGGCGACCCGGATGCGGGCGGTGTCGGCGATGCGCACCGCGCGGGCGGCGTCGACGTCCGGGATGACCAGCGCGAACTCCTCACCGCCGTAGCGGGCGCAGAACGCCTCCGGCGGAAGTCCCTGTTGCAGCAGGTCGGCCACCTCGCGGAGCACGCGGTCGCCGACCAGATGCCCGAACGTGTCGTTGACGTCCTTGAACAGGTCGAGGTCGACCAGCGCGATCGCGACGCCGGGCGGGCCGCGGTGGTCGACGGCCGGGCCGTGCAGCCACTGGTCGAGGTAGCGGCGGTTGTAGCTGGACGTCAGCGTGTCCCGCAGGTTGCCGGCCCTGGCGAGGTCGAAGGCGGATTTGAGGTGGTGGTACGCGCGTCGCCAGTCGCCCTGGGTGGCCAATACCCCGGCGATCGACTCGTGGAGGCTGAGCAGATCGGTGGTCGGCGCGCCCGGTGGGAGCGCGGCCTCGTCGTCGGCTGCCACGCTCACCTCCGCCACGAATTGGTTTTCGTCGTATAGGAGGGATCTCTTGAGGTATGAGTACGGGCCAAAGTGAATATCGCTCAAGAGGACGACGGTTCGGCGCCATTGTCACGCACCGAAGTGCCGTTCCGTAAGGAGGAAAATGGCTCGGTGTCCTTGAGCTGGGAAAACTGATCCTTCGCCCAGTAACTCACGTCAGTCACATCGTCATTCAGCAACAGTGCGTAATCATTCCAGCTCAGCCAGCGCCAGTCGCCGACCTCGTCGGGATGCGGTTCCGGATCGTCGTCCACCCAGGCGACGAAAACCGGGCAGAACTCGTTCTCGACCACGCCTTCGAACGGCGGCGTGGAGTAACGGTAGGCCGGAAGGACGCAGCGGAGCCCGTTCAGCCGGGGCAGCCCGAGCTCGAAGGCGGCGCGGCGCCGGACGGCCTCCTCGATCGGTTCACCCGGTGCGGGGTGCCCGCAGACGCTGTTGGTCCAGACCCGGGGCCACACCTTCTTGGTGGCGGCGCGGCTGGTGATCAGCAGGGACTGGTCGCTGCTGCGCAACAGATAGCAGGAGAACGCCAGGTGCAGCCGGGTGTGCTCGTGGTGCGCGGCCAGTTTGGGCGCGGTCTCGCCGGTCGGCTCGCCGTCCTCGGTGACGTAGACGATGCGCTCTGTGTCCACTTCGGTCATGTTGTTCATCGGACCCACTGAACCAGCAGGCTCGCTGTAACCGGTACCGCGACCAGAGTTACCCCTGTTAGTGGGACGAAAGGTGCTCCACGAGCAAAGATGTGACGGCTTCGGGAGCTTCCTCCACGACCCAGTGAGAGACGTCCTCGATCATCTCGAAGCGGTACGGCCCGGTGACCCGGTTCGCGGTGTCGAGCGCGGCCGTCGAACCGAAGGCGGCGTCCTCGGTGCTCCAGATGTAGAGCGTCGGAACCTCGATCGGCCCGATCTTCCCGCCGGGACGTCCGGCGCGGTACCAGTTGAGCGCGGCGGTCAGCGCGCCCGGCTCGGACAGGCGCTGGACGTACTCGTCGACCTTGCTCGGCGGCACTTTCCAGTCGAACATGCGGCGCAGCGCGTCGGCGTTGTTCTCGAGCATCCGGCGTTCGGTGACGCGGGTCTGCCGCCATTCGGTCATGTAGGCCGAACGGAGATGCTGGTCCTCGTCGGTCTTCATGGCCTCCGCCAGCGCCGCCGGATGCGGCGTCGAAATCACGGCGAGACTGCGGAGCCTGCCGGGATGCGCATCGGCCGTCCACCACGCGACGGCGCCGCCCCAGTCGTGCCCGACGAGATCGAATTCGTTCCACCCCAAGCGATCCGCGATCGCGATGACGTCACCGACGAGATCGTCGATCCCGTAGTCGGAGGCCTGTTCCGGCCGGACGTCCGGCGAGTAGCCGCGCTGATCCGGGGCCACCGCGCGATAACCGAGCACGCCGAGCGTCGCGACCTGGTGCTCCCACTCCACCGCGGCCTCGGGAAACCCGTGCAACAGCAGGACTGGGCGGCCGTCTTCGGGGCCGGCCGCGATGGCGTCGAAGGAACCGGCCGCGGTGGGGATGCTCAGCTGCTCGATCACGACGCCGACTTTACGGGTCTCCGGTTTCCGGCAAGCGGCAAGGGATTGACGACGAGTGTTCGTTGATCGTCTAATGAGCGCGCTGCCGATCTTCGGCCGCACTGGGGAAACTGGGGTGTCACACCGCTCGCGGGTGGAATCGGTGTCACCGCGGCGAATGTCGCGGTCGCGCGGGAGGCACCGGTTTCGGTGCTCGGGGTCTGCGACGGCAACCCGGGTTGCCATCTCGGGCCGTACCCGACCTACGAGGCGTGTCTCATCGAGCAGAGCAACATGGCCCGGTATTACACGATCACCATGCGGTGTTTCGAGGTCGACCACGGCCAGTGGAAGTTCGCCTACAAGACCAGGGGAACCTGAGTCGTGAACGAAACGCTCCCGCCGCCCGGCGGGAGCGTTTTTCGGTTCAGCCGCCCGAGTGCATGTCCTCGGCTTCGGGGACGCAGTCGTCGTCCGGGTCGTCGAGCCAGCCGTGCGGCAGCGTGACCTTGCCCGGCGAACCCTGCCGCCCGCGCGGACCGGTGGCCGCGGTGGGGAACGGCGCGTCGTGGTCGAGCCTGGCGATCAGGTCGTCGAGCTGGTCCATGCTGGACAGCATCGCGAAGCCGCGCCGCAGCTCGGAACCGACCGGGAAACCCATGAAGTACCAAGCCATGTGCTTGCGGATGTCGCGCATGGCCTTGTCGTGACCGTCGTGTTCGACGAGCAGTTCCGTGTGGCGGCGCAGCACCTTCGCGACCTCGCCGAGATTCGGCGGCGTCGGCTGCGGGCGGCCGGCGAAGGCGGCCTCCAGCTCGCCGAACAGCCACGGCCTGCCCAGGCAGCCGCGGCCGACGACGACGCCGTCGCAACCGGTCTCGTCGACCATGCGCAGCGCGTCCTCGGCGGAGAAGATGTCACCGTTGCCGAGCACCGGGATGCTGGTGACGGCTTCCTTGAGCGCCGCGATCTTCGTCCAGTCGGCCTGGCCGGAATAGCGCTGCGCGGCGGTGCGCGCGTGCAGGCTGACCGCCGCCGCGCCCTCCGCCTCGGCGATCCGCCCGGCGTCGAGGTACGTCAGGTGGTCGTCGTCGATGCCCACCCGGAACTTGACCGTGAACGGCACCCCCGCCTCGGCCGCGGCCTTCGCCGACTCGCGCACGATGTCGGCGAACAGCTTGCGCTTGAACGGCAACGCCGCGCCGCCGCCCTTGCGCGTCACCTTCGCCACCGGGCAGCCGAAGTTGCTGTCGATATGGTCGGCGAGCCCCTCGCCGGTGATGATGCGGACGGCCTCGGCCATGGTCTTCGGGTCGACCCCGTAAAGCTGCATGGACCTGGGCTTTTCGTTCTCGCCGAAGGTCATCATGTGCATGGTGCCGGGGTGGCGCTCGACGACCGCGCGGGCGGTGATCATCTCGCAGACGTAGATGCCGGCGCCGTACTCCTGGCACAGCTGCCGGAACGCGACGTTCGTGATGCCCGCCATGGGAGCGAGCACGACCGGCGGATCGACCTCGTAGGGGCCGATCTTCAGGCTGGGCTTGCTCAGGGTGGCTGTCACGTCCTCCATTGTCGCCTGTGGTGTCTGTCACGCGCAGGTGGGCCGGTCACTTGTCCCACACAATGACCTTGCTGCGAATCGTGCCGTTACCGACAGCGATCACGTCGATCCGAAAGACTCGTCCTTCTGCCGTCTTTCCGCAGACATGACTTGAGCTGACCAGGGAGCCGGTAAAACTCTGGCCACGTTCGGCAACAGCGGACGTGCACTCGTCCTTGCTGGGCAGAGAGTCGGTTTGCCATTCGGCGAGCCTGGCCGCCTCACCTTGGGTTGTGAAGCCGTTGCCGAGTGGGTAGATGTACTTGTCCGCGAGGTACCTCGGAGTTTTGAAATCGAGGTTGAACCGCCCCCACTCGAATTCATCAGACGAAAAGTAAACCCCTGGCTCGCTGCTCGCCGGAGAGGTAGGAGCCGACTGATTCGCGGTTACCGGAACCTGTCCAGTCATGACCTGGGTGACCGTGACGGTTGCCGATGCGGCGGTCGCAGGCGGCGCCGCTTCGGTTTTCGGCGCACTCTCGCGGCCGATGAAGAAGCCGGCGCCGGCTAGGGCCGTGACCAGTGCGGCGATCGCCGTGATCCACTTGTGGCCGAGTTCGCCCCAGCCGGACTTCTTTCCGGATTCCTCGTCCTCGCTCATCCCGTTCCCCTCCCCTGTTGAGACCGGGGTAACACTTTAGAGGGAGATGATGTGGGTTCTTTCACGAACCCGACATCGTGTCGGTCGCATGTGCTGCGCGGAGGTCGCCCGATGCGCGGGTGTTGTCCGTTGCCTCGGCCGGCGTTTTTGCTTGCCGATGCGGTCGGAGGAGGTCTTGGCGGTTCAGGACGACTTCGCCAGCTGGCTGGCTCGCTGGAAGGACATGCCGAGTTTGCGCTGGGCCTCTTCGCGCAGGACTTCGGCGCGGGCTTGGCGGTCCTTCACCGAAATCGGCAGGTGCACTTCGAGATACAGGTCGTACTCGTCGTCCTTGACGCCGTCCATGATTTCGATGAGCTCGTTGGCCATCGTCACGACGTCCTTGTACCGGAGAGCCTGGGTCGAGCGGTCGATCTCGCGGACGCGGATGAGCCAGGACCTGCCATCGCGAGTGACTTCGGCGTGGTAGGTCTTCACTTCCTCCACCATCCTTTCCCGAGGACGCCCCGCATTGCTGAAGATGTCGACGGCGAACACCCCGCCAAGTTCGGTAGGGGCACCACCAAGCCGGCACCCTCCCGTTTCCGGATCGACGCCGCGCGTTGCCGTTTGGCGGCGACAGCGATCTTCATGACGACCTCTCGCAAGCGTCGATCGCAGGCTAGAGATCTCCCGAGATCGGATGAAGAACGACGCCTCGTTGCCGCTGCGCATCACCGGATTTCGGTAGCTTCGCCTTCATGAGCGTCCGGACCAGACTCGACGACCTCTACGCACGCCGGCTCCGCGCCCGCCTCCGTCAAGGTCCGTTGCCCCGCCACGTCGGCGTGATCATCGACGGCAACCGTCGCTGGGCCCGCGCGATGGGCTTCGAGGACGTCCGCGAGGGGCATCGTCACGGGGCGCAGCACATCGCCCGGTTGATGTCGTGGTGCGAAGGCCTCGGCATCGGGCACGTGACGGTGTACCTCGCTTCGGTCGACAACCTGACGAAGCGCGCTTCGCCGGAGATGGCCTTCTTGATGCAGGTGATCGAGGACGTCGTCCGCGAGCGGCTCATCGCGCCGGGCGCGAACTGGCGCGTCGCGCCTGTGGGACGTCTCGACATGTTGCCGTCGTCGACGGCCGAGGTGCTGAAACAGGCCGAAGAGGACACTCGGGGTGCGACGGGGCCCGAGCTGACCCTCGCGATCGGGTACGGAAGCCGCGAGGAGATCGTCGACGCCGTCCGCGATCTCGTGCTCGAAGGGGCGGCTGAGGGCAAGACCCTCGTGGAGATCGCGGAGTCCGTCTCCGTGGACGCCCTCGCCTCGCATCTGTACACGGTCGGCAGTCCCGATCCGGACCTGATCATCCGGACCAGCGGTGAGGTCCGGCTGTCCGGATTCCTGCTTTGGCAGGCCAAGGATTCCCGGCTGCACTTCTGCGACGTCAACTGGCCGGGCTTCCGGTACATCGACCTGCTGCGGGCACTCCGGGTGTGGGCCAGATCGCGATGATCTTGCAGGTCGCGACCACATCGTCATCACGATTGAGTAGTGCTACGGATCCCCGGGCGGGCGTCAGGCCGCATGCTGATCGCCATGACCACCGATGGGGATGTGCTCCTCAGGCTCGCCGGGGAGATCGACGACCTTGGGGCCCGCCTCGCGCGGGTCGGCACGGAGCTGCGGACCGTCCGGTCCGAGGCGGAGCCGAAGCACGAAGAGGCGCCTGAGCAGGAAGAGCAGCAGCCGGAGCAGGCCAAGACACCGCAGGCCGAGCAGCCCGTGGCCCAGCAGGCTCAGCAGCAGCAGCCCCAGGTGCCGCACCAGGCCCAGCCCCAGCAGCCCTACCCGCACCCCCAATACCAGCAGGCCCACTACCAGCACGCCCACTACCAGCAGTACCAGCAGGCCCAGTACGCGCAGTGGCAACAGCAGCAGCAGTACCGCCAGCAGCCGCAGCAGCCCTACCGCCCGTATCAGCCCGCGCCGAAGGTGTCGCTCGCCGAGAAGCTGGGCAAGGAGGGCGCCGGCAGCAGGCTGCTGGCCTGGATCGGCGGCGCGGTCACGTTGCTCGGCATCGTGTTGTTCCTCGTGCTCGCGATCCAGCGTGGCTGGTTCGGCCCGATGCCGCGGGTGATCGGCGGCGCCGTGCTCGGCGCGGCGCTGGTCGGGATCGGCCTGAGGCTGCACCGCACGCCGGCCGGCCGCACGGGTGCGTTCGCGCTCGCCGCGACCGGGATCGGCGCGTTGTACCTCGACGCCATCGCCGCGACGACGATGTACGAGTACCTCCCGGCCTACGCGGGTCTCGCGATCGGGCTCCTGATCGCGGTCGGCGGGTTGCTGCTGGCCGTGCGGTGGAAGTCGTCGCTGCTCGCGACGGCCGTCGTGCTCGGCTGCGTGATCTGCGCGCCCATCATCACGCAGGGGTTCACCCCGCAGCTGGTCGCGTTCCTGCTCGTGGTCCAGGTCGCTTCGACGCCGGTGCAGCTGCGCCAGTCGTGGCCGTCGGTCGCGGTCGCGGCCGGGATTCCGCCGCTGGTCGCGTCGGTCTTCAGCACCGCGTTCACCGGCTTCGGCGGCAGCACGGCCAACACCGCCGCCGCGCTGGCCGCGGGCGGGGTCGGGCTCGTCCTCGCCTTGATCGTCACCCTCAAGCGGAGCGGGGACGCCGCCGCCCTCGCCCTGCTGGCCGTCGCTCCCGCGCCGTCGCTGCTCGCCGCGCTGTTCCTGCCGAAGACCCCCGCCGTGCTCGTCACCGCGTCGGTCGCGCTGGTGCTGCTCGCGGTGTGGGCGGCCGGGCAGTGGCTCGACGGCTGGACCGGTGAGCTCGCGGGCGCCGCCGGGCTCGTCGCGGCCCTGCAGACGACGATGACGCTGTTCGACGGCAGTGCCCGTTCGGGGATCCTCATCGGCGAAGCGGTTCTGCTGGCGCTGGTCGCGCTGTGGACGAAGAAGCACGTGGCGCTCTTCGGCGGGATGGGCTTCGCCGTCATCGGCGGCATGATCGCGCTGGTCATCGACGTCCCGCCGACGCTGTTCTTCCTGATCCGTAACCGTCCGGACGCCGACCTCGCCGCCGCGTTCCTGGTGGCGCTGGCGATCCTGGCCGCCTCGATCACGCTTCCGTGGGTCTCGCACCGGCTCGGGCTGTTCAAGGCCGCGGCGGAGAACGTCGTGCCGTGGCTCCTCGCCGGGGTCTGCGGGCTCTACGGCGCGGGCGCGCTGGTGCTGTGCGGCGCGCTGCTGGTGGTTCCCGGCCGGTCGGGTTTCCTGGTCGGCCACGTGGTGATCACGGTGTCGTGGACGGTCGCCGCCCTGGTGCTGCTCATCCGCGGCATCTCGGCGATCAACCTGCGGGTGATCGGGTTCGTGCTGGTCGGCGCCGCGGTGCTGAAGCTGGTCCTGTTCGACCTCTCCGCGCTCGACGGCCTGGCCAGGGTCGCCGCCTTCCTCATCGCCGGTCTGGTGCTGCTCGGCGCGGGGACGCGCTACGCGAAACTCGTCGCGTCTCGCTGACCGGAACGAGGAAGAAAAGCCGCCAGGTCGTGGTTGGTCGGTTCATGACCTACCAACCCGACCCGCGGCTCGCCGAGCGGGCGAAGGAGAACGTCGCCTGGCTGACCACGATCAGCCCCAAGGGACGCCCTTCGCCCCGCCCGGTGTGGTTCGTGCTCGACGGTGAGGATTTCATCGTCTTCAGCCAGCCGGACACGGCGAAGACCCGCCATATCGAAGCCAACCCCGAGGTCAGCCTCCACTTCAACAGCGACGAGCACGGGGGCTCGATCCTGGTGATCGGCGGCAAGGCCGAGATCCTGCCGGACGGTCTCGCGTCGGAGCAGCCGGGCTTCCTCGCCAAATACGAGAAGCATTACCCGGCGATCGACTACGACGTCCCGAAATTCGACCGGGAGTACCGCGTCCGGATCAGGATCCGGCCCGAACGTACGTGGGGCTTCTAGAAACCGACCGTCACGCAGGCCAGCCGGGCCCCCGCGGTCCCGGCGTGGCCGGGGTCGGTGTGCGTATGCGTTTCGTGGATCACGATCGAGTTCGCGCGCCGGTCGGTGAACGTCCAGTCCACTTTGGACACGGCGACGCCGCGGCCGGTGGCGTCGGTGGTGAGGTCGAGCCAGATCTCGTTGCGGGGGTTGGCGTAGGCCGGATCCACCGACGGCTTCACCGGGTCTTCGACGTTCTGGTAGTGCGGTCCGGCGAGATCACCGGTGGCGCCGCACGGTTTGGTGTGCGCGTGGGCGCCGTATTCGCGGTTGGGCAGCAGACCGGTCACGAGTACCGCGGTCGAGGTGCCGAAGGCCTTGGAAGTCAACCCGAAGACGTGCGCGCGGGCACCGGGCGGCGCCAGATCGGGTTTGTAGATGGTGAGACCGCTCTTGGCGGTGATCACGTGGACGCGGGAGCCGGGGACGGCGGTGGCCGGTCCGGCGCCGGCGGTCAGGGCCAGTGCGGCCGCGGACAGGACGAGGGCGAGTGCGGGGACGGGGCGCATGCCCCTTGCCTAGTCCGCACGAATCGGACACGCCAGAGTGATCACTCGGTCGGGCGATCATTCTCAAACTATGGGCAGGACAAGTGAGTAGCAATCCTCCGGATCGCACCTGGCTGGTCGCGGTCGCCGCCGCTCTTTGGGGCACCGACGGGCTTTTGAGGCTCCCGCTCGCCGAGGCGCTCCCGGCGGCCACGGTCGTCTTCTGGGAGCACCTGCTGGTGGTGCTCGTGCTGAGTCCCTTCATTCCCGGCGCTTTCCGCGCGCTGCGCCGGACCGGACCGCGGGAATGGCTGGCCGTGCTCGCCATCGGCGGCGGATCCTCCGCGCTCGCGACGGCGATGTTCACCGCGGCCTTCAAACTGGGCGACCCGGTGACGCCGCTGGTGCTGCAGAAGCTCCAGCCGGTGTTCGCCGTGCTCGCCGCGTATTTCGTCCTTCGCGAGCGGGTCCGCCCCGGATACGCCTTCTTCGCGATCCCGGCGCTGCTCGGCGCCTGGCTGCTGGCGTTCAAGGATCCGCTGAACATCCAGGTCGCCGCGGCGAAGGCGGCGCTGCTGGCGATCGGCGCGGCCGCGTTGTGGGCGGCGGGCACGGTGCTCGGGCGGATGCTCTCCACCGAACTGGCGCCGAAGGAGGTCACCACCCTGCGCTTCACCGTCGGGCTCCCGGTCGCGGCGGGCATCGTGGCGTACCAGGGCGGCCAGTTCGCGGTGGGCTGGGACAACGCGCTCGGGCTCGGCCTGCTCGCACTGGTCCCCGGGCTGCTGGCGCTGAGCCTGTACTACCTGGGCCTGCGGTCGACCCCCGCCGCCAGGGCGACGCTGGCCGAGCTCGCGTTCCCCGTCACGGCGGCCGTGATCGGCGTATTGTGCTTGAACGCCGATTTGTCGGGTACTCAGTGGCTGGGCCTCGCCGTGGTGGTCGTGTCAGTGACGTCGCTCGGCTGGCACGAAAAGGTCAGGCGTCAACCGATGGTCTTGGAGCCGCCGCATGGTCGAGCACACCGGCGAGACGAAGAACGAACGCCTGACCCGCAACGTCAGTGAGCTGCTGCAGGAGCTGCGGGTCGCGCAGGCAGGCGTCCAGATCCTCTTCGGTTTCCTGCTCACGGTGGTGTTCACCGACGAGTTCCACAACGCGAGCGGGTTCGAGAAGTCCGTTCACCTGACGGCGGTCCTGCTCACGGTCTGTTCGACCGTGCTGCTGACCGCGCCCGCCGCGTGGCACCGGCTGCTGTTCCGCACCGGGAACCGTGAGCGGATCCTCACCGTCGGCAATCGTTCCGTCCTGGTCGGCCTCGCCTGTCTGGCGGCCGCCATCACCACGACCGTCGCGCTCATCGCCAAGGTCGTCTTCGGCCCGATCGCGATGACGATCCTCGGCGTGGTGTCGGCGGTGCTGTTCGTCGTCATGTGGTTCGTCGTGCCGAAGAAGATCGACCGCAACGGCGACTGATCACCGGCCGGTGCGCACCGGGGTGCTTTCGGGCAGGCCGAACGCGGCGGCCGACACCGACTTCGGGTCGTCCGGGCTGGCGCCATCGAGCACCCGGCGGGCGCCGACCCACGAGAACATCTCCTTGACCGAACGCGAGTAGCCGGCGCCGTCCTCCGCGAACTTCCGGTCGAGCACGCGGAACCCGCCGGGAGTGCGTTCGACGCGGTAGACCATCGGCTGACGGCGGAATCCGCCGAGCGTGACGAGCCCGTCGCCGTCCCTCGTGACCTCGTCGCAGCTGGCGACAAGGCCGATCTTGACCTGGTCACCGTCCGGCCGGGTCTCGATCACCTTCTGTGTGCACACCCAGCGGACGCCCGCGTCGCGGGAACCGGCGAGCGCGCGCAGATGCTCGTCGATCGGCGGCAGCGCCTCCCTGGCGACGGCGTCGTCCACCGTCGGCATCTCGTCCACGATCCACCAGGCTGCCGCGGCCACCACCACACCGACCCCGGCGAGCACGGGCCAGCGTTTGACGTTCCCCATGGGACGAAGCTACCGAGCGGGGCAAGTGTTCACCCGCGGTTCGGGACACGTTGCCTCCGCGACCGTAGGTTGCGGCCGTGAACGACTCATCCAGACGGACCTTCCTGCGCGGCGCGGGCCTGCTCGGCGCCGGTGCGGCGGTCTCCGCGTTACCCGCGATCGGCGCCCCCGCGGCCTCGGCGACCTTCGGCCGCGGCCCGGACACCGAAGACGGCCGCTTCACCCTCGCGGTCCTGCCCGACACCCAGTACCTCTTCGACGCCGACCGTGGCGACCCCGCGCCGTTGGACGCCACGCTGCGGTACGTCACCGGCGGCGACGAGAACATCGTCTTCCTGGCGCATCTCGGCGACCTCACCGAGAACGGGCAGCCGGGCGAGTTCGACCAGATCAGCCGGTCCTTCCAGCACCTGGACCGGCGCCGGTTCCCGTACAGCACCCTCGCCGGCAACCACGACATCAAATCCTCGACCGACGACCAGCGCGGCCGCACGCCGTACCTCGACGCGTTCGGGCCGCAGCGGCAGCGGGGTTCGCGGACCTTCCGCGGCGCGAGCCCGGACGGCTACAACAGCCACCACGTCTTCCGCGCGGGCGGGCGTGAGTGGCTGCTGCTCGCGCTCGACTGGCGGCCGTCGGCGGGCGGGCTGGAGTGGGCGCGCTCGGTGCTCGCGCGGAATCCGCGGCTCCCGGCCATTCTGACCATCCATGAATTGGTATGGGCCGACGAGGCGGGACAGGCCCAGTTCTCGGAGTTCGGACAGAAGGTGTGGGACGAACTGGTCGACGGCAACGACCAGATCTTCCTGACGCTCAACGGGCACTACTGGCCGCCCGGACGCATGGTGAAGCAGAACAAAGCGGGCCACGACGTCCATCTGCACATCACCAACTACCAGGACCGCTACTACGGCGGCAGCGGGATGATCCGGCTCTACCGGTTCGACCTCGCGCGCAACGTGATCGACGTCCGCACGGTCTCGCCGTGGCTCGCGGACCAGGCACCGCGGTTGAACGAGCTGCAGCGGCAGGAGATCGAACGCACCGGCCCGGCGGACTACTTCAGCCTGGAGATCGACTTCGAGTCGAGGTTCGCGGGTTTCGCGCCGGTCCCGGTGCCGCCCGCCCGGCCCGCCGACCGCCAGCTGATCCGCGGGACCGTGGCGTACTGGCGGTTCGAGGGGCGTGACGGCGCGCCCGTGGACGGTGTCCGTGACCTTTCGGGCCGGGGCAACGACCTGGTCCGGGTGACCCTGCCCGGCAGCGCGCCCGAGGCGTTGCGGTTCTCCGGCGAGTTCTCCACACGGCAGCCGTCGAGGTCGAGCCTCCGGTTCGACGGCGGCAAGAAACCGGCGCGTGGCGGGTACCTGCGCACGGCGGACTCCGCGCCGATGAACGCGGAGACGTTCACCCGCGGCTACACCGTCGAGGCGTTCGTGAAACTGCCCGAGGATTTCAAGGACGGCAAGCATTCCTGGGCCGCGATCTTCGGCAGGCAGGGCTCCGGCGGCAAGGCGGGCAAAACCGGTGACGATCCCGGCGAGCCGTCGGCCACACTGTCCCTTTCGGACGGTGCCGCGTTCCAGTGGGCGGTGTTCCCGGTGAACCAGAACGGGATCTCCACCTGCTGGGGGCACGAACTGGCGCTGAAGGAATGGATCCATGTCGCCGCGGTCAACGACGGCAGGCGGACGACGCTCTACGTCGACGGCTGCCCGGTGCTGCGGAATCCGAAGACGCCTGCCGCGGGGATCGCGAATCCCGGCGGCTCGTGGCTGATCGGCGCCTACGCCTACGACTCGATCGTCGAGCAGGCCTTCCACGGCTGGCTCGGCGACGTCCGGGTGGTGGACAGGGCGCTCGACCCTCGCGAGTTCATGCTCGGCTGAGTGCCGTTGATCGTGGTGCCGTGGATCGTGCGCGGTAATGGTGGATGTCCGTCCCCATTATCGCGCACGATCGTTTCCGGGGAATGCCGGGGGTCTCTTGACAAGCGGTGGACAATAAAAAATCGGCGCCCGAATCAGAATCACTGATCAGTACGCCGAATGTGTTGTCAGTCTAACCGCTGTGAGGGGAACTTGTCAAATCAGGGGTACGACGAGGAATTGCGATCCGAGCGGCGATATGTGGCGTCGCTCTACGGGCGGCTGGACACCGAGCGCGTGCGCGTGCGCGAGGCGTATGCCGGTGCGCTGCGCGGAGAAGGCTTCGCGCTGTCCGACCGCGAGGTGTCCGTCGGTGCGAAGGCCCGCGAGATGGCCAGGCTGAAGATCGCCGACGAGGGTCTTTGTTTCGGCCGTTTGGACGCCCTTTCGGGAGAACGGTCGTACGTCGGCCGGATCGGTCTTTTCGACGAAGAGAACGACTACGAACCCTTGGTGCTGGATTGGCGGGCGCCTGCCTCGCGCGCGTTTTACTGCGCGACGGGCGCGTCACCGGAAGGAATGGCCCGGCGTCGCCAATTCCGCACCCTCGGCCGTGAGGTCCTCGACTTCACCGACGAGGTCTTCGGCCGTCCGGAATCGGCGGGCGAACGGGGTGACGCCGCGTTGCTGGCCGCGGTCAACGCGCCGCGCGGCGAGGGGATGCGGGACATCGTCGCGACGATCCAAGCCGAGCAGGACGAGATCATCCGGCTCGACCACGCGGGGGTCCTCGTCGTGGAGGGCGGCCCGGGTACCGGGAAGACGGCGGTGGCGCTGCACCGCGTGGCGTATCTGCTGTACACGAAACGAGAGCGCATGGAACGCCGTGGCGTGCTCGTGGTCGGGCCGAGCAGCGGTTTCCTCGACCACATCGGCCGGGTCCTGCCGTCGCTCGGCGAGACCAGCGCCGTCTTCGCGACACCCGGTGACCTCGTCGCGGGTCTGCGCACCGAACGGGAGGATCCGCCGAGGGTCCAGCGGATCAAGGGTTCGACGGCGATCCTGGACGTGCTCGCGGCGGCGGTGGCGGACCGGCAGGAACTGCCCGCCGAGCCGGAGCCGATCGAACTCGACGACGTCACCGTGCCGTTGGACGCCGAGATCGCGGCCGCCGCGCGCGAGGTGGCCAGGGAGAGCGGCCTGCCGCACAACGAGGCCAAGGCCGTCTTCGAACGCGCGGTGATCGCCACGCTCGCCGTGCGCGCGGTCGACCGGATCGGTGCGGGCTGGCTGCCGCCGGACGACCGGCACACCCGTCCGGAGATGCTCAAGAACGCCTGGCGGGACCTGGAAGCCAGTGAGCAGCTCGGCGCGGTGCTCGATCGGCTGTGGCCGTCGCTGACGCCGCGGCGGCTGCTCGCCGACCTTTACGCCTCGCCGGAGCGATTGCGGGCGGCCGGGGCCGATCCGGCGTTGTTCCGCGAGGAGGCGGACGCGTGGACGGTGTCCGACGTGCCGTTGCTGGACGAAGCCGTCGAGCTGCTCGGCCGCGATCGCACCGCCGAGCGTCGGGCGGAGGAGCGGCGTCGGCTGGCGCGCAAGGAATACGCCGAGCGGGTGCTGGAAATCGTCGAGGTCGAAGACGATCACGACGATTACGAGTTCGCGCTCCGGCCGACGGACGTGCTGATGGCGGAGGAACTGGCGGACCGGTTCGCCGAACGCGACGAACGGGATCTGGCGGAACGCGCCGCCGCGGACCGGGAATGGACCTATGGCCACGTGGTCGTCGACGAAGCGCAGGAACTGTCCGAAATGGACTGGCGGGTGCTGATGCGGCGCTGTCCCAGCCGGTCGTTCACCGTCGTCGGGGATCTCGCGCAGCGCCGGTCGCCGTCCGGCGCGCGATCGTGGGCCGAGATGCTCTCCCCGTACGTCGCCGATCGGTGGGTGTACCGGAAACTGACCGTCAACTACCGGACGCCGTCGGAGATCATGGCGGTGGCGTCGGCGGTGCTGGCGAGTTTCGCGGGAGACGTCGTACCGCCGGAATCGGTGCGTTCGTGCGGGGTGCGGCCGTGGGCCCGTCGACTGTCCGAAGTGGACATAGAGGATGCCGTCGCCGAGTTCGTCCGCGCGGAAGCGGAGCGCGAGGGGACGTCGGTCGTCATCGGGCCGCCGGGGGTGCCCGGTGCGATCGCGCCGTCCGCGGTCAAAGGTCTGGAGTACGACGCGGTCCTGGTGGTGGAGCCGGAGCGGATCCTCGCGGAAGGCCCCAGCGGCGAGGCGGAACTGTACGTCGCGCTGACGCGGGCGACCCAGCGGCTCGGCGTCCTGTACCGCGGGGTGCTGCCGAAAGTCCTCCGCGGTCTTGATTCCGGGCGGCGGACTCCCGACGCTCACCTGCACTGCGTCTAGCGGGTGCCAACGTGTCGTGAGTGGCAAGGACGGTTCTAACCGTCCTTGCCACTCACGACCCAACAGGGCCTATCTGGTCAGGTTGCCCCAGGCGTATGTCTGTTTTGCGAGTTTCAAATAGACCAAGGTCTCCGTGCTGACGACACCCGGGATGGGCCGGATGTCGTCGTTCAGCACACTCAAGAGGTGTTCGTCGTCCCGGCAGGCGACCTCGGCCAGCAGGTCGTAGCCCCCCGCGGTCAGCACGACGTAGTGGATGTCCGGCATTCCGGAGAGCTGGTCGGAGACCGCCCGCGGATCGCCTTGCACCTTGATCCCGACCATCGCCTGACGGCCGAGCCCGACGTTCGCCGGATCCGTGACCGCGACGATCTGCATCGTCTCGTCCCGCAGCAGCCGCTGGACGCGCTGCCGCACGGCGCCCTCCGACAACCCGACGGCCTTGGCCAAGGCCGTGAACGAGGCCCGCCCGTCGACTTGCAGTAGAGCGATCAGAGTGCGATCGGTATTGTCCAAACCTCTAGGTGTGCGCTGCTCCATCTGCGCGCGTGGTTCGTCACCCATGCCGTCCCTCCCTTTGTTTCGGCATGCGATTCTTGTCGCGCAGCGTATCGATAAGTGTCCAGAATGCTACCGCCGTTAAGTTGTTTGTCGTGATTCTCTTTCCCGGCGCCTTCCCGCGAAGGATTCTGTCGTTCGATAGGGCAAGTGACGAGGTTTTCGGATGACGCGTCAGCCGAGGTCGCGTTTCAGCAGGTCTTCCTCGGTTTCGCGGCGGACGAGCAGTGTCGCGGTGCCGCGGGAGACGCCGACCACCGGCGGCCTGCCGACGAGGTTGTAATTCGAGGCGAGCGAGTGGTGGTATGCCCCGGTGCACGGGACGGCGAGCAGGTCGCCGGGGTGGACGTCGTCGGGGAGGGAGAGCCCGTCGGCGAGGACGTCGCCGGATTCGCAGTGCCGTCCGACCACCGTCATCGGCCGACGGGCGGCGCGACTGCGCCTGCCGATCAGGCGCGCGGTGTACGCCGCCCCGTAGAGCGCCGGCCGCGCGTTGTCGCTCATCCCGCCGTCGACGGCGACGAAAGTGCGCGAGCCGCGTTTCACCGCGCAGACCCGGTACACGGTGATCCCCGCCGGGCCGACGATCGCGCGACCCGGTTCGATCGTCAGCTTCGGCAGGGGGAAGCCGTGCGAGGTGCATTCGTAAGCGAGCGCGACCCGCAGACGCCGCACATAACCGTCGATGTCGAAACCCGTGTCGCCGGGCAGATAGCGCACGGCGTGCCCGCCGCCGAGATCCAGTTCCCGCAGGGTGATGCCGTGGCTGTCCCGGAGTGCGACGAGCACCCCGATCATCTTGCGGGCGGCCAGTTCGTAGAAATCGACCCGCGACACCTGCGAACCGATGTGGCAATGCAGCCCGGCCAGGCGGAGCCCGGGCTGCGCGAGCACGGCGGACACGGCCCGGCCGAGGTTGTCGCGGACTCCCTCACGCAGCGAGAAGCCGAACTTCTGTCCTTCGGTGCCGGTGGTGATCGCCGCGTGCGTACCGGCCGCGACGTCGGGGGTCACCCGGATCAGCACCTGCTGCGCTCCGGTGGCGAGCGCGCCGAGCTGCTCGATCTCGTCGAGCGAATCCACCACGATGCGGCGGACGCCGTAGGACAAGGCGGCTTTGAGGTCTTCTGGGGTCTTCGCGTTGCCGTGCAGCAGGATCCGCTCGGCGGGGAAGCCGATCGACCGCGCCACCGCGATCTCGCCCGCCGAGCAGGTGTCGAGGGACAGCCCTTCCTCGGCGACCCAGCGCAGGACCGCGCGGGTGCACAGCGCCTTGCTCGCGTACGCCACCTCGGCGTCGGGGAGCGCCTTCCGGTACGCGCGGGCGTTCTGCCGGACCTCGTCCTCGTCGAGCAGGTACGCCGGCGTCCCGAACCTCGCGGCGAGGTGGGACACCGGCGCGCCCGCGAACAGCAGTTCCCCGCCCGGCCCGAGCCGGGTGCTCCGTGGCCAGACCCCGGGTTCGAGGTGGTCGGCGGCCTCGCAGCCGAGGCTGGGCAGGAGCTCGCTGAGCGTCACGGTTACCTCCGCGTCGATCGGGTCAGTGCCTTCTCAGCACAACTCCGATCGACCCGGCCCGGCCGTCCCGGCAACGTCTCCCTGACGCTTCGCGAGGTCTCGCTGACGCCTTGTTAACGCGCGAGTAACCCCGGCCACAGTGTCAGCGGACGGGCTCCGGGACGGTGTCGAGCGCCCGCACCATGTGCACGGCCAGCGCGAACGCCGCCTCGTTGTCCAGGTCGGTGTGTTCGTTGACGATCTTCTTCACGGTGTCGACCCGGGTCTCGTAGCGGGAGACGGGGACGGTGTCGGCGTTCATGGTGATCCTCTATTCGGTTGTTTCGGGTTTCGTGGCACAGGTGCAGCCGCGGCTGAAACCGCCGGCGGCGGTCGCGGTGCAGAAGCGGCGGGCGATCGCGTCGTGCGCGGACATCGGATGCGGGCAGCTCGGGCAGCGGTCGTCGGCGGCGGGTTCGGCCACGTCGCCGAGGGAGCGGATGGAGGTCATCGCGCGACGGCCGGTTGAGCACGGAGTGGCGCCCCGACCTCGTGCAGATGCCGGAGCACGTAGCCGTACGACGCCGCCCAGCCGCACTGCGCGTAGTCGATGCCGTGTTTCGCGCAGAACTCACGGACGATCACCTGCGCGTGCTTGAGGTTCGGCCGGGCCATGCTCGGGAACAGGTGGTGCTCGATCTGGTAGTTGAGGCCGCCGAGGGCGAAGTCCACGACGCGGCCGCCGCGCACGTTGCGCGAGGTGAGGACCTGCTTGCGCAGGAAGTCGAGCTTGTGCCCGGCCGACAGCGTCGGCATGCCCTTGTGGTTCGGGGCGAACGAGCAGCCCATGTACACGCCCCAGAGGCACTGGTGCACGGCGATGAAGACGAAGCCGACTCCCGGCGAGAGGACAACGAACACCGCGGTCAGATACGCGGCGAGGTGGGCGAGCATCAGCGCCGATTCGAGTTTCCGTCGTTTGAAGCCGCGCTGGAAGATCGCCGTCACGCTCGACACGTGCAGGTTCAGGCCTTCCAGCAACAGCAGCGGGAAGAACAGGAACGCCTGGTATTTCGCCATCCAGCGCAGGAAACCGCGCCGCTCGGCGCCCTGCGCCTTGGTGAAGATCAGCGCGGCGAGGTTGACGTCCGGGTCCTCGTCCTCGTGGTTGGGGTTGGCGTGGTGGCGGGTGTGTGTCCCGATCCACCAGCCGTAGCTGAGCCCGGTCAGTCCACCGTGGACGAATCCGGTGACGTCGTTCGCCTTGCGGCCGCGGAAGATCTGCTTGTGTCCCGCGTCGTGGCCGATGAAGGACAGCTGCGTGAACATCATCGCGAAGAAGGCGGCGAGGAACAGCTGCCACCAGGAGTCGCCGAGATGCGCGAACGCGACCCAGCCGCCCGCGAAGGCGAGCAGGTTCAAGCCGATCTTCACCGCGTAGTACTTGCGACGCCGATCGAGGAGGCCGGCGTCCTTGACCAATTTGGACAGTTCGGCGAAGTCGCTGCCCTGCCTCGTCTGGGTGGAGGTCATGGGAGATCACACCGTTCTGGTTCGTGAAAGTGGGCAATCCAGCAACGGGTTCGCGAACACCGAAGTGTCTGATTCGGCCGAGAAAGGCACTGGTACCACAACACGCCACGGTCGTTCCGTGGCCTGACACCAGTGTCCCACGACCGTGGAGCGGAAGCAATTCACCAAAGCGGCACGATCTGGCGTACAGTCGAAGACATCGAGGGAAATTTCCCCCGGTTCCGTCCGGTCGCGAGCTTCGGCCGGAGACAGGAGCACCGGCCAGACATCGGTCCCTTCGCGCTCATGGTCCCGCCGGCTTCGCCGGTGAGCAGCCGCCCGCCGCGCCTCATGGCGCGCCCCGAGGCGCCCATATGGGCCAAGCCGCGATCCGTCGATGGCCACGACCTCTGACCTGTCACCGTGTCCGCGCCCGCCCCAGTGGGCGCGGACACGGTCAGAAAAACGTCAGCGCCGCGGCGACCTGCTCCCCTTCCGCGCCGGTCAGCGCGCGGCTCGGCGGCCGGACGTCGGCGCGGCACAAACCCAGCTGTGCCAAGGCTTCCTTGACCACGCTCACGTTGTTGGCGCTGCCTTCCGCGGCCCGCAGCTCCTCGAACGGCCGGATCCGCTCCCAGACCGCCATCGCTCCGGTGAAGTCGCCGTCCCGCAACGCACGGAACATCTCCAGCGAGAGCTCTGGCGCGACGTTCACCAGCCCCGAGGTGAACCCGGTCGCGCCGACGGCGAAGTAACCCGGCGCGGACAGCTCCGCCAGCCCGGCGATCCACACGAAGCGATCGATCCCCGCGTCCCGCGCCACCGAGGCGAACCGCACCGGATCCGGCACCGCGTACTTCACGCCGATGACGTTCTCCGCGGCGTCGGCGAGCTTGGCCAGCTGCTCGCCCTCGATCCGCGCGTCGCGCACGTACAGCACGACACCCAGCTCCGGGACCGCCGCCGCGATGGCGCGGTGATATTCGACCCAGCCCTCCGCCGAGACGTACGGATGCACCGGCTGATGGATCATGACCAGGCCGGCGCCCGCGTCCCGGGCATGCCGCGCGGCGCCGATCGCCGTCCGGACGTCGTGTCCGACCCCGGCGACCACACTCGCCCGTCCCGCCGCGGCCTTGACCGTCACTTCGAGGCAGTGCCGCGTCTCGGCCTCGTCCAGCGCGTAGAACTCGCCGGTGTTCCCGTTCGGCGTCACGACCTCGACCCCGACGGTGAGCACGCGGTCGACCAGGTGCCCGTAGGCCTCGGAATCCACGGCGCCGTCGGCGTCGAACGGGGTCACCGGGATGGCCACGACGCCGGACAGCCGCCGTTTCCGCTCGTCGAACCGTGGAGAGGTCACTGGCATGTCCGATCTGATATATGATGTGAAACGGTAGCACGGTGGGACAGGTGTCCTGAGGTTTGGGACACTTGGCCGCCTGGCCGTGCGAGGGGCGGCTGCTCGGCGTTCCAGATGCCGACGATGTAGGAATCGGGACGTTGAGTGTCCCGATTCCTACATCGTCGAGGCCCTGCTCCTAGCTTGATCGACGGAGGACGGGGACACTGAACGTCCGAAATCCTCCCCGCTCGCCGGATCTCAGCCGAAGTACGAAGCGAAGTTCTTCGAGAACTCCCAGCCGCCGAACTTGTCCCAGTTGATCGACCAGGTCATCAGCCCGCGCAGCGCCGGGAAGCTGCCATGCGGCTTGTAGGTGCCGCAGCCGCTCCCCTTCATCAGGCAGTCCAGCGACGCGCGCACGTCCGCCGGGGTCGTGTGCCCGTTGCCCGCCGACGGCGACGCCGGCAGGCCGATCGCGACCTGTTCCGGTTTCAGCGCGGGGAACACGTTCGCCGCGTCGCCCGCGACGGGGAAGCCGGTGAGCACCATGTCGGTCATCGCCGTGTGGAAATCCGCGGTCCCCATCGTGTGGTACTGGCCGTCGAGCCCCATGATCGGGCCGGAGTTGTAGTCCTGGACGTGCAGCACGGTCAGCGAGTCCCGCAGCGCGTGGATCACCGGCAGGTAGGCCCCGGAGCGCGGATCGGCGCTCCCGTTCGGGCCCGGTCCGTAGAACTGGTGCCCCAGTTGGACGAAGAACGTCTCCGGTGCCATTGTCAGCACGAAGTCGTTGCCGTACTTGGCTTTCAACGTCTTCAGCGCGGAGATGAGGTTGACCACCACGGGCGTCTTCGGGTTCTTGAAGTCGGTGTCGCCGGGGTCGAGGGACAGCGAATGGCCCTCGAAGTCGATGTCGATCCCGTCGAGGCCGTACTTGTCGATGATCGCGCTCGCCGAACTGACGAAAGCGTCCCGCGCGGCGGCCGTGGTCAGCCGCACCTGCCCGTTCTGGCCGCCGACGGAGATGACGACCTTCTTGCCCTTCTCGCGCTGCGCCTTGATCCCGGCGATGAACTCCGCCTCGGATTCGACGTTCGGGCATTCCGCCGCCGGGCACAGACCGAACCGGAGTTCGCCCGAGGTCGTGGATGTCGGCTCGGCGAAGGCGAGGTCGATGATGTCCCAGTCTTCGGGGACGTCGGCGATTCTCGTGTAACCGGAGCCGTTCGCGAAGCTCGTGTGCAGGTAGCCGACCAGGGCGTGGGCCGGGATCGCGGCCTGTGCCGCGGCGGGCATCAGCAGGCCCAGTAAGAGGAAAACGATGCCGACGGCGGCTTTCCGGCGCATGGGGACTCCCTCGGATGTGGTTCAGGTCACGTCAAGGATTGGACTAGACCACTAGGGAGTTTGTCAAGAAATAACCGGAACTCGTCGGGTTTTGTCGCCGCCGCACGGAGTTGTCCACACGTGAACAACCTGTGGACAACTCCGCGAACGGTCCACTTAGGACAATGCGGCGAGGAAGATCTCCAGCTGCTCGACGACGAACGCGTGATCGTCGGCCTGTGGCAGCCCCGAGACGCCGACGGTGCCGACCGGGCCGACTCCCTCGACGATCACCGGGAACACCCCGCCGTGCGCGGCGTACAGGTCCGGGTCGAGGCGAGAGTCGGCTTCGAATGTCGAGCCCTTCGCGCGGAACTGTTCGCCGACGAAGAACGAGCTGTGCCCGTATCGGTCGACGACGCGGCTCTTGCGGTCGATCCACGCGTCGTTGTCGGCCGAGGTTCCCGGCAACGCGGCGTGGAACAGGCGCTGCCCGCCGCGGCGCACGGAGACCGTCACCGGGAGGGCGCGGTCCCGTGCCGCTGCGAGCAGATGGGCGCCCAGCTTCAGCGCGGTCTCGTTGTCGAACCGGCGGAAGACCAGGCGCTCCTCCTGTGCGGCCAGGACGGCCAGGGTGTCATCGCTCATGGCACCCATTAAATCAACGCTGTTGTTTAATGGCTAGCGAAGGGCGTCCAGTGCGAAGGCGGCGTACATCGCGACGCCATTGGCCATCGCGTCCTCGTCGAAGACCACCCGGTTCGAGTGGTTCGCCTCCACTGTGGCCAGGTCGGCGTCGGGCGGGCAGGCCCCCAGGAACGCGAACGCGCCCGGCACCCGCTGCAGGACGTAGGAGAAGTCCTCCGCGCCCATCACCGGGTTCTCCATGACCTCGGAGTTGCCGGCGCCGAGTACCTCGGCCGCCAGCTCCAGCACCCGGGCCGCGACCTGGGGATCGTTCACCGTGACGGGGTAGCCGGGGAGGACCTCGGCGCTCACCTTGACGCCGTGCGCCGCGCCGACCGCCTCGCACACCCTCGGCAGCTCCTCGCGCACGAACGCCTGCGTCCGCTCGGACAGCGTGCGGATCGTGCCCTCCAGGAACGCCGTCTCCGGGATGATGTTCGTCGTCGTACCCGTCTCGATGCGGGTCACCGACACCACGGCGGGCTCGAACACGCTGACCTTGCGGGTCACCATCGTCTGCAGCGCGCCCACCATCGCGGCCGCCGCGGGCACCGGGTCGATCGCCTGGTGCGGCGCCGAGCCGTGCCCGCCCCGGCCGGTGACGGTGACGTGGAAGCTGTTCGCCGACGCCATGATCGGACCCGGCCGCGTCTGCACGACGCCGGCCGCGGCCGAGGTGAAGATGTGCAGGCCGAACGCCTTTTCGACGCGCTCGCCCGCGGCGTCCAGCACGCCCTCGTGGATCATGTGGCGCGCGCCGTGCTCGCCCTCCTCGCCGGGCTGGAACATGAACACCACCGACCCGGCCAGCTCGTCGGCGTGCTCGCAGAGCAGCCGCGCGGCCGACGCCAGCATCGCGACGTGGGTGTCGTGCCCGCAGGCGTGCATCGCGCCGTCGTCTTCGGAGGCGAAGTCGAGCCCGGTGTCCTCGTGCAGCGGCAGCGCGTCCATGTCGCCGCGGAGCAGGATCGCCGGACCCGGCTTCCCACCACGGAGGACGGCGGTCAGCGAGGTGGTCGATTTGCCCTCGGTGATCTCCAGCGGCAGGCCCTCGAGGGCGGCTTTGATCGAGGCCTGGGTCTTCGGCAAGTGGAGGCCGATCTCCGGATTCCGGTGGATCTCCCGGCGGAGCTCCACGGTTTTCGTCTGGAGAGCGCGGGCTTCGGCCAGCAATCCGGCGAAGCGGGCGTCGGGGAGGGTGGGCAGGTCGGTGGGTCCGGTCATGTCTCGATAGTGGCGCATGCGGCGCTTCGGGCGCACCGTGCGTGCGTTCCGAATGCGGGCGGAATACGGTGTGCGCATGGCGGTGCAAGAGCCGATCACGGGGTTCGCGGTGGCCGTGGTGCGGGAGGACGGTCGGTGGCGGTGCAGTTCCCTTGATCCGGGGGCGCTCGGCGAGCTCGACGCTGCGATCACGGAGCTGGGCAAACTGCGTTCGACAGGGGCCGCGTTCGGGCTGCTGGCGGTGGACGACGAGTTCTTCGTGATCGTCCGGCCGAGCCCGAGAGGCCCGTCGCTGCTGCTGTCCGACGCCGCCGCGGCGCTCGACTACGACATCGCCGCCGACGTCCTCGACGTGCTGAGAGTCGACCCTCCGGACGAGGACGACGACGCGGTCTGGCCGGAAGGCGACCTGGAGATCCTGTCCGACCTCGGACTGCCCGGGGCCGAACTGCAGGTGATCGTCGGCGAGGTCGACCTCTATCCGGACGAACAACTCCAGATGGTCGCGCAGCGGTGCGGCTTCGCCGCCGAGTTCACGAAGATCCTGGACGAGATCTGAGCCCCGCAGCCTCCGCCGCCGACATCGCCGCCGTCCGTGCGGCGATCGTCGCGGCGCGAGGTGCCGGCGAAGACGTGCCGATCGGTGCCGTCGTCCTGTCGCCGGACGGCACCCCGCTCGCTTCCGCGCGCAACGCCCGCGAAGAACTCGGCGACCCGACGGCGCACGCGGAGATCCTCGCGCTGCGGGCCGCGTCGAAGATCTACGGCGACGGCTGGCGGCTCGAAGGCTGCACGCTCGCGGTGACGCTGGAGCCGTGCACGATGTGTGCCGGCGCCCTCGTGATGGCCAGGGTCGCGAAGGTCGTCTTCGGCGCCTGGGAGCCCAAGACCGGGGCCGTGGGGTCGCTGTGGGACGTCGTCCGCGATCGGCGGCTCAGTCACCGCGCGGAGGTCGTCGGCGGTGTCCTGGAGGCCGAATGCGCGGCCCTGCTCGAAGACTTCTTCCACGGGCAGCGGGGTAACCGCACCGGGTGAAGGATGTGTCGGACCCGGCGACACGGGTAACCCTCCGGACAGGCGGCCGCAGACGGTGGCCGCAGTCGAAGGAGGAACATCCGCCATGAGCGTTTTCGACAAGGCGAAGGACAAGGCCGAGCAGGCCATCGGCGCCGCCAAGGAGAAGCTCGGCGAGAAGACCGACAACCAGGACCTCGCGAACTCCGGCCGGGCCGACCAGACCGAGGGCGAGGTCAAGGAGGCCGGGCACGACCTTCGCGACCGCGCGGAAGGCGGCGTGCAGGACCTCAAGGACAAGTTCAACAAGTAGCCGCGAACGCAGAAGAGCCGGTCTCCGTGGAGACCGGCTCTTCGCTGCGGTGGCGGTGGGATTTGAACCCACGGACGGGTATTAACCGTCACACGATTTCGAGTCGTGCTCCTTCGGCCGCTCGGACACGCCACCGCCGAGAACAATACCGGAGGGCCTTCCGGTGTCTTCAGGGGGTCAAGGAAGCTGCGCGGTGATCTCGTCGATCGCCGCCGTCTGGTTCTCGACGATCTCCTGTGCCAGCGCTTTCGTCTCGGCGTGCTCGCCGGAGGAGAGCACCGTCTTGGCCATCGCGACGCCGTTGCGCAGATGCTCGGCCATCAGCGGGAGCCACACCTTGTCGAATTCGGCGCCGGTCAGGTTCTGCAGCGACGCGACCTGCCCTTCGGTGATCATCCCGGGCATCGCGTGCCCGGCGTGGCCAGCCGCGGGGAGCACGGCCGCGTTCCACGACTGGAGCCAGGCGGTCATCGTCTTGACCTCGGCCGACTCGGCCTTGACGATCTTGGCCGCGGTGGACTTCACGTATTCGGAGGCCGACCGTTCCGAGGCCAGGTTCGCGACCTGGATCGACTGCTGGTGGTGCGGCACCATCTGCTGGGAGAAGGTGATGTCGGCCTGGTTGGCGCCCGGGGTCGCCGGTGCCGCGCCCGTGGCCGTCGAGCAGCCCGCGAGCACCCAGGCGACCAGCGCGAACAGGGCCATCGGCAGTCGCCGTCGCATCGATACCTCCGTAGTCAGGGAAAACCGGCCCCTCCGCCCTGTGATACGGCTGTGACCTTCCGGCGGTTCAAAACCGGATTAGCCTTGGTGGACATGACGGATCCGAAGACCGTGGTGACCGGTTTCCTTCAGGCCCTCGAAGAGTTCGACATCGACCGCGCGCTGGGCTTCGTCGCGATCGACATCGTCTACCAGAACGTCCCGCTGCCCCCGGCTCGCGGCCTTTCGGCGGTGGAGAAGCAGTTGCGCACCATGGCCCGCTACGGAAGCGGGTTCGAGGCCCGCACCCACCACATCGCCGCCGACGGACCGATCGTGCTCACCGAGCGCACCGACGTCCTGCGGCGCGGTGCGTGGGAGGCCGAGTTCTGGGTGTGCGGCACGTTCGAAGTGCGCGACGCCCGGATCGTGCTGTGGCGCGACTACTTCGACTGGACGACGTTCCTCGTGGCGAGCGCGAAGGGCGCGGGCAAGGCGGCGGTCGCCGGGGTCAAAAAACTCGTGAGTGGCAAGGACGGTTAGAACCGTCCTTGCCACTCACGAGGCGGAAATGACAGACCGCCGGTGTACGGGCTCCGTCCTCCCCCGACGGGTCCCGTGCACCGGCGGTGCGCCCCCAGTTCCCCCTGCTCACCCTCCCCGGTGAGCGTCGAGAAGCCCTTCGCCAAGGTCTGCCTCGCGCAGGACGGCGTCGAGCCGTGCCCCGCCGAAATGGCCCACCGGGCGCCCGCCGCGTTTCCGGTCGCGCAGGTCGACGGCCAAGGCGATGCTCAGCAGCAGAACCAGTGCCGTACCGACGATGAGCCAGTTCATCGGACACCTCCTCCGGCGACGTGAGGGAGGATTTGTGTCCTCGCTCACGTCGCCAAGGTAGCTCCGGAAATGCCGGGTTGTACCCGGACTTGAGGTTCATTTAAGGCAGCGGAACACCAATGGGCTATTTCCGTGGGGCTCCCGCGACATAAATGTCACCGTCGGCCACGGAGACGTCACGGGCGCTGGACGCGCCGGTCGCCAGAATGCGGGCCGGGTCCCGGAAACCGGTGATCACTTCGACGCGCTGGACCGGTTTCGGCGTGGTGATCAAGGTTTCCGGTTTCCAGACCCGGCCGTTCTCGAGTAAGAACGTTTCGATGCCCGGCTGTCCGTCTCGCGTTCCGTAAACGCGCCACGTGCCGCCATTGAGCTGTTCGATCTCACGCAATCGAAGCCCCTTCGCGACTTCGCGCACTTCCCAGTTCCGGCCGTTCCACGCGCCCGCGAAATCGCGCGGCGAACCCGCGGCGTCGAACTGGAACCAGGTGACGAACGGTTTGCCGTCGCGCTGGGTGCCGACCTGCAGGATGTAGTCCGGCGACTTGAGCCCGCCGGGGAGTTCGAGCGGGGTCTCGACGACCTTGAGATACCGCTCCTGCTCGGCGTCGTCGACCTGCGTGCCGAGATCGCGGCCGGCCGCGGAGAAGAAGTGCAGGGTTCGGACGTCGAACGACAGGTGGTAGACGTTCCGGTGGTAGACGTCGTGTTTGTGCTGCGACGGCCCGCCGCCCGCGAGCGTGTAGACGAAGTGGATCCGCCCGGACGACGGCAGGTACCGCAGCTGCCCGACGTAGATCTCGTCCATGTGGTCCGCCCGGCCCAGCGAGCCGAACGCCCACCGCTTCCCGGTCAGCCGCACGGAGTTCTCCCACGTCTTCCCGTGATCGCGGGAGACGATGTACTTCATCGGGCGGAAGTCGGAGTTCGCCGTCGGATCCAGCTCATTGGTGGTCTCGCGGTAGAACATGAAGAGCGTGCCGTCGACGGTCTTCACCGGCATCGGGTAGCTCGCCGAATCACCCTCGGGGACCTCGGTGTCGGTCCAGGTGCCGTCGAGGGAATGGGCGAGTGGCGCGCGGCTGATCACGGTCCGCGTGTTGTGCATGCCGCGGAAGATCAGCAGATGACCGTCGCCCGCCAGCAGCATCGTCGGGTAGTTGTGCGGGTCGGACTCGCCGTCGGCGATCTTCTTCGGCGCCGTCCAAACGCCGGTGCGATGGTCGTACGCCTGGACGTAGGTGTCCGCGGCCTTGCCGGACCACGAGATGAAGGTCTTGCGCGCCACCGGGTCGAAGACCCCGCCCGCGTTCGGCCGCCGATCGGTGCGGGACGCGACCGTGCTCGCCGGGGTCATCACCTCGAACGTGGCCTTCTCCGGCGGTTCGGCGGCCGCCGGGGGAACCGGGATCACGAGACCGGCCGCGACGATCGCGCAAAGCAGTCTGCGCATGAAAAACGCCTCCTGGTGCGTAGCAGGCGGCGGACTTCGATCGTCTCACGCGAGGATCCGATCGGGCTAGTGGTGACGAATCGTTGTCTTGACGTCTTCCTCATTTCACTTGTTCGGGGGAGTATGCCTCGACCGATCTTGCGAAAAGGGGACTCAGCGTGACCACATCCCGACGTGCTGCCCGGAGACGGGCCCTGACCGTGGCCGTCGCCTCGGGCCTGGTCGTGAGCGGCATGACCGCTCCGGCCGCGCTCGCCGCACCCAGCGCCGACGCCGTGATCGCCGAGGTCTACGGCGGTGGCGGCAACTCCGGCGCCACGCTGACCAACGACTTCGTCGAACTCGCGAACCGTGGCGCGGCCGCCGTGAGCCTCGACGGCTTCAGCGTCCAGTACGCGCCCGCGTCGGGGAGCAGCTGGCAGGTCACGCCGCTGGCCGGCAGCGTCGCGCCTGGTGCGCGGTACCTCATCGCGCAGGCGAAGGGCTCTGGCGGCACGGTCGCGCTGCCGACGCCGGACGCCACCGGCTCGCTGGCCCTGTCCGCGACCGCCGGCACCATTGCGCTCGTCCAGGGCACCACGGCGCTGACCTGCAAGACGGCCGCCGACTGCGCGGCGGACAGCCGGATCAAGGATCTGGTGGGCTTCGGCTCCACCGCCGTCATCCGTGAGGGAACCGCGGCACCCGCGCCGTCCAACACCGCGTCCGTCGCCAGGGGTGCGACGCTCGCGGACACCGACGACAACGCCGCCGACTTCACCTCCGGCGCGCCCACGCCGACCAACGCCAAGGGTGAGACGCCGGGCGAGACCGGCCCGCCGCCGGTCGACGCCAAGATCCACGACATCCAAGGCACCACGCGGATCTCGCCGCTCAAGGACCGGAAGGTCGCCGGGGTCACCGGCGTCGTCACCGCGATCCGGAGCTTCGGCTCGGCGCGCGGGTTCTGGATCACCGACACCGCACCCGACGCGGACCCGCGTACCAGCGAGGGTCTGTTCGTCTTCACGGGCTCGACCACGCCCGCCGTGGCCGTCGGCGACGCGGTGACCGCCGCGGGCACTGTCCGCGAGTTCTACCCGGACGCGCCCGCGACCTCGCCGTACCAGTCGCTCACCGAGCTGACTAGTGCACAGTGGACGGTCCAGTCGAACGGAAACGCCTTGCCCGCCCCGACGGTCGTCACGCCGGACACGGTGCCGGACACCGTCGCCCCCGCGCCGGGCGGCAGCATCGAGCCGTTGCCGCTGGAGCCCGCGAAGTACTCGCTGGACTTCTGGGAGACGCACGAGAGCGAGATCGTCAGCGTCTCCGACGCGCGCGTCGTCGGCCCGACGTCGTCGTTCAACGAGCTTTACGTGACCACCAAACCGAAGCAGAACCCGAGCGTCCGCGGCGGCGCGGTGTACCTCGACTACGACCGGCTCAACACCGGCGTGCTCAAGGTCGCCTCGCTGATCCCGTTCGCCCAGCAGCCGTTCCCGAAGGTCAACACCGGCGACGTGCTCACCGGCGAGACCTCCGGCCCGGTCGAGTACAGCAACTTCGGCGGCTACACGCTGTTCGCGACGAAGCTTGGCGCCGCCAAGGACAACGGATTGCAGCGCGAGAGCACCCGCGCCCAGCGCGGTGGTGAGCTTTCCGTGGCGACGTACAACGTCGAGAACCTGTCCGCTTTGGACAGTGCGGAGAAGTTCGGCGAGCTGGCGAAGGCCGTCGTCACCAACCTGGCGAAGCCGGACATCCTGAACCTGGAAGAGATCCAGGACAACAACGGGCCGACGAACGACGGCACCGTCGCCGCTGATCAGACGCTGCGGAAGTTCGTCGACGCGATCGTCGCCGCCGGTGGCCCGCGTTACGAGTGGCGCCAGATCGACCCGGAGAACGGCAAGGACGGCGGCCAGCCCGGCGGCAACATCCGCGTCGGCTTCCTGTTCAACCCGGCCCGGGTGTCCTTTGTGGACCGGTCGGGCGGCGACGCGACCACTCCGGTCGGTGTGGTCAAGGAGCATGGCAAGACCCACCTGACCATGTCGCCCGGCCGGGTCGAGCCCGGGAACGAGGCGTGGGAAGCCAGCCGCAAACCGCTGGCGGGCGAGTTCGTCTTCAAGGGCCGCACCGTGTTCGTCATCGCGAACCACTTCAACTCCAAGGGCGGCGACCAGCCGACCCACGGCCGCAACCAGCCGCCGGTCCGGAGTTCCGAGGTGCAGCGGGTCAAGCAGGCGACCGTGCTCCGCGGCTTCGTCGACAAGCTGCTCGCGTCGGACAAGAACGCGAACATCGTGGTCGCCGGTGACATCAACGACTACCCGTTCTCGCCCGCCGTTCAGACGCTGACCGCCGGTGGCGCGCTGAAGGACCTCATCGCGTCGCTGCCCGAGAACGAGCGGTACAGCTACGTTTTCGAGGGTCAGTCGCAGGTGCTCGACCACATCCTGGCGTCCCGGGCACCGCGCGGGCTCGACTACGACGTCGTGCACCTGAACGCTGAGTTCGCGAAGCAGGCGAGCGACCACGACCCGCAGGTGCTGCGGTTCCGGCCGAGCGCGGGCAACCCGGTCCAGGACGCGTTCTGGGACCTGGCGGACCACCTGGAGAAGATCTTCGGCAAGCTGTAGCGAGTTCCGCCTCTGATCACGCGAGTTACGGCTCTGATCACGCGAGTCGTCCGTTCGATCACGTGTGTCGTCCGTCCAGTCACGAGTGCCCTCCATCGAGTGCGCGTGATCGACGCCGGGACTCGCGTGATTGGAGGGCGCACTCGCGTGACTGGAGGCGTAACTCGCGTGACTGGAGCCGTAACTCGCGTGATCAGGAGCGTTTCGCCCGCCAGCCCAGGGAAAGGACGGCCTGCACGAGTTCCTGGTAGCTCGGCTTGACCTCTTCCAGGTACTTCTCCAGGTACCCGGCCCGCGCGGTCGGCACCGGGCGCGGGTCTTCGTCCTCCGGCAGCCACGAGAGGCCTTCGACGTTGTGCTGCGCCATCTTCCACCAGCGTGTGCAGCGGTCGACGGCGCGCTGCTCACGTTCGGCGGCGTCCGCGACGGCCTGGTGCGCCTCGGCGAGCCGGGCCTCCAGTTCGTCCGCGCGGCCGATCTCCCAGTTCCGGAGGTTCTCCGCCGAAGCGCGCGCGAGGCCGACGATCTCCTTGTACCGCATGGCCGCGGTGATGCCGTCATCCATCGAGAAGCCCTTCCGGACGCTGGAACGGGATGATCACCTCAGGGGCGCCGTGGGTGGTGCGGTCGAAGAACAGCGCCCGCCCCGGCCGCGGTGACCAGTGCACGACCTGCCCGGCGGCGAACGGCGACAGCTCGTTGCCCTGGACGTCCAACGCCGCCCAGGATCCGATGTCGTCGGTGCCGGCGAAACCGAGCGTGTCCTTCAGCCGGGCGATGCTGCGCCACCAGCCGATGGTGTGGACACCGTGTGTCGGGCCCTGCTTCAGCAAGACCCGCAGCTGATCCAGACCGCTCTTGAGCTGTCCGGGCGCCTTCGCCTCCAGTGCGGGGATCGACGCGTCGACGCCGTACAGCAGCAGCACCCGCGCTTTGTCCAAAGAGGACAGATTCTCCGCGATATCGATTACCCGGGCGGGCAGATCGTCGACCAGGGTCGCCTCGTGGCCTTCCGAACGCAGTCGGTCGGCCAGCTCGGCCACTGCGGGCACGGACGCCTCGATGGGGCACGAGAGCACGAACTCCACCGAGCCGTGCGGATGCTGGCGGGCCAGTGAACGCGCGGCGGAGTCCATGATGGACAGTGCTTCGGCCGTGGCCGCGCCGAGGACGGCGACGTTCCGCCCCGGTGCCTTCGGCAGCTCGACCCCGCAGGCCGCCTCGTCGACGTCGATGGACTGGCCGAGCAGCGCCCGCGGTTTGTCCGTCGGCTTCAAGTCGGTGAACGCCGGGAACTGTTCCAGCACCGGGGAATGCGCCCCGTCGAACAGCCTCGGCCGCTTGAACGACTCCGAGTACCGCTCCCAGAGCCGGTGCTGCAGCTTGTTGAAGACGTCCTTGCTGCTCGCGTCCGGGACGTGGGCGAGCTGGTTCCCGTGTGCCACCCCGGAATCGTGGTTGATCACCGCGTGCCACTTCGGCGCCGACACGGCCGCGTTGTTGGTCTCGGACAGCACCCGCCGCGCCTTCGGCATCGCGATCCGCAGCGTGCACTGCTCGAACACCGCCGGTTTGCCCCAGAAGGCCTCGATCCCGGCGACGTCCTGGCTCGCCAGCACCAGGTGGATGCCCTGAGACCTCCCTCGCCGCGCGATGTCCTCCAGCAGCTGGGTCGCGGTCGCCGTCACGCCGTCGCGGCCGGCGAACAGGTACTGGAATTCGTCGATCACCGCGACGATCCGCGGCCAGTGCCCGCCGGGGTCCTGCTCGCGCAGGTCGGCGAGGTTGGTGACCTCGTGCAGTTTCGCGGCGGCCGACCGGCGGCGCAGCTCGTCGGCGAGGTAGCGCAGCAGCGCCAGGCCGAACTCGCGGTCGGTGTTGACGTTGACCCCGATGAGCTTGGCGTGCGGCAGCCAGCTGGCGTCCCGCCGCCCCGGCGCGAGCCCGGCGAACGACACGCCTTCCTTGAAGTCCAGCAGGTACAGCGCGAGCTCGTCCGGCGAATACCGCGCCGCGAGGCTGCCGAGCAGCGAATACAGGAAGTTCGTCTTCCCGGAACCGCTCGGCCCGCCGATGAGCACATGCGGGCTGGCGTCGCCGATGACGACCTCCACCGCCTCGCCCTCGAAGAAGCCGACAGGCGCCCGCAGCTCCCGCGCCGAGCTCTCCTTGCCGAGCTCGGTGGGCAGGAGGTCGGCGAACGCGCGCGGCCCGCCCTGTTTGGCGATGAGCGCCTCGGCGATCCGCCCGGCGGCGCGGATGACCTGCCCGGACGGCATCGGCGGATCGAGGTCGACGATCAGGTCGGGGCCGGTCATGCTGCTCATCGCGCGCCGCTCGTCGTGCAGGCTCAGCGATTCGACCGACGTCGACAGCATGGTCGGCACGTCGATCAGGATCAGGCAGATCCCGGCCGCGAGCGCCCCGGTGGCGACCCGTTTCAGTTCGCGGGCGCGTTCCGGTTCGAGGGTTTCGCCGTTGCCGTAGAGCACCGCGACGCGGAACGGTTCGACACGCTGGCCGCTCGCCCGCCGGATCTGCCGCAGCGACGTGTGCCCCGCCTGCATCCCGGTCGCGTGGATGCGGCGGATGTGCCCGGCCAGTTCGTCGAGGAGGTCTTCGAGCCGCCCCGGGTCGTACAGCGTGAGCGCGCTGGTGCGGCTCAGCGGGTACAGGTCGGGGAGGATCGCGGTCAGCTGCCCGACATCCCACAGATGGACGCGCACCGCGCCGGGTTCGAACGTGCTCAGGATCCGCATCAGCAGGTTCTGCACGATGCCGTCCACCGCGGCCCTGGTCTTCGGCGCCGACGTGATCGACAGATGCGACTCGTCGAGCAGGGGGACCGCGACGTCGAAGGTGCGCGGCACGTCCTTGCCCGGCACGGTCGCCGAGCCGACGCGCCACAGCCCGGGCGCGGTGATGCCGGGATTGCCGCCGACGCGGCCGAGCCAATTGCCCGGCTGCTGGCTCGCGGGCCCGGGCGCGTTGTTCGCGACGAGTTCGCGCAACGCGTTCGGGCCCGCTTCCCAGTCGGCGTAGAACTGGCCGCGCACGCTGCCCAGCAGGCCGAACACCTCGTTCGCGGCGGGATGCCGCGACCATTCGGCGTACTGCTCCGAGGTGGAGTTGTTCATCCCCACCCGGACGATGTGCTGTTCCAGCTGCAGTTTGGCCAGTTCCGCCTCGGCGGCCTGGCGGGCGCCGGCGGCGGCGCCGAGGACGAGCCCGATCTGGTGCCGGACCCGTTCGAGCGCCGTGGCGACGCGATTGCGCTGTTCACTCGCTTTGCTGCCCATACCGGCTGGCCAATCTCAGAGACGGGATTGGTAACCGCTGACCAGGTCGTCAGCGGCGGAAAGGCGCGTCAGGAGGTTTTCCATTCCCTCGTCGGCCTGCTCCAGCTGCGGCGGCACCCATGGCACGGCTTGGGCCTGGGGTTCCACGATGGCGCGTCTGGACTCCTCGAGCAGGCTCCTAGCCCGCTCGGCATGGGCGCGTCCGTCGGCGAGGCCGGTTTGGACGGCCGTCAGCAGCTGGTGCAGTTCCTCGAGGTACATGTCAGAGACGGGTCGAGTACGACTCGGCCGACGAGATGCCCGCCTGGATGGTGCTCTGCATACCGGTGATGCCTTGCAGCGCTTCGGCGAGAAGCCCGTGCGCCTGGCTCACCTCGTGCTGTGTGCTGCCCTGGGTGGCCTGGGAAAGCGAAAGCTGGGCTTCTTCGAGAGACTGCGCTGCCTGCTGAAGTGCGGCGATGCTCGCGGATGCCTTCTCGTTCGCGAGCGCGATACCAGCGCGGATCTCTTCGACTCCGGCCATTTTGGCGGACTCCTTGGGACGTCGGGGGCTGGAACGACCACTATTAAACTTAGCGTGATCAACTGACTCTGTTAAGTGAAGGTCCTGCTAAGTAATCAACAAGGCCCCGGACGTCGGAACGTCCGGGGCCTTGCTGACGGCGGAGGATACAGGATTCGAACCTGCGAGGGCGTGAACCCAACACGCTTTCCAAGCGTGCGCCTTAGGCCGCTCGGCCAATCCTCCGTGGGGAACGATACCGGATGCCGTTTCGCCCCCGCGAAGGCGGGTCTGACCTGCGTTTGCCGCTTCGTGGACTCATGCGGCCGAAGGGGCGAGAACGTCGGCCACGACGCAGGTGATGTTGTCCGGTCCGCCGCCCTCGTTGGCCAGGTCGATCAGCCTCGGGACGGTCTCGGCGGGATCTTGGAAGGCGCCCAGGACGTCCTTGATAACGGTTTCGACAACCGTTGCCGTTAACCCGTCCGAGCACAGCAGGAGACGGTCGCCGGGGGCGGCGTCGAAGGTCCAGATGTCCGCTTCGCCGCTGCCGGTGCTCAGGAGTGCCTTCATCAACAGCGAGCCGCGAGGGTGCCCCTCGACCTCTGACGGGTCGATGCGTCCGTCGTCCGCGAGGGCCTGCGCGAGCGTGTGGTCGCGGGTGAAGCGCTGAAGCGTGCCGCCGCGCAGCAGGTAGCCCTTCGAGTCGCCGATGTGGGCGGCCGTGAAGTGGGAGCCGTCGAATAGCAGCATGGTCAGCGTGGTGCCCATGCCGCGCGTCTCGGGCTCCTGCTCGGCCGTCGCGGCGAGCCGGTCGTCGATGGCGCGAAGGCCGCCGGTGAGCACCTCGACCAGGTCGACGTCCGCGAGGTCGAAGCCGCGGAGGTCCGTGTCGAGCCGGGACAGGACGCCGACCGCCTCGGCGCTGGCCACTTCGCCGTGCGGCTGCCCGCCGATGCCGTCGGCGACGGCCAGCATCCTGGTGCTGGCGTAGACCGAGTCCTGGTTGACCTGGCGGCGCCGCCCGACGTCCGAGCCGGCGGCGTACCGAAGGGTGTACCTCATGGCTCCCAGTAAAGCAGCTGTGTACTGAGTTCACAAACAAAGGGCTGGAATGGTCAGCTGTCGGTTACGATGCGGCGATGGAGGAGCAAGCCACCGTCACCGCCGCGGACATCGCGCGCATCGCCGGCGTCGGCCGCGCCGCCGTCAGCAACTGGCGTCGACGTTACGGCGATTTTCCGCCGCCCGTCGGCGGGACGGCGTCGAGCCCCCTCTTCTCCCTGCTCGCCGTCGAGAGCTGGCTGCGTGAGCGGGGGAAACCGGTCGAGATCTCGCTCGGGGACCGGGTGTGGCAGCGGCTGCGGAACCTCGGCGACGATCTGGCGCTCGGCGACCGGGTCGGCCGGGTGGGGTCGTACCTGTCGCGGCGAGGTGCGTGGACCTTCTCGTCCCGCTACGACGACGCCGAACTGCTCGGCCTGCTGGACCGCTTCGCCGAGGAGCGAGGAGCACGCGAGGCCTACGAGTTCCTGTGCGAACGCTACGTCGAGGCGCACTCGCGCCAGCTGTCCGTCACGCCGGAACCGGTGGCGGCGCTGATGTCCCGGCTCATCGGTCCGGATCCCGGGGTCGTGCTCGATCCCGCGTGCGGGCTCGGGACCCTGCTGCTGGCCTCCGGCGGCACCCGGCTGCTCGGCCAGGTCGACGATCCGGCGACCTCGTGCATCGCCGCGCATCGGCTCCTGCTCGCGGGGGCGGACATGGAGATGTACGGCGCGGACGCCCTGTCGATGGACTCCTACGAAGGCGTTCTCGCGGACGCCGTCGTCTGCGATCCGCCGTTCAACGAACGGGAATGGGGCTACGACGAACTCATCGGTGACCCGCGCTGGGAGTACGGCCAGCCGCCGCGCGGCGAACCGGAGCTGGCGTGGGTGCAGCATTGCCTCGCGCACGTGAAACCCGGCGGGCCCGTCGTGATCCGCATGCCGCCCGCCGCGGCGGGCCGTCGCACGGGGCGGAGGATTCGCGGGAACCTGTTGCGTGCCGGGGCTTTGCGTGCCGTGGTCACGGTCGGCGGCGCCGATCTCTGGTTGCTGCGACGGCCGGAACCGGGGGAACGGCCCCCGTCCCGGCTTCTTCTGGCGACCGATCCGTCCACTGTGGAGGAATACCTGCGCGGTGCCGACGTGCCGGGCACGGTCCGGATCATCGAGCTGCTCGACGAGGAGATCGACCTGTCCCCGGCTCGTCATCAGGCACGCGATGTGCACGCGGGTGAGGCTTTCCTCGACGTGCGAAGGCATTTCGAGGGGATTCGGCCGGAGCTGCCGTCGCTGGTGGCTTCCGACGAGAAGCTGTCGTACGTCACGATCGGGGAGCTGCTGAAGTCCGGCGTGCTCACCGTGCCGGAATCGGTGGAAGAAGGCGATGTCGTCGCGTCGCCGATCGTGCCCGCGTATGTCCACAGTGGAGAGACCATCGCGACGGAACCGACGATGTCGAAGTACCGCACCGATCCCGAACGGCTCGACGCCGCGTTCCTCGCCGGCTGCCTGCGCGCGGCGGGACGGCTCGCGCCGACGTCTTCGACCAGGATCGACCTCAAACGCACCCGGATCCCGCGCCTGCCGATCGAGACGCAACGTGCGCACGGGGCGGCGTTCACCCGGCTCGCCGCCTTCGAGGACGCCCTCCGTGAGGCGGCGGAATCGGGCCTGGAGCTGGTGAGGCTAGGCTTGGTGGGACTGACTGAGGGCCAGCTCAAGCCGGAGAACTAGTTGTTGATCGCGGACCGTTACGAACTCGACGAGCTCCCGCTCGGCCGGGGTGGGATGGGCGCGGTGTACGCGGGCCACGACCGGCATCTCGGCCGCCGCGTGGCGGTGAAGTTCCTCGGGCTCCCCGGCGGCCCGGACGCCGAACTCGAACAGCGGTTCATCCGCGAGGCGCGGATCCTCGCCACCCTGGAACACGCGGGCGCGCCGACGTTGTACGACTTCGGCACCTACGACGAGCGGTTGTACCAGGTCATGCAGTTCATCGAGGGCGTGACCGTCGCCGACCTCGCCGCCGAACACGGGCCACTGCCGGTGCCGTGGGCGGCCGCGATCGCCGCGCAGGCCTGCGCCGTGCTGTCCGCCGCGCACGCGCTTTCCATCTGTCACCGCGATCTCAAGCCCACCAACCTGATGCTGTGCCCCGACGGCAGCGTGAAGGTGCTCGACTTCGGGCTCGCGATGCTGCGCGAGACCGACGTCGCCCAGTTCACCCGCGCCGGGCAGATCCTCGGCACTCCCGCGTACATGGCGCCCGAACAGATCCAGCGCGGGATCGCCGGGCCGCGCAGCGATCTGTACGCGCTGGGCTGCGTGCTGCACGAAATGCTGACCGGCAGGCAGCTGTTCACCGGCCCGACGGCGTACGCCGTGTTCGAGAAGCAGGTCAAGGAGAGCCCGGCCGAAGTGGACGGTGTCCCGGGTGGACTGAACATGCTGCTCGCCGACCTGCTGGAGAAGGACCCGGAACGGCGGCCTCGCGACGCCGACGAACTGTTCGGGCGGCTGGCCGTGTTCGCGCGGGACCTGCCGCCGCTGCCCGGATATCTCGACGAAGGCGCCAATCCGGGCCGGATGTACGCGAGGGTCGTCGGCCGCGTGCCGTGAGCTTTCAGCCCCCTGAGACGCGATCGTGACCTCCCGATCAACAACCCCGGACGGGTGAGCTCCGTCTTTACCCATGTCAGACGGACTACGGGCAAACGGGGGGTACGGGTCGTGAAGAAGTTCCTGATGGGGGTGACCGCACTGGCCACCGCGCTGGTGCTGACCGCGTGTTCCGGAAACGCCGGGGGCAGCGCACCCGGTGGCGGTGCCGTCGCGCAGGGCGACCCGTCGGGCGGGCCCACGACCACGTCGGCGCCGTCTTCGGCACCGTCGACCTCCTCTGCGACGCCCACCCCGAGCAGTTCCACGCCGAAGCCGACGTCCTCCAAGCCGAAGCCGACGTCATCGAAGCCCAAGCCGACGCCGAAACCGGCGCCCAAACCGGCCGCGAACGCCGCCGACGTGCCTTGCAAGGCCGCGCTGGCCTCGCCGGGCGTGAGCGCCTGCGTGGACCTCTCCGCGCTGAAGACGTGGCTGCTGCAGGACGGCAAGGTCATCTACGGCCCGGTCAAGCAGCTGCCCGGCAAGAAGGGGTACCCCACGCCGACCGGTGTCTTCCACGTTTCGGCCAAGGTCAAGAACTACCACTCGAAGCAGTTCGACGCGCCGATGCCGAACTCCGTGTTCTTCCTGCCGGGGATCGCCTTCCACACGGGCAGCCTCTCGGTGTACTCGCACGGCTGCATCCACCTGTCGGCGGCGGCTTCCCAGAAGTACTTCACGACCCTGCAGAAGGGCGATGTGGTGCAGGTCGTGGCCTGATCGCTCCACCGCGTGACGATCGATTGCGGTTCGGTTGCTTTGAGATAAATGAAAGCCCCCGGCGGCAATGACTTCCCGGTTCCCGGCGACGTGCCAGGACACGCCGGAAATGGGGAAGTGCCGATGATCTGGAGCCGGGTACTCGCCGCGCTGTCTGTTTCGCTCCTGCTACTCCCGGGATGGGTGGGCGCTCCGGAAGCGACCGGAGCGCCCACTCTGCCGTCCGGCTTCGTCCTGCGTGACCAGCCGAGCGGTCAGGCCGCGTTCGACCTGACCGATTTCGCCTATCTGCCCGACGGTTCCGTGCTCAGCATCGGCAAGAGCGGCAAAGTCGCCTGGGTGCCGGTCACCGGTCCGGCCAGGACGATCGCGACCCTTCCCGTCCACGACGACGGCGACCTCGGGCTCGTCGGTCTCGCCGTCGCGCCGGACTACGCCACGTCACGCCGGATCTACCTCACGTGGTCGTTCGACACGGGCGGCGGCGCGTTCACCATGCGGGTGGCGCGCTGGACGGTGACCGGCACGGACGTCCCGACCGGTCTCGGGAACGAACGGGTGCTCGTCGACCTTCCCGGGTTCCACAACGTGCACGGCATCACCGGGCTCGTCACGGCGCCCGACGGCACGTTGTGGATCTCCATCGGCGACGCCGCGGACTTCACCAGGATGGACCCGGGCGCGTTGCGCTCGCTCGACCTCGATCAGCTCTACGGCAAGATCCTGCACGTCACCCCGGACGGTGCCGGCGTCCCCGGCAATCCGTACTACTCCGCCGCGGCGCCGGACGCCAATCGCTCCAAGGTCTTTTCCAGCGGCTACCGCAGCCCGTTCCGGTTCTCCCTCGACCCGCGGCTCGGCCTGCCGGTCGTCGGCGACGTCGGCTGGAACACCTGGGAGGAGGTGGACGTCGTGCGGCCCGGGGCGAACCACGCCTGGCCCTGCTGGGAGGGAAACGCGCCAACGCCGGGATCGTCTACAGTGGATCGTCCTATCCGGACGAATACCGGGGCGCCTTCTTCTTCGGTGACTATGTCACGCAGAAGATCTGGACGATGACGTACGACAGCCAAGGCAGGCTCGTCCGGGCACCGGAGCGGCCGCCGGAGTTCGTCGGCGTCGGCGGGCCGGTCAAATTCGCGGCCGCGGCCAACGGCGACATCGTGTACGCCGACATCCACACCGGCAACCTGCGGCGGCTCAGCTATCCGGGGACGAACGCGGAACCGGTCGCGGTGGCGACGTCGAGCACCGAGCCGTCGACGAGGACGGTGACCTTCGACGGTGGCGATTCCTACGACTTCGACGGCGATCCGCTGACCTATCACTGGGATTTCGGCGATGGCACAAGCCAGACCGGCGTCCGCGTGACCCACACCTACGGCACCGGGCTCACGAGGGCGACAGCGCGGCTCACCGTCACGGACCGTCTCGGTGCCTCCGGCGGAACGGACGTCGTCGTGGTGCCCGGAAACCATTCGCCGGAACCGGTGATGACGGATCCCGGCTCCCGGACGTTCGCGGTCGGGGAACCGGTCACCGTCGAGGTGACGGCGACGGACGCGGAGGACGGCGTGCTGCCGGTCTCGTGGACCACGCTGATCCGGCACTGCCCGGAGGAGGCGACCTGCCACGCGCACCCCGGTTCGCCGGGCAGCGGACCGGCGTTCACCGTGCCCTTCACCGATCACCAGGACTCCCGCGTCGAGATCACCGCGTCGGTGACCGACAGTGCCGGGGTGACGGCGAGCAGGACGTACGTCGCCATGCCGCGTGAGCACCGGCTGACGTTGACCGGCAACGTCGCCGCGGCGTTGAGCATCCCGGCCGAAGGCGGGGTCAGCACGGCGATGGTGACCGAAGGCGCGACGTTCGAGGTCGTGGCGGAGGAGATCGCCGCGGACGGCGTCTCGACGTTCTCCAACTGGTCCGACGGGCGGACTTCGCGCACGGTGACCGTCACCGCCCCGGCGAACGACCTGACCCTGGTCGCGAACTACCTCACCCCGATCGACAAGCGCTACCAGGCGGAACCCGCGCTGCGGCAACGGCTCGGCGCACCCGTCGGGCCCGAGGTCGCCGACGGGACCGTGCGCTACCGGCCGTACGCGAACGGCAGGCTCTACTGGAGCGCCGAGACCGGCGTGAAGCAGATCGAGGGCGAGATCCTCAAGAAGTACCTCGCCATGGGCGGTCACCGGAAGTTCGGCCCGCCCGCGACCGACGAGACCGGCACCCCGGACGGCGTCGGCCGCTACAACCACTTCCCGAACTGGCCAGGCACGATGCAGTCTTCGATCTACTGGACGCCGTCGACCGGCGCGCATCCGGTGTACGGGCGGATCCGGGTCAAATGGGCGGCGCTGGGCTGGGAGACGGGCCCGCTCGGCTACCCCACGACCGACGAGCTCCCGACCCCCGACGGGGTCGGCCGGTACAACCACTTCAGCAAGAAGGCGTCGATCTACTACACGGTGCCGACCGACGCGCACGCGATCTGGGGCCGCATCCGGGTCCGGTGGGAGGCGCTCGGCTGGGAGACCGGCCCGCTCGGTTACCCCACGACCGACGAATCCGCCACGCCGGACGGCGTCGGCCGCTACAACCACTTCACCAAGGCGGGCTCGATCTACTGGACGATGGCGACCGATTCGCACGCGATCTACGGCGCGATCCGGCAGCGGTGGGCCGCGCTCGGCTGGGAGCGGTCGTACCTGCGCTACCCGGCGACGGACGAGTTCGGCATCCCCATCGGACGGCAGAGCAGCTTCCAGAGCGGCTACATCACCTGGAACCGGAGCACGGGGCAGGTGATCGACCGACGGTGGTGATCACAGTTCGATAAAGGCACTCGAAAGTGTGAAATGTCCACCTGGGCCCCTTCGATGAGACGTTCGACTGGGGAAAGGGGCCCTGCATGCCTTCGAGATTCCGCGCGCTCTGTCACGCCCTCGTGACGTTGCTGATAGTGACCTTGCTGGTGCCGTTGACGTCCACCTCGGCGTCCGCGGCGCCGGTGCTGCCGCCCGGCTTCGTCCTGCGTGACCAGCAGAGCGGACAGGCTCCATACGACCTGACCGACTTCGCCTACCTGCCCGACGGCTCGATGCTGACCACCGGTAAGCAGGGCAACGTCGCCTGGGTGTCCACCACCGGGCAGACCCAGAGCATCGCCACGCTGCCGGTGCGCAGCAGTGGTGACCTCGGCCTGGTCGGCATCGCGATCGCGCCCGACTACGCCACCTCCCGCGCGATCTACACGGCCCGCGCGGTCGACGTCGCCGGAGGTGGGATCGCCCTGCGCGCCTCGCGGTGGACGGTCACCGGCACCGCCCAGCCGACCGGGCTGACCGGTGAGAAGGTGCTCATCGAGGGCGCCGCCAACACCGACATCCACGGCATCACCGGCGTCGTGGCCGCCCCCGACGGCACGGTGTGGGTCTCGACCGGCGACAGCTCCCGGTTCCAGGGCGCGGCCGACCCGTTCGCGCTCAACGTGTACGACCTCGACAAGATCTTCGGCAAGATCTTCCACATCACCGCGGACGGTGCGGGCGTTCCCGACAACCCGTACTACTCCGCGGCGAACCCGAACTCCCTGCGCTCCAAGGTGTTCGCGAGCGGCTTCCGCAGCCCGTTCCGGTTCAGCCTCGACGCCAGCACCGGCCTCCCGGTGGTCGGCGACGTCGGCTGGGGCACCTGGGAAGAGATCAACTTCGTCCAGAAGGGCGCGAACCTCGGCTGGCCCTGCTTCGAGGGCAACCAGCCCGCGGACGGTTTCTCCGCTATGCCGCAGTGCGCATCGGCCGTGAACACCCCGCCGATGCTGGCGATCCGCCACGGGCAGGGCATCGACAACGGCAACAGCGTCACCGCCGGCATTGTCTACAATGGAGAGTCGTACCCGGAGGAATACCGGGGCGCGTACTTCTTCGGCGACTACGCCACCCAGAAGCTCTGGACGGCCAAGTACGACACGCAGGGCCGCGTCGTCCGCCCGCAGGAGACGCCGCCGAAGTTCACCGGTATCGGCGGTCCGGTCAAGTTCCTGGCCGCGGCCAACGGCGACATCGTCTACGCCGACATCTACAGCGGTCTGCTGCGACGGCTCAGCTACACCACCGGGAACAAGGCGCCGGTCGCGGTCGCCACTTCCGAAACGAACCCCGAAACCCGCACGGTCACCTTCGACGGCAGCGGTTCCTACGACTTCGACGGCGACCAGCTGACCTACGAGTGGGACTTCGGTGACGGCACCACCGGCGCCGGCGCGAAGGTCAGCCACACCTACGCGGCGGGCACCGAGAAGTTCACCGCAAAACTGACGGTGAAGGACGGCCTCCAGGCGTCCGGGAGCACGGACATCGCCGTGGCGCCCGGGAACCATTCGCCGAAGCTGACCATGACCGACCCCGGTGAGCACCTGTTCGCCGTCGGCGAGGAGGTCAAGGTCGGCGCGACCGTGACCGACACCGAGGACGGCGCTCTCCCGGTCACCTGGACCACCCTGGTCCGGCACTGCCCCGAGAACGCGGTCTGCCACGCGCATCCGGACCAGAGCGGCACCGGAGCCGAGTTCGCCATGCCGTTCACCGATCACACGGACTCCAACCTGGAGTTCACCGCGACGGCGACCGACAGCGCCGGCGTGAAGGTCTCGAAGACCTACATCGCGAAGCCTCGCGAGCACCGGCTCACCCTGACCAGCAACGTCGCCGCGGCGCTCGGCATCACGCCGGAAGGCGGGGCCTCGTCGGCGATGGTGGTCGAAGGCGCGACGGTGGAGATCCAGGCGGCCGAGGTCGCTTCGGACGGCGCTTCGACCTTCACCGGCTGGTCGAACGGATCCACCGGGCGGCTGACCAACATCACCATGGGCACGACCGACCAGACCATCACGGCGAACTACATCACCCCGATCGACAAGCGCTACCGCGACGAACCCGCGCTGGCGCAACGACTCGGCGCGCCGACCGCGCCCGAGGCCGTCGACGGCACGGTCCGCTTCCGCACCTACGAGCGCGGGCGGCTGTACTGGTCGAAGGACACGGGCGTGAAGCAGATCGAGGGCGAGATCCTCAAGAAGTACCTCGCCCTGGGCGGTCACGTGAAGTTCGGTCCGCCCGCGACCGACGAACAGTCCACTCCGGACGGTGTGGGCCGGTACAACCACTTCCCGGTCTGGCCCGGCGTCCTGCAGACGTCGATCTACTACACCGTGAACACCGGGGCGCACCCGATCTACGGCAAGATCCGGCAGAAGTGGGCTTCGCTCGACTGGGAGCGCGGACCGCTGGGCTACCCGAGCACCGACGAGGCGGGCACCCCGGACGGGCTCGGCCGGTACAACCACTTCAGCAAGGACGCGTCGATCTACTACACCGTCCAGACGGACGCGAGGGCGATCTACGGCCGGATCCGGGTCCGGTGGGCGGCGCTCGGCTGGGAATCCGGTCCGATGGGGTACCCGACCATGGACGAGGCGGCCACTCCGGACGGTGTCGGCCGGTACACCCACTTCACCAAGGGTGGTTCCATCTACTGGTCGATGGCGACCGACTCGCACGGCGTGTGGGGCGAGATCCGCAAACGCTGGGCCGCGCTCGGCTGGGAGCGCTCGTACCTGCGCTACCCGACAACCGACGAGATGGCCGTCACCGGCGGACGGCAGAACAACTTCCAGGGCGGCTATGTGTTCTGGAACGCCTCCAACGGAACCGTGACCGACGGCCGCTGGTAAGCGGTAAACGCGCGTGAAGGCCCCCTTCCCTCGGTTCAGCCGAGGGAAGGGGGCCTTCACGCGCTTCGGGCATTAGCGGCCGGAGCTCCGACGTGAGTGGCCGCGCTGTCCGTGATGGCCTCCTTCCCTACCTTCAAAGTAGGGAAGGAGGCCATCACGGCGTTCGGGGTATCAGCGCAGCAGGTCGGCAGGGGTGGTGCCGGTCGAGGTGAGCGGCAGGCCCAGCGCGACGCGTTCGGTGAGCCAGGCGCTCGGCCGGTAGCGCTGGTCGCCGGTGCTCGCGACGAGCCCGCGCAGGACCCGCAGCACGAGCTTCGCGCCCGCCTCGTCACCCCAGGTCAGCGGCCCGCGCGGGTAGCCGAGGCCGAGCCGGACGGCGGTGTCGATGTCCTCCGGCGTCGCGAGCCGTTGCCCGGCGATGAAACAGGCGGTGTTGACGATCGACGCCAGCAGCCGCTGCGCGATCGGCGCGGGACCGTCGCGGACCACGGTCACCGGCAGGCCGGTCGCGGCGAGCGCGCCCCAGGCGGTGCGGCCGGCGGCCGGGTCGAGCGCGGGGTGGACCGAAAGCGTCAGGCGTTTCCCGTATCCACCGAGAGGATCGACGCCGACGACCCGTTCCGCCGGGAGGCCCGCCGCGAGCGCGGTGTCCACAGTGGACGCGCCGATCGGGCTGACGATCAGGACCGTGTCCGGGTAGGCGTCGTGCACGACCTGGATACCCGCCGCCGAGAGCAGCGTGCCGAGGCGTTCGTCGTCGACCCACACCGGGGTGTTCGGGGCTTCCGGCGCGGCCGGTTCCGGCTCGACCTGTTGCTGCCTGTCGACATAGCTGTAGAAGCCTTCGCCGTTCTTGCGGCCGAAGAGCCCGGCGGCGACTCGAGGGCGCGTCAGCCACGACGGCCGCAACCGCGGTTCGCCGTGGAAGCCGCTCCAGATGCTTTCGAGCACCGCGTGCGAAACGTCGAGACCGGTGAGGTCGAGCAGTTCGAACGGGCCGAGTTTCAGACCGAGGACGTCGCGGGCGATGCGGTCCACTTCGGACGGTTCCGCGATCCCTTCGGCAAGGATCTGCAGTGCCTCGGTGCCGAGCCCGCGCCCGGCGTGGTTGACCAGGAAACCCGGTGCGTCACGGGCGAGTACGGGTTCGTGTCCCCAGCCGCGGACGAGTTCGGTCACGGCGGGCGGCAGCCATGCGGCGGTCCGCGCGCCGGGCACGACCTCGACCAGCCGCATCAGCGGGACCGGGTTGAAGAAGTGGAGGCCGAGCAACCGGCCGGGATCGGTCAGCGCGGCACCGATCTCGGTGACCGAAAGCGAGCTGGTGTTGGTGGCGAACACGGTGTCCGGGCCGCAGACGCGTTCCAGCTCGGCGAACAGCGCGCGTTTGATCTCCAGATCCTCGCGGACCGCTTCGACGACGAGGTCGACGCCGTCGGCGGGAGCCAGCGGACCCTCGGCGGCGATCAGCCTGCCTTTCGCGGACTCGGCCGCTTCCTCGGTGATCTTGCCCTTCGCGGCGAGCTTGCCCAGCATCGCGCCGACATGGTCGATGGCCTCGCCGACCGCCTCGGGCCGGGCGTCGGCGAGCTCGACCTCGAGCCCCGCCGTCACGGCGAGCTGGACGATGCCCCGGCCCATCACCCCGGTTCCGATCACCCGGATCCTGCCGACCTGCTCCGCCCACTTCTCCACCGCGAGCCGCCTTTCCCTCGATGTCGTCCTGTCGTGACGCTAGCCGCCACGCCGCAATCTCGCCCGGACGGGTGATCCGCGCCCGGCTCGGCGTAAGGCCACCGAGCCGGCGAGGTCTCCTCCGCGAAAACCGAGTGTTCCGCGCACCACCCCCGAAGGGAAAGCTCCCATGGCCACCGTCCCCGCCGCCGCAGCCGTCCGGACCACGCCGTTGCTCCTCGTCGCCGTTCTCTTCGGCGCGGTCGCCGCGTTCCTGGCGAGCCAGGCGTTGTGGTCGCTCACCGCCCTGGCCGTCGTGGTCGCCGCCGCCGTCCTCGCGGGCGGGGTGTGGCTGTCCGGTCGGAAGCCCGAGCCCGAACTCTAAGATCGCCGTGTGACGGCGAAACGCTTGACGCGGGAGGAAAGCCGCGAGCAGACCAGGCAGCGCCTGCTCGCGGCGGCCGCCGAGCTGTTCTCCGAACGCGGGGTCAACGGCACGTCCGTCGAGCAGATCGCCGAGCGTGCCGGCTTCACTCGCGGTGCCTTCTACGGCAATTTCGACGGCAAGCACGAGCTGGTCGTCGAACTGCTGCGCCGTCGCACCCAGCGGGAGGCCGAGGAGGTTGCCGCGCTGCGTGACGGCGTCGGCTCCTTCGCCGAGATGATGGACCGCCTGCGTGCCTGGAACGCCGAGCGCGCCGAACACCTCGCCGGCTGGCTGACGCTGCGCACCGAGCTGGCGCTTTACGCACTGCGGAATCCCGACGCCCGCCCGCTCGTCGGCGAAGGCGAGAAGTCGACAAGGTCGCTGCTGGAGACCTCGATCCTGACCGAGCTCGCCGCGCGGGGCGCGGAACCGCCCGCCGACCCGGCCTTCCTCGCGTTGATCCTGCACGCGCTCGAGGACGGGCTCCTGTTGCAGCGCTTCCTCAGCCCGGAGGGAACCGGTGACGAGGACGTGGTGGACGCCGTCCAGCTGCTGATGCGCTCGTGGACCGCGCTCAGCCGGTCATCTTGATCCCGGTGAACTCGGCCATCTGACGGACCCCGTGCGCGAAGAAGGCGTCCGAGGGGTCGACGGAGCCGACGTACTGGCCGAACAGCTCGAAGTTGATCATCCCGAACAGCTGGGTCCAGGCCATGATCAGCCGGGAGGCGGTCTCGGGGCCCAGATTGACCTTGAGGATTTCGGTGAGCGCGTCGAGCTGGTGAAGCAGCTCGACCGGCATCTCGCCGACCTCGGTCTCGACCCGGAGATTCGCGTCGCGCAGGACCGCGACCAGCGCGAAGGCCACCCGGCCGGCGGGGGCGACGGTGTCCTGCGGGGCCTGGTAGCCGGGAATCGGCGATCCGTAGATCAGCGCGTACTCGTGCGGGTGCGCCTTCGCCCAGGCGCGGACCGCGTGCCAGATCGACTCCCATCGCTCCAGCGGGGCCTTCTTGGGGTCGTCGGCGGCCTCCGCGGCTTCTCCGACGGCGTTGTAGGCGTCGACGATCAGCGCGGTCAGCAGCTCTTCCCGGCTGGAGAAGTACCGGTAGAGCGCGGACGAGACCATCCCCAGCTCTCGCGCGACCGCGCGGAGTGAGAGGCCGAGCGCGCCGACTTCGGCGAGCTGGCGGCGGGCTTCGTCCTTGATCTCACGGGTGAGCTCGGCGCGGGCGCGTTCGCGCGCGGTCTGAGTGGCGGCCATGCTCTCACTCTAGAGCATCGCACCTAAACAAGAGCACTGCTCTTGACATGGCGCACTGCTCTGGTGTTCACTGCTCTTAACAGAGAGCACTGCTCTCGCAGACTTCGAGGAGACGAGATGACCACCACCAACACCCCAGTCGCCGCCGCTACCGCTACCGCCGGTGCCGCCGCCACTGATGCCGCAGCCGTCCCGGCGGCCGCCGCGATTCGCTACGTCAAGCCGGCGAAGGCGACCAACGCGTTCAACGAGTTCGTGCTCAAGCTGACGAAGCTCGGCGTCAGCGTCCTGGGCAGCCGGGTGCTCTCGGTCCGCGGTCGCAAGAGCGGCGAACTGCGCTCTGTCCCGGTGAACCTGCTGAAGCTGGGCGGGGAGCGCTATCTGGTCGCTCCGCGCGGTGTCACGCAGTGGGTGCGGAACCTGCGCGTCGCCGGCGAGGGGCAGCTCCGCGTCGGACGCCGCACCGAGACGTTCACCTACACCGAACTCGCCGACCACGAGAAGCCCGAGATCCTGCGCGCGTACCTCAAGCGCTGGAAGTTCGAAGTCGGTGTGTTCTTCGACGGTGTCGACGCGAAGGCGTCCGACGAGAAGCTCCTGGAGATCGCGCCCGGCTACCCGATCTTCAAGATCGCCTAATGTCCTGTGTTCCGCCTCTGATCACGTATGTCCCGCCTCTGATCACGCGTGTTCCGGCGACCTTCGGAAGCCTCCGCGGCTAGCCGGCCTTGTCGTCACTAGACGTCTGTCGCGTCCGGCGGGCGGTGGCCGCCACCAGCACCACCCCGACCAGGAACGCGACGAGTCCGATCAGGAACCACAGTTTCTGCCCGGTCATGAAGCTGCCGGTCAGCACGCCGGCGCCCTGTAACACCCAGACGCCGCCGACCAGCAGGAAGACCAGCCCGATCGTGAGCGTGACCCAGCGTTTCATCCACAACTCCCCGCCTCGACGTGTCCTGCCGGAATTCTGGCACCGGTGGGACCGGCGGGCGAACCGATCAAGCGGTGCTCCGGCCCGATGCTCGGCGGACTACGAACGACCCCGGCGGGCCGACCGCCTGGCGCCGCCGATCTCACGTGACCGGGGACCGATCTTTCGTGACTGGGGAGCGATGTCTCGTGATTGGGGAGCGATCTCTTGTGATTGGGGAGCGATGTCTCGTGATTGGGGAGCGATCTCTTGTGATTGGGGAGCGATCTCTTGTGATTGGGGAGCGATGTCTCGTGATTGGGGAGCGATGTCTCGTGATTGGGGGCCGATCTCTCGAGTGCGCTGTCTGATCACGTGAGTGCGCTGTCTGATCACGCGAGATCGCGGCCGCCCCACCCCTCCGACGTGGTGCTTAGCCCTGAGCCACCAGGTTTACTTTGTGTATTCTCTGTTGTGAGA